>JAUXWY010000071.1 GCA_030681235.1 Pirellulaceae bacterium | reverse complement strand
CACCAGCGCTCGCTAAATTGAACACTAATTATATACACAAAGGAAGAACCAGATGTCGAACGATCCAAATTGCAAGTCGGCTGGGCACCTCAGTCGCCGCAGCTGGCTACACTCGCTGGCGTGGGGTGGTGCCTGTTGGTTGACACCTTTGGCAGAGACGTTGGGCCGACTGCACTTAGAAGATCTGCATCGCGACAGTCGAGCCGCGCGGCAGATCGGACGCACACTCAAGCCAGCAAAAAGCTTGATTGTGATTTGGTTGCAAGGCGGCCCCAGTCAGTTGGAAACCTTTGATCCGCACCCGGGCTCGACAAGCGCCGAAGGTTCCAAGGCGATCAAAACCAATGTCGCGGACATGATGTTTTCGGAACACCTGCCGCAACTGGCCGAACGCGCGAACAAGTTGTCGGTGATTCGGTCGGTGACCAGCGAAGAGGGGGACCACGAACGCGCGATTCATAACTTGATGACCGGCTATCGCCCCGAGCCTACGCTTGTGCATCCGTCGTTGGGAAGCGTCATTTGCCACGCGACTGAATCAGGGGCTGAAGTTTTTGACCTACCGCGACACGTCTCCATCTTGGCAACGGGATTCTCAAGTCGCGGCGGATATTTGGGTCCCCAATACGATGCCTTTCGAACGTTTGATCCATTAAACAAAGTACCCGATGTGCAAGCTCCGGTCGAAGATAAACGGTTCCAACGTCGGTTGAATTGGTTGTCCCAGGTGGTCGAGCCCGAATTCCAGCGCGGCAGGTTAGTGAATCCACAATTGGCCGCAACCGAGGAAACGATTCGACAAGCCACTCGGATGATGTCCTCACAACAATTAGCCGCCTTTGATGTGACGGGAGTTTCACAATCTCGCCAACAACAATACGGCGATACGGCATTTGGACGAGGTTGTATCGCGGCCACTCAGTTGATCGAAGCAGGCGTTCGTTGTGTTGAAGTCGCGTTACCGGGCTGGGATACACACGCGAACAACCATCAATTCCAACAAAACAACTGCGCGATTCTTGACCCGGCCGTGGCAGCCTTGTTGGACGACTTGGCAGCTCGCGAATTATTGGACTCGACGATGGTCTTGATCGCCGGCGAGTTCGGCCGGACTCCGAAACTCAATGTCGCGGCCGGTCGCGACCATTGGCCGCATGGGTTCAGCGTCGTGATGGTGGGCGGCGGTATTCAAGGCGGTCGAGTGGTCGGGGCCACTGACCCGGCTCCGCCAATCGAAAAAGAAGGCAGCCGAGCGAAGTTGGTCGATGCTCAACCAGTCGAGAATATCCACGCGACGATTCTGCACCAAATGGGCATCGACTATCAAGAAGTCATCGAAACACCCATCGGTCGTCCGCTAAAAGTCTCCGAAGGACGAGTGATTCAAGAGCTGTTGTCCTGAGACCGATCGGACGGATCCAATGTTAATTCTCCCACAACATTGGAAAGAACTGACCGCTCAGGGGTTGGCCGGGGGGGACGGGTGGCACGCCTTCCAAAAGTGGTTCGGGGCTTGCACTTGCGACTCCATCGCGAACCATGTTGATCACCACGGCCCGTCGCGGGCCGTCGGTGTGGTTGGCATAGGAGCCATGAATTAATAGTGGGTGGTGGAAGGAAGCATACCCTCGCTCTAAAGGAATCGCGACAGGATTCGCGAACGCTGCTTGTTGGTCTTCGGTCAACACTTGGCGAATCGCTTCCATATCGCCGGCTAAGCCCGTGATCGGTAACAAGTTCCAGTGATGACTGCCGGGAATATATTGAAGACAACCGTTGTCGGTCGTCGCTCGATCCAAGCCAACCCAGCAGGTCAAGTGGGCCATGGGCGTTGTTCGCGTCCAATAGGAATAATCTTGATGCCACGCCACCACGCCACCATGTCGCGCCGGTTTGCAAAAAAGTTGGTCGTGCCAAAACCGAACGTTTCCATCCAAGAGTTGGGACGCGGGAATCAACATCCTCGGGTTGAAGAGACAATCATGAAGGGCCGTCCTGAGTCGCCAAGCACCCAGGGCATGAAATAACACGTGCGTCGGATCAGGACTTTCGTTCGAATTGTATTCGTACCACAGCGACCGACCTTCATGATCGGGGTTGACCAATTCCGTCAATTCTTCACAGATCGCGTCACACTGCGCGTCAGTAAATACTTGTATGCCGCTGACGTATCCAAGTTCATGGTAGTGCTCGACCTGTGACTTCGTTAGTCGCAGTGGCGCCAAATCGGAAATTCCCGAAAACAGTTGGCCAAGCGGATGATGCACGCGAGACAAGTCGCCAACAGCCATTGGAACAATACTCCCGAACAAAAGCCGCAGCCCAAAAAAACGAAGCTCCAAACAAAAAAAGCGTTGCCCTTCGCTCCGCCACTCTCGGTGACGAATTGGCGAAGGGGAACGCCCCAAAACTCACTCTCACGTGTCCGAACCGAATACTACTTGTTCCGATCGATCATGCCTTGCAGGACGGCTTTGGGTTGGCCGCCCAGGACCTTGTCAACAACTTCGCCGTTCTTGAACAGCATGATGGTGGGAATACTGGAAACTTGGTATTTGATCGCAGCATTTTTATTGTGATCCACGTCCAATTTCCCGACTTTGACCGTTCCGGCGTAATCTTTGGACAATTCGTCGATCACCGGGGCAATTTGTCGGCAGGGACCACACCAGGTCGCCCAAAAATCAACCAGTACCAATTGCTCCGAATCCAGGACTTCTGATTGGAAGTTGGCGTCAGTGAACTCCAGTGCCATTCGTAACTCACCTTTCTCCGCGAAATCGCAAGCATTAGTTGCGATCGAAATATCTAAGGGTCAAGAAAAATGCCTCTCGCGAGACCAGTCCATCGTATGTCACTGGAATGTGAACGTCAATTGTAGGGCGATCCGCAGACTCCCGCGTCGGCGAGCCGCCCCGACCACCAAAATTCCCTTTGGGGCCGGGCCTGATCGACCCCAGCCACTGTTTGGAGTAGACTGGGAACTCCCGGGTCGCTACTGGTGAGAAGCGCGGGTCCCCACTTGTTTGCGATGAGGCGGATTTGGACCAATGTTTGTTCGAATGGTGAACTGGCGAAATTTGGTCAGTGGTCTTCCTCGTATCTTGCTGTTCCTCGCTGTCGCTTCCGCGTCGACCAGGTGCTTGGCCCAGGAGACCGTCTCGCCCGAAATTCCACTCGAAGCCAGCAAGATCGACGGGACAGCGATTCGTGTGCCTTTGAATGGCGTATTGGCCGAAGGTTTGCGACCCGACAATAGTTCGGTTGTCTCGTGGGACGAGATCAACGAACTGAAAACGGCCAACCGACTCCTGGGCGATGACGCAACAGCGACCGTCGTTCAACTGAGGGGGAATGGCGTCTTGCAAGTTCGGAGCCTAACTGCCGCCGAGGGGATGGTTACGATGACCACCGATTTGGCGGAAATCACGTATCCCTTGTTGGAGATCCAGAGCATTCGATTTGCGAATCGCGACGGTCAAGCGGAGTGGCAAGCGTTGCTGCAAGAACGATCGACTGAAGAAGACCGAATCCTGGTGACGACCAGTCGTGGGCCGCGCGTGATCGCTGGTTTGCTAGACGGGATGGATGCCGAGGCGGTTCAAATTGAGTTCGAGGGTGAAAAACGACGGGTAACTTGGGACAAGATATTGGGGATTGTCCCGGCAGCCTTGGATAAGAGCGACGAGCCAAAATTCTCGGTCCAACTCGTTGACCGATCGGTTCTGATTGCTGACTCCATCCAGATTGAAAATGACTTGTGGCAAATCGGCTGGAAGAACCAGCGTTTTTCCTTGTCTCTCGAAATGGTCGTCTGGGTTCGAGTGCGGTCCAATCGCGTGTTCTATTTGTCCGACTTGAAGCCGGTCGTCGACGAAGTGCAAACGATCATTGCTCCCCCCGCCGCCCAGCGTCGTGATGCCAATGTCTTTGGCCAACCGATCACCTTGCAACTGCCCGCGTCGGACGGTGCGAGTGATTCAGCCGCCTACGTCCAAACCTTTGCGAAAGGTTGGGGAACGCGTTCTCGCGGGCGGCTGGTGTTCGAGTTGCCGGCGGGTTTTGATCGACTTCGAGGCTGGGTCGGTATTGACTCGAGTGCCAATGGACAAGGAATCTGCCAAGCGACCATCTTGGTGGACGGGATCCAAGTGTTTTCACAAGAAGTTCAAGGGCGACAACTTGCCGTGGCGCTGGACGTGCCCATTGGCGGTGGTCGCCAATTAGAATTATTGGTCGAGCCAGGGCCACAATTGGACTTGTCGGATTGGGTGAACTGGGCGGATGTCCGCTTGCTCAAGTGAACGTGATATCAAATCTATAGGATCGCGAGGCGCTATGTCAGAACGAACTAAACGCGAGGTGTTGCAGTACTTTGCGTTCGTCGGATGCTTCTTGGCGGGCCTGATGGCGACAGACTTGTTCATGGGTGATGGTCCGGCACGCTTGGGTTCGACGTCGTCGAACTCGGTCAGTGTCACCGGTTCAGCAACCTCGACCTCCGTGCACCGTCCCAGTGAAAAGAATCCGTCGGCTCGGCGAATGTCTTGGCAGGGCGAAGTACATGAACCGTTGCCGACCCGGGTCGATGACGATTCAGTGGCGGCGGCGCGGCGATTGGAGCAACAGCGAATTGCGACGATTCAAAAAGTCCTGCCGGCGGTTGTCGCCATCTTTGGATTGGAACGCGAGGGCGGCGGATCGGGGGTCTTGATCCACCCCAGCGGACTGGCGCTGACCAACCATCACGTGGTTTCCGCTACCGGCGCGGAAGGTTGGGGCGGATTGGCCGATGGAAAATTGTATCGGTGGAAGTTGGTGGGCAACGATCCCGGCGGTGACTTGGCGTTGATTCGTTTGATCCACGATCAACCAGAAGCCGATTTCCCGTTCGTTCGCTTGGGCGATTCCGATCAGGTCCAAATTGGGGACTGGACGATGGTGATGGGAAATCCGTTTACTTTGGCCGAAGATTACAAACCGACGGTCACCTATGGAATCGTCAGCGGCGTCAAACGGTACCAACCCGGCATGGGCGACACACTTTTGGTTTACGGCAATTGCATTCAAGTGGACACCTCGATCAACCCCGGGAACTCGGGTGGGCCGCTGTTCGACATGCAGGGCAATTTGATCGGCATCAACGGTCGAGCAAGTTTTGAGTTTCGTGAACGCGGTCGTGTCAATGTCGGTTTGGGCTACGCGATTTCTGTCAATCAATGTCGCAACTTCTTGCCAGATCTGATGTCGACCAAGCTCATCCAACATGGAACGCTGGATGCCCTTTTCGGAGACCGGGAAGGTCGAGTGTTATGTACCGCGATTTACGACGACGCGGATGTCGGGTCGTTGGGTTTGGAGCTGGGCGATGAATTGATCGAATTCGAACATCAGGCAATCACCACCGCCAATCAGTTTACAAATTTGATCTGCACGTTGCCCGCCGGTTGGCCCGCCCAACTCAAGATTCGCAAGTCGGATGGAAGCACGTCGGAAATTCGCATGCGATTGATTGGCTTGCCATATCCAAAGATGGATGCTCCGCCGCCGAAGATCAAACCGCAGCAACCCGAAGGCTCGAAGAAAGAAGAAACGCCACCACCGCCAACTGACGGGCCAGAAACTCTTCAACAACAAATCGAATCCAGCCGCGCGGCGTTGTTCAAATTCATGTCCGCGCCCCCAGGGGTGCCGCAGTTGTCGGATGTCAATCGCGAGTACGCCAGTTGGTTGTGGCAACGGTATTTGTCACGAACCGACGCCGAGAATCGCGAGCCCGCGGGGTCACGAGGGCAATCGTGGCTCATTCGCGAACGATGGACGACGCCGGATGGGGCGACTGCCGAATGGAAGATTGAAGTCAATCCAACTCAGCGGCGCATTGTCGCCGAACCCACTCTTGTGACCGTCAATGATGCTCCCGCAGGACTGCCAATGATGGATTGGGCCGCGGTTGATCCCACAGGTCTGGCCGGACGTCCGATTCGATACGCGGATGGACAATGGTCGGTCCAGCAACCGGCCGCCGACGGCGACGCGATTTGGCAAGACCTGACCGTTAACGAAGTGAAACGTTCGCCGGTCGCTTTGCAGCTTTGGTTTTTGCGGCAGGCTCTCGAATGGGCTAAGGGAAATTCGTCGCCGATCAGTTTGGATGGAGCAGATCGCTTGGATGTCGGCGTGACCTCCCGTTTATCCTGGGAAGCCGACGGGCGTACTCATTATATGTGGCTGACTTTGGACGATTGGACTAAATCCCCGGAGACGCAATTGGTCAAGTTAAGCAATGACCCAAACGGTCGTGAGTCAGCGGGCGCCGTGCGTTTTCGCGAATGGATGTCTACGCTCCCAATTCCTTGGGCCAGTCAACGTCAATTGGTCAAAGGCCTGTTCGAAGACGTGACGGCATCGGTCAAGACGATTTCGATCGAGCGGATTGATAATCCTTGAACATCTCGGGGCGCCTGTCTTAGGACTTTCTGCCCTGAGGTCGTCCGCCCGAAAAGATCTTTTGATAAAGCCACCACCCTGCCCAGTACACGATCGTCAGGGCCAACAGCAACGCGCCGAAACGCGGGTGAATCAGAATCGCGAGCAAGCTTACCGTTGCTAAGATAATGATCTTTGGTGGCAACCGCTTTCCAATCCGCACCAAGTCCGACCAGGCTAACCACAAGGCACCTACGACCAAGGTTAGCTTGATAAAAAAGCCCAAAACACGATGGGTCGACCACTGTTCGAACGGTGTCACGACCAACATCAAGAAAACGACGACTAGGCTGACACCAAAGCCCCAGGCCAAACGAGTCCTTGGTTCCATAAGAGGTGTTCCGTTGCCCAGTTGTGTTCTCGACTCGACGCCGGAGGCGACTCTATGCCCTAAGGCATCAGGCCAACAGTTTCGCACTTAATTGTTGGAGCAGCGCCACAGCATGCCCAATTTCAGCCTTCTGACGTTCGGGCTCCTGAGGAATCTCGCGTTCGATCGTCAACGATCCTTCGTATCCGATCTGCTTGAGTGTCATCAAATATCGTTCCATGCCGACATCGCCAGCCCCAAGCGGAACCTCTTGTCCCCACGTAATGCCCGGCTGCGACGACCACTTGGCGTCTTTGCAGTGGACACTGCGCACCAACGAACCCAGGATTTGCAGGGCTTCGATGGGATCACCCTGTCCGTAAAGGATCATGTTGGCCGGATCAAAATTCACAAACAGATTATTTGTACCAACATCGGAAATGAACTGCACCAGATCGGGCGCCGTTTCCTGTCCGGTTTCCAAATGCAGGTTCTGGCCGTGGTTCGCGGCATAGCGGCACAAATCTCGGGTGACCTGGACAATATCGCGGTAATCGGCGGAACTGGTATCGTGGGGCACATAGCCCAAATGCAGAGCGACCACCGGGCAACCGATGGCACGGGCATAGTCCGAAATCCGCTTCATCTCTTCCAACCGTGCCGCACGCGGGCCCGGCGGAACCAACCCCACAGTGGCAGCCGTGGTTGGGATGTCGGCATAGCTCTCACCTTCAAACCCACCAAACACTGCGGTGGCCTCGATGCCAGTGTCGTTCAGTTGGGCCAACAACTTCGAAACGTGCAAAGGCGAGCGACTCTCTTGCTTGGGGGCGTGGATTTGAATCGTATCGACACCCAATTCTTTGGCAACATGCAGAGGAACGCCCAATCCCGCATCGATACTTGTAAAAACCCCTATTGGCCACAGCTTCACGTTGTGCTCTCCCTTGAACGGATGATCGATTCGAATACGCCGCGTTTTCCCCAGTTGTTAACCGTCGTGCCCATCGGGCCGCGTTTCCCCCACCCAGCGCATTTGATTCTAATCCAGCCAATTAGCCGCCGGGAGCGGTCAGGAAGAAAAAACAAGAAGGCACTTCGAACCCAGACTTCGAAGTGCCTTCATCGTTACGGACGCTTACGAAAGGGGACTGACTATGGCGTCAATCCAACGTTGCGAGCTTCTTCCTCTTCCTTAATGATCACCCGTGGGGTTACCATCAACATGACGCTGGACGTGTCGCGACCAATACCGACGTTTTTGAACAAGCGATTGATGAACGGCAAGTTCGACAGGAACGGAACACCGCGTTCGACGCGAGCTTCGCTCAATCGCTTGACACCGCCCAACAGAACCGTTCCACCGTCCGGCACAGCCACCGTGGCACTAACCGATGTGATCGAAAAGATCGGTTGTTGCACGGTCACACCTGAACGAGTGGTCGTTCGATTGGTCGTCAAGAATTTTTTGTCGGTTGGATCCAAGATAAGTGATCCGGTGTCTGTGGTTTCGCTACCGGTAAAGGTAAACTCATCCACACCGTTCAACTTGGTAAAGGTCGGAACCAATGTCAAGCGAACGAAGCGACGATCGTGCGACACCACGGCCTGGACACTCATCATCGTACCGTCGGCCAGGGTCGAGATCACCGGAGCGTGAGCCGCGGCGAACGAACCCACGATCGGCGTCACGCTGGTGACGAAGCTGCGAGTGACCACATCGGTGACCGAACCAAATTGACCGTTGAACAAGGTCACTTTCGGAGCCGTCATCACGTTTGATCGTTGGTCGCCCTTGGCAGCCTGGATCAAGAAGAACACTTCGATATCACTCAGGATCGCAAAGCCAAAGTTGGCTGCCGAGGCTGGGTTACCGAAACCACCGAACTGAGGCACCGATTCACCAAACGAGTTGTTAGTGAACGGTATGTCGAAGTCGGCTGGCAGCGTCAGGTCTGGTGTACCCAAACGACCGACGATTGAGGACCGACTACGTTCGTCATCCAACACGCCCAACGGCAACCCAGAGTAGTCATTGATCTTGAAGTCGAAGTCGACACCAATTCGTTCAAAGAACGAATCAGACAGCGAGATAAACTTGGTCTCAATTACGATTTGTACATCTTGCAGTTCGCGAAGACGAGTCAACAAGTCTTGGATCTGATCGTGGACATCTTGACGATTGCGAATCACCAAGCTGTTGGTATTGCGGAATTCGGTAATGGTCCCGGTGCCGCCCGCGTCGTCCCAACTATCCGGATCGATCGTGGCTTGGATCAACTCGATCAACTGTGTGAAGTCCGCCATGACCCCACCACCTTGGCCCGTCAACGGATCGATCATCGGCGACGCCGAGCCGTTGTATTTGCCATAGTTCTTGGGATCCAACTGTTGAGCCAAAGCGACGGGACTAATGTTCGTCGGACCTTGGCTATTGGTGTTTGCACCCAACGCACCTTGCATCTGACCAACAGTTCCCATTTGCCCGCTGAGTCCCATTCCAGCCGTCGCAACCACACCACCGGCCGACATGACCGTGATCGGGTTGACACCTTGGAAGTTCGGAATCGGCGTCACCAAGTCACCCACATAGTATTGGATGCGGTTCAACTTAGGAGCAGCTTGCGACTTGCCAGTGATCTTGATCACTTCGCTTTCAATGATGTAGGTCAAATTGTAGTTGCTCAAGATGAGGTCCAAAGCACTTTGAAGCGAAATCGGCTGCGTTAGATTCAACGTGACCAGTACATCAGGGTCCACACCCTCGGCCGCCATGCCACGAGCATCAAACGCGACGTTGATCCCGGCTTCTTGACTCAAGATGTCGATGGCTTGCACCAACGGCGTGCCTTGGAACACTTGGCTGACCTTCAAGTTGGCCAACACTTGGCGAATGCGGTATTCCGCCGGATCGCCAATGTTTTGGTCCTTTAACCATTGCTGTCGAGTGCCGCTGAGGGATTCCCATTCGCGTTGACTCGGAAAGGTCATGGGAGTGTTTGGATCGGGCTGTATGGAGCTTTGTTCAACGTCGGTCCACACGTTGTAGTTGGCCCCTTCCTTCATGTCTCGAATCATCCGTTGTTGATGATCGCGCTCCGCGATACGGCCCTTTTCCGCCATCAGCGTCACTGCTGGGTTCCTAGGGTCCAAGTCCATCGCCTGCCGAGCAACGACGCTGGCTTCGGCGAAGCGTTGTTCGCGTTGCAATTGGTTGAATTGCTCGACCAAGCTTTGGATCTTGATTTCGTTGGCGTACCGAGTCTCGCGTTCTTGACCAACTTCGTTCAAGCGAGCGATATTGGTTTCAGCCGTTTCGATTTCGACACTGTGTTGGCTGATGAATTGCGAAAGTCCCGTGATTTCGCGATCGATCATCGACAAGAATTGAGTCTTGGAAGCGGCTTCCAAGTCGCTCTTTTCGATATCGGCTCGCAGCGTTTGCAACACCGACATCGCTTGACGCGGCTGTTGCTGTTCCTTCAACCGGTCGGCGGCCGACCGTTGTCGCGTAACGTGCTGACGGATCTTTTGGAGAACGACCTGTTGTTGTGTACCGATATCAACCGGCGCGGCAGTCGCTTGATCTTGTGGTTGGATTGCTGTGGAAGCCGTCGTGGCTTGAATCGTGTTGCGCAGGAAAGCGCGACGTTGTTCCAAAGCCGATAAAACGAATGGATCCAAGGTTTCTTTCTTCGCCCAGGCTTTGTCCAGCAGTTCTTGCGCTGCTTGACGATTCCCGGCGTTCAGGGCTTGAACCCCACGCAGGTACAACTCGATCGCGTCGTCTTGCGTCGCGTTGGGAGCTGCGATTTGTTCGCTCGAAGCTAACATCACGCGACTGGTGTCGGATTCCGGTTGGAAGTCGGCGGTACGAACTTGGCCGGGCATTCCTTCCGTCGCTTGAACCAATCGTACAGGCGCCGATTGAACATGGCTCTGCCATTGCAGTTCCAATTGCCATGGTCGCGCGGACATTCCGGCAAAGGCCGAGTCCGGCAAGTTGAGGCCTTGCAACGCGGTTAGCGCTGCTTTGGCTTCGGCACTGCGGTTTTGATCCATCGCCAACTTGAATTCGCCCATCAGGCGTTTCGCTTCACCGGTGCGTTGTTGGATCAAGGCCGGAGTCAGTTGCTTCATTCCGGCGGCGCGCGTCAGGACGGCTTCTGCGGAAAGTTTCATGCCCGCAAAAGTTCCGAAGCCCTTTGCGGTTTGAGCCAAACCTTCGGCGGCTTGCCAGTCGCCATAAGCCAACAATTGATCGGCTTGTTCCAAGAGGAACTGACAGGCTTGTCGGTTGTACTCGTTGGGGTCTCCACCGGCCATGCCCATCAATTGCTCATGGCGTTGGCATAGACTCTCGACATTCGCTGCCGTGTCACGAGCCCCCGGATCCGCCGGTTGGCTGGCGGCTTCCGCCAGGTGCTGGCGAGCTTCCGGCAAATTGCCGGCTGCCAAGGCTCGACGAGCCATGGCCAGTTTTTTCATTGCTTCCGAAGTGGAAGCCGCTTCTCCGCCGGTCAGCAAGCGTGCCGTAGCAGCTCGGGCAGCAGCGTCAGGCGCTGCAGGGCTCTGGGTGGAAGCTGGTACGCTAGGTAAGTTTTGACCATGCACCGAAGGGCAGGCCAGGGTCGTTACTACTCCGAGCGCGGTGCTCAAAGCCATAACCACCGTCCATTGTTTAGCCGAGGCTTTCAACGTGTCTCTCCTTTAGTTTGAGATGCACGAAATCCAAGAAACAGAATTCGTAATGTCCGTTACGACCTAAGTTCCACCCAAGTGCCGAAACGTATTGCCTGCTGGGATTCGAATGTGCTGCCCGCTTCTCTTTGCGAGAGAAACGACCTACACTGAACTCACGTCCAATGAGTCCACGAAGCCAGGCGGGGGTGTCTTTACAAGAAATCCTGGGTCAATGTCAAGGTTTGATAGCATGATTTGGCCGGAGATTTCCCGCAGTTTCCCTAACCGTTGCTAGCGATAAACTCGCGGCAGAACGCCCATAGATCATGACCGATACACATCCACACACGTCAAGTGACGGTTTCTCGCACCGATGGACCTGGCCAATCGACCCCCACGACTCGCTCCGTCCGTCCGTGTTGTATTTCGAACACGAGTGTTTGGTGGTCAACAAACCCGCCGGACTGTTGACTCAATCTCCGCCGGGCGTTCCGAGTGTCGAAGCGCAAACAAGACGTTTTTTTGCGAGTCTGGGTCAGAACGCCGACGATGCAATAAATAATTCATCGCCTGCTGGCGGGCCTTCTGATCCGGATTACGTCGGCGTTCCACATCGCTTGGACCGAGCCACGTCGGGCGCTCTTTTGTTGGGACAATCCAAGCAGACGACCAGAAAACTCGCGGCTCAGTTTGAAAAACGAACGATCAAGAAAATATATTGGGCTTTGATCGAAGGGCGACCGCCCGAACGTGAAGGGACCTGGACAGATTGGATGCGTAAACTGCCCGACCGCGCGTTGTCGGAAATCACCAACTCGACCGACTCGGCTGCCCAATGGGCGGAGTTGGATTTTCGAGTTCTGGCTCAAGATTCGAACCTATCGTTACTCGAAATTCATTTAAAAACTGGCCGGACTCATCAGATCCGTTTGCAGGCGTCGGCGCGAGGATGGCCGATCGCGGGCGACGCAGAATACGGTGCTCGTCTGGGGTTTGGCGAAGCATTTGCCGATCATCGTCGCCGAGCGATCGCTTTGCATGCTCGAACAATTGATTTCTGGCATCCGAAAACACATCGCCCGGTGGTGGTCCATGCCCCTGTCCCGGCCAATTGGCACGAATTTGCTTCGGCACATGCGGCAGAATTACAGCCGCTGCTAAATGATTCGCGTGTGGTATAATGTGTGCGAATTGCAACCCGACCGAAGGGTGCCTGCCATCGGCGTTAGGCATGGTCGGCTTTACCGGGTTGTGGAATACTAACGCAAACGACGTCCGACGGGTCGAAGCGAGAATCGTGACAACAAACGGTAACAAGCGGCGAGCCTTGAAGGCTCCCAAGGAAGAACTTGAATGAAGTATGTACTGAGTTTGATAGTGGTTGTACCTTCGCTATGGCTGGCATGCCAAGGATCGAATTCGCCGCAGTCAAACGCGGAGATCGCGTCGGCTCAGCCCAGCCTCGAAAGCTCGGCTGCTTTGAGTGACGGTGCGCAGGACAAGACGCAAGAACAGGAAAAACCGCAGCCCGGCCTGACCAGCAACCAAGCCCTCATGCGCGACAAACTCAAACACATGAGCCAGATATTGAGTGGACTCACCATGGACAATTTCGATCAAGTTGCTGAAAGTGGCCTGACATTGGCGATGATCAGCCGCGCGACCTCGTGGCACATTCCCGAACCAACACCCAAGTATCAGCGTTTGAGCAAAAACTTCCAAGAGCAAGCGAAAGACTTGGAACGACATGCCTTGGAGAAAAACATCGAGGCCGCCACATTGGACTTGGTGCGAATGAACATCAGCTGCACCGAGTGCCACCAACACATGCGCGAACATCTGGGGATTGGGAAGTAAACACGTCTCCGCGCGTCCGTGGTTGTGAACTTAGATGCGAGCTGCGTGACGTTGCTTACTTGAGATAAGCACTAATCTTCGCCGCGTGGGCAGCAGCTCGGTCTAGCCAACGCAGAGCGTCCAGCAAGTGCAACGTGCTGGAGGGACTGCGATGGCCAAGCGCCGATTCGTGGATGGTCTCAAGTCGGCGATCCTCGCGAAAACGGCGGAGTTGCTCAGCGCTGGTGGCGAGTTCTGCTTCCAAATCCGGACTCAATTTTTCGTCGAGACTTTGTCGCGTCAACGTCAGTACTCGGCGACCGGTGTTTACCGCATCCGCCAATATCGGATCTTGAAAAACTTGCTGTAAGGTAAATGGCGGATTGAGCCTCGCGGTCAAACGCAATAAATGGTCGAGTGCATGGAGCTGTTCCACACGGTCGCGGACCATCACGGTGTCGTCGGGCGCTACGGGAAGCTGCTCTAAGAATTCTTGAATCTCGCGGATTGTGGGCTCAAATTCATTGGCACTGGAGTCCCACGCATTTGCCGAAAGGCCGTTTTGCAATTTGTCGCAAACTTGTCTGGCAGTTTCCCGCAAGGCTCGCTCGGTCGCGACAATGGCGACCGACGGAACGCGTCGAGTCGCGGCATCCAAGTATCGAGTCCACGCGGGCCCTCGGTCGGGCACAACTCGTTCGATCCAACTGGCAAAACGCCGCGCGTTAGGCAAAAAGATCACCACTCCGATACCAATAAAGAGGCTGTGAAACGCCGCCAATCCTATCGCCGGCTCCGACGAATTGGCCCAAGTTTGAAACCCTCGAACCAATGCCAACAATACGGGCATCAGCAACCAGGCCAAGACGCCGGTCGCCAAATTAAAAATCACATGCGCCGTCGCCGTGCGTCGCGCCGAGACGCTGGCCCGCAGCGCTGCCAAGACTCCGGTGATGGTTGTGCCTATCGCCGCGCCAATCACGACTCCGGCGGCGTGGTCGAATGAAATCGTCCCGGCACTAACTGCGGTCAGAGCAGTGGCCAGAGTCGCGCTTGAGGACTGCATGAGGACCGTGAGGATAAGGCCCACGGCCACGGCGAGAATCGTGGCCAACGTCCCGGCTCGATCGAGCGCAGACAAGTCGAAGTGCTGGGTCAGTCCCTGCATCGCCAATTGCATGAACTCGAGTCCCACGAAGATCAATGCGAAACCAGCCAATGCATTGCCCAAAAACACCCGTCGCCCACGACCCAACAGCCTCATAAATACGCCGACAACCAACAATGGCAAGACGTATAGGCCTAATTTAAACTTCAACCCAACCAAGGCCACAATCCAACCCGTCGCCGTGGTTCCCAAACTCGCTCCAAACACGACGCCCAACGCTTGGGGAAACGTCAGCAAACCGGCGCTCACAAAGCCAATCACGGCGACCGTCGTGGCACTGGACGATTGGATAAACAGTGTTGCAAAAAATCCGGAAATGAACGCTTTGAACGGTGTGCCCGCGAAACGGAGCAATTGGGTTCGCAACCAGTGACCGGCATAGTCTTTGAGCCCGTCGCTCAACAGACTCATGCCCAATAGAAACAATCCGATTCCACCGAAGAAGCGAAACAAAGTCTCAAGCATCAGCGTCGAATTGGGTAAAAGCCACTTGGCGTTGCCAAGCGATCGACGGGATCATTGGCTGCCCCGGCAACCGAAGGTCGAAACCCATCGCGCATCGGTGTGGTGCCGCTCGATTGAAGTGGGCTGGGGCCACTGATTGGACCACTTGGATTGGGATTCGACAAACCACCAGGGTTTTGGAACGGATTGGAGTTGAATTGGAACGGGCCCGGTTGTTGGAACTGGGGGTTCACGGCACCGGTTGGTGTCGCTTGAAATACGCCGGCCTGATCGCTCGACGGAGTCGCATTCTGCACGCCTTTGAACTCGACAAACAACAAGGCGTCCGCCCGGCCCCGCTGTTGACCAACCAAACTTCCCAGGTTGAGCAAACCGTTCGAACCGCCCTGACCACCTGAAGGCGTTGCGATGACGCCGCACGAGAGGAGTAACACTTGATCCTTCGGCCACCGAAACCGTTCGTGCAATCGCCACGAAACGACTTGCGGTACTGAAGTTGCTAGGTTCTGCATTTGACCGTTGATCGTGGGGACCGGAATCGTGACCGTTTGCAGTTTCTCAAGTTGATCCACCTGACACTTGACAACCACTTCCATCGATCGCTGGTCCAACATCCCCAACGGGCTGATATCGACGGTGTAGCCTTCGTCAAAACGGCTGGTCAGCGGTTCGTATTGCCCGCCCGCAGCCGGCAAGGCGGGATTCAGCGCTCTAAATTGAAGTGAACGAATATACGACTGAGCGGCCAAGCGTTTGAATGAATGACTTTGCCCTTCGGGCAAGATCAGGTCCCCGACTTCCAGCGGACGAAAGTCGCTGCGAATCGCCAATTGGTTCGCCAGGATCGCGGCGTTTTCTTTGCTCACCAACCAGCCCTCGACCCCAGCCGTCTGAACTTCAAATGGTTGCAGATACGGAAAGGCTGCTGCCCGCCAATCGGCTCGCCCGACAGTCACCAGACGAACACCCAGCGTGATCTTTTGGCCTTTCGACTCGACCAAACGGTCCACCATCGCCGCGACGATGCGGTGAACCTCGAGCGTGTGATAGACATGCAACAGGTCGGGCGCGACACACATCAATCCCAATGGCTGCCGAAACCACAGATCCGTGCCAGTATCTCGCAGAATCCAATCGACCACGGCTTGCTCGGGATTCTTGACCGTCGTGATACGCCGCGTGTAGGGCGACAAATCATACGTCCGCCACACTTGACCCGATTCGTTGGGCAAGTTCGCCGGCGGAGTGAGCAGCTTGGCCACTTGCGGCACCGTCGGATCATTTGGATTGGGCGCAACGGTTGTGCTGGGCTGTTGGGCGAACGTCGTTCCGATAATGAACCAAATTCCGATGAGACTTGCGACTCCCCACCACCTAATCCTATTCCAGTAACAATTGCCGGAACGGAAACGCATTTGCAAATTTGTATGGATGTTCATGGTCACAAATCCGTTTGAGCCAACGTACACTGCGAGATTCAGGGCAACTAAGCTGGTCGCCGCGACGCCGGGAGTATAGAGCGTTTGCCCAATTTGACTCAAGCCGAATCGCCTTCGGCACTACAACAAAACCGAAACTGCTAGCGTAAACAACTTGACGATGGACTCGAATCTTGAGTGAATTCGGTGGTTTCTCCGAAGTTCTATCGTTCGATGGTACGATCATTTCGATTAGCAGGAATACGTAATCTGCGTTAACTTTGAGGGTCAAACATGATTCGGCAAACGATCGCCAATAGAATTGCGGGGCTCTGCGCTGGGTGCATTTCCTTGGCGTGGACTGCGGAGCTGCCTGCTTGGCAAATTCTCGCAGCAACTCCGATCAGCCAAGAATCGGCACAGCCAGCGTTCCGCCCCTTGCTGCCCAGCGTTCTGATGGACCAGGATGGCCAACCCATCCATCTGCCTCCCGTTTGCACATCCGAACTGCCGGGCTACGCGTACACTCCGCCGGCTCCCAGCGATCGACCACTCGGCACCCGCGAACAAGCCGTTCAAGATCAACAGTGGCGTGACGCGTTGTTTGCCTTGGTCCAAAGCGATGGTCGCTTGGACTACAGCGTCCAACCGACGGCTCATTTGACGACCGATGAATCCGAATACCGCCAGCGCACACGAGCCCAAGTGGCCGCCTATCAAGCCATCGCCTCCGGCCAGAGTGGGGCATTACCGACACCAATAACGTCCGGAACGCGATCGCTCCCACAAAACCCAGCCATCTCGGCAGCGGATCAAGAAGTCGTCCGACAGCTCTACAATCCTCATGCTCAAGCCTCTGCTGATCGGGCGGCGATTCAGCGAACTCCAGGTGACTTTCGTCGAAATCAGGGGACCGCTTGGGACGAATGCGACACCTTAGATCCTCACGCGGAACTGTTCGCAAAAACGTTGTTTCCATCGGCCACCGAATGTGCTGTTTGTCATCAACAGATCTTTGATGAATGGGCCAGTAGCTCGCATGCCTATGCGGCTATCTCGCCAATGTTTCATCGTTTCGAGGACACCATCAACAAATTGGCCAATGGCACGATTGGCTATTTTTGCATGCGTTGTCACGCTCCGGTCGCCACCACGGTCGGGCATCGTCGTGACCAACCGATCTGGGACGGCCCACGTGTTTTTCGTGAAGGTGTGACGTGTGTGGCTTGTCATCACATCGAGGAGATCACATTAAAAACAAACGGCGAACGACGCATTGAACCTGGCACAATCGCTGACCCAGTGACCGGTGCTGGCACAGGCGAGGGTGTTGAAGCGGTCCATAAATACGCCGACCATTTCAAAGTCAAGTCCGACCCTGCCGACACTCGCACCGGTCAGTTGATGCACCGTCGCGCATTTCAGTTCAAGGAGATTGCTGAGTCAACCTTTTGCGTGGCTTGTCATCAAGTAGCCGTGCAGCCGGGAATCAAACTCGAAGTTGTGTGGGACCAATATCGAGGTTCACCCGCTCATCGCGAAGGAACGACGTGCCAAGATTGCCACATGGGCTTGGTCCCGGGAGTTGCCGAAGGGTACTCGCTGGGCCCCGCCGCCGTTGTGGAAGGCCGCGTCGTCGATCCGCTCCGAAAACACTCCAATCACATGTTCTATGGTCCGGGTTATTCGATTGCCCATCCAGGCATCTTTCCGCACGATGCCGCCCAAGATCGTTGGACTGTCAATCAGTGGCTGGAGTTCGATTGGCGAGCTGGATGGGGAACCGACCCGTATGAAAAACACCTGGAAGCGGAGGGACTTCAACCGTATTTCCCGCCGGCGTGGGTCAACGTGGATGATCGATACGATGCTCGCGAAATCATTGATCGCAACTTGAAGAAACTAGAATACAAACGCCAAGTCCGGCGACAGGTCTTGGAGAACGGCTCCCGCGTCGATGGCCCCTATTTTGATGGGCCGACGACGGCCCGTAAGGACTTGAACTTCCATTACTGTGTTCAAAACATCAGCAAAGGCCACAACATGCCCAGCGGCTCGTTGGGGGCTCAGCCACAATTGTGGCTCAATGTTGTATTGATTGGTCCCGATGGGGAACGGTTGTGGGAGACCGGCTACCTGGATTCACAAGGGGATCTGGCGGACATGCATTCGTCAGATGTCTTGAACGGCCGTGTCCCGGCAGATCGGCAATTGTTCAACCTACAGACCAAGTTCTTGACCACCAATGTCAAAGGCACCGATCGCGAAATGTACTTGCCGATCAACGTGGATATTGACCAACTTCCTTACTTACGCCCTGGCACGCAACCGGTTTCGGTGATCAACCATCCTCCGTTCATTCGCATGGAGGCTCATTCGATTCCGGCCCTTGGAAAACGTTCTGCCAAATTTTCGGTCCCAGGTCACTTGTTGCAACAACCTGGGACCTACCGACTGTCAGCTCGGTTACGAAGCCGTGCGGAACCGATCTACTTCATGAAGTTCGTCAAATCCACGCCCGAAATGATTCGATCGATGAACGAGGGGATTGTCGATGCCCATCCTTCTACAGTGGTCTTCGAAGTGCGCTAAGGGGCGATCGCATCATGACAAGTCGTTCGAACAAACGAGTGCCCCCGTCTTGGCTACTGCCATTGGCCATGATCGCAGCATGGTGTGGTGGCGACATGTCTGTTCAAGGTCAGGTGTTTCGTCCTGGACCAAGAACTGCAGTACGGCAACCTCCCGTCGCGCCCGCAGCACAATACTTTCAAGCCATTGCTCCGACTCCACAACAACCGTTTCACCGCCAACGTCCACAGTTGGATAAGCAACAAGTCTTCGAAGGTCCATCCCAACCGGCGAATCTTCCTCACCCGGGAGACGTGCGTCCGATTCAATACTTGAACGATCTGGCACCGAATTCGAATCAGGTCGTCACCGCTGTAACAAGCGCGGATTCACCTGTCTTGGATTCTGCGCATGGCTCGACGGCCAACTCGAGGGTGGCTAGTCTTCCGACCTTGCAGCCTGGGCCACTGAGTCTTTTGTTGGAGACTCCCGCAACACAACCGGCGACCGCAACTTTGGTTCCCGGTCCGCTTGCTCCGTCGACCACGAACAATGGAATCGCGGGCTCACTTGGTGGAACCGCGTTCTTGCTTGCCGAACAACCTCGCGCGGATGGGCGATTTCAATACTCACCGCCAGGAATGTCGAATGGTGCATCCTTGGTGGACTACTCGCCGTATGACTTTTCCTCGGACCAAGAATGTTGGGAGGCCTATGATCCATACGCCCAGCAAGATGTCTACATGGGCAAAACGCTCAATCGCACGCAACGGCCGTTGGTCGAATGGTTCAAGCCCTGGTATCAGCGGGGACAAATCAAGCCTGGCAACACATGGTTCGGCACTCACAATCCGATCATTCCGCAATTTCTCGTTTATGGCGACTATCGCACCGCGTGGGCGTCCAACACCGCCAACGGCAACAACTTCAGCGTCTGGGCCCATCGGTTGAATTTGGATTTCGACTTTCGGCTCACATCGACCGAACGAGTCCATTGGTTCATGACGCCGTTGAGCCGCGGTCCGAATTTTACTCGTTTGCTACATGATGGTGACCCAACGTTTATCTCCGAATTGAATCCCGATGTCATCTTCGGATACTTCGAGGGAGACCTCGGGGCAATGTGGGGCGGAGTTACCAACAAATCGATGCCGTTCGATTTGCCTTTTGCGATCGGCGTCATGCCGTTGCTATTCCAAAATGGCGTCTGGCTGGAAGATGCTTTCTTGGGCGTCGCAGCAACCATTCCGGCCCGGAACTCACCCAAGCTGGACATCAGCAACATGGATACGACGTTTTTTGTCGGGTTCGACAATGTGAGCAGTCCGGCTTTCAATAACGAAAACAGCGCGGCCAACCTCTATGGTGTGGCGAACTTCATTGAAGCTTGGGGCGGGTACATGGAATTGGACTACGCGTATTTGGAGGACAATCGTATTCTGAACCGAAGCTACCACAACACCAGTGTTGCGTTTACGCGGCGGTTCGGAACATGGCTATCCAACAGTGTCCGCGTGATCAATAACTCGGGTCAGAATCCCAATGGCATCGCTCAGACGGCCGATGGAACTTTGCTACTGGTCGAAAACTCGTTGATAACCGCTTACCCATCGACTCGTATCCCTTATTTCAACTTTTTTGCTGGTTTCGATCGACCTCAATCCGCAGCTCGAGACCCGTTATCGGGCGGAGTGCTGCGTAACACTGGAATCTTGTTCGAAACGGACGGTCTGACGGGCTACCCATTTTTGGACGATACCGCCAACAACACGTTCGGCGGAGCGGTTGGACTCAACCTGTTGGCCGACGACTTTAGTCAACAGCTGGTGCTGGAAACGGCGGCGGTGATGCCCATGGAGGGAAAAGTATCGCAGGCGGGTGACCCTCAATACGGTGTCGGCTTGCGTTATCAAATCCCACTCACCAACTCAGTGATTCTGCGGAGCGACGCCATGTATGGCATGCGAGAGTCTCAAGACGACTTGCATGGAATTCGCGTGGAACTGCGCAAGAAGTGGTAACTTATTCCGGAAAAACAAAACGATAACCGGCATCGCGGACCGTTTGAATGATCAACGGCTGAGCCGGATCGACTTCCAACAACTTTCGCAACCGGCGAATGAATTGATCGGGCGCTCGGCTGAGCGCGTCGTTATCCAACTCCCACACGTATTCCAGTAGCTCGCCGCGTGAAATCACACGTCCCGCGTGTTTGATAAAATACCGGAGCAATTTTGCCTCAAGGCTGGTTAACTGCTGAACGACGGCGCCATCGCGCAGGACCTGATAACTACTGAAGTCGACTTGATAGTCTCCGATCGTTACGACGGCGATTGGTTCGGAGTCCGTGGCCACGACCGCACTACCCGTGAAGTTCTTGAACCGCAACAACAAATGTTTGACTCTAGTCAACAACTCCTCTAAGTCAAAAGGTTTGGTCAAGTATTGATCCGCGCCGACTTCGAATCCGCGTGTGCGATCCTCGGGTAACGATCGAGCGCTAAGAATCAAGACCGGCATTTGGCCACCGGCTTTGCGGAGACGGCGGCAGATGTCGTAGCCATTAAGGCCCGGCAACATCAGGTCCAAGATAATCAAGTCAAACAGCGGAGCTTGCTCCGTGAGGCGACGATCGGCACTTTGGCCGTCCATTTCGACCACCACCTCGTAGCCCGCTCGCTTCAAATTGAATTCGATTCCGAACGCCAGATGCTGTTCGTCTTCGACTAAGAGAATTCGTGGCTTCTTGAACGATTCGGCCATACTACGCACGAGACCTTAACTCGGAAGGTTCCGCCAAGCATTCGCCGGTGTTCACGTCGTAGCCAAAAGCCAGGGCATACTGTCCCCAACGCCGCATGACATCAGCAACCGTCTCTTGAGGAACTTGATAGTTCTCGCCCTGATAACTATGCCGTTGGCTCATATTCTTGGCCACGTCGGATTCCAGATGTGTGGAATCACCCAAATTCAAGGTTTGGTAAATTTGCCGAATAATGCCGGGTGCATCCGTGAGCAGTTGTTCGAATTGAACTTCCAGCCATTGGCCCGGTTCGAGCGCGCGCCGACCATTCAAGTACCCGTGGTACATCGCTTGATAATCGCGATGGACCGCTTCGGACAACTCATCGTCCGAGTACCGCGGAATTTGCAGGCCTTGAACTTCGTGCAAACGTCGCCAGAGCCGCTTCGTCGACAAGAAAACCTCGACCGGATTCCGCGCGATGTGAATAAACTTGCTGCCGGGATAGCGTTTGGCCAACCAAGCGATCCGACCCGTATGAGTTGGCGACTTCAAGATGAGACGTTTGTTCTTCTTGAGCATCAACGATTGGAGGAATCGGGTCAGGTTGTCGGCGAACGCCGCTTCGACCTTCGGATCCAATCCTTCCATGTTCAGGAGCGCCGCGCCGCGGGCCGGTTGATTGGGAAAGGCGATCTGTTGATACGGGGAAGGAGCGCCCATGGCCACCAGCGCAAATTCGTCTTCCTGCGGCAAGTCCACACCGGTCGGCATGTTGTCCATCGGTCGTTTCGACGGCAGGAGAACTTTCAGCAGCGGGCGAAAGACTGGCTCAGAGACCAAAAAATGGTGCGGCAGAAAACACTCGAGCGTCGTAGGGTAACCAAAGCGATCGTCCAACGACAATAGTTCGTGCAGCAACGTCGTGCCACTGCGCCAATGCCCAACCACAAAAATCGGAGCAGGCTCGATCGGTTGGTGTTGAATCCGTTTGCCAAACCGCCATTGCTGGAGTGCCGCCAGCACCGAGTTGCCGACGGCGCAGCCACCCACAAGAAAAAACATGGGCAATCGCTGCCATGAGACGGCAAAACGATGGCTGCTCAAAAGCGCGGCATAATCGCCCATCCGCATCCCATTCCAGAACCGCGGCGAGTAAAACGGATAGCGATTGGCCGTCGAGGCGGGTTTTGCTGACACTTTCGGCAAGTTTTCCAAGGATTTGAACGCCGCAATAGCCCGGTTCTGCCGTCCAGTCGCCAAAAACTGAACTATAATCCACAGCCGTCCGGACCCCATCAGGATAGCGTAACGAATGCTGACCATCCTGGCCACATGGTTTGACAGCAATTCGCCAAACAAGCAATAATTGCACAGTCGGTCGCCTGCGGACTTTCGCGACGGATTTTGGTCGGCCCCCCGTGGGCTCGACGCCACCAACCAGAAATTCACTAAACGCCCATGTCTGAAACCAAAACCCCATCGGTCCTCAAAGGTATTTTCACTCCGAACTTGACCCTACTCGACAGCCGCGGCGACATCAACGAACGGGAAATGCGCCGGTATATCGATTGGCTGATCGAACGAGGGGTCCATGGACTGTACCCCAACGGTTCGACTGGCGAATTCACTCGGTTTAATCCGCAAGAACGACGCCGCATCATCGAAATCGTGGCCGACCAAACCGCTGGGCGAGTTCCGATCTTGGCGGGAGCCGCTGAAGCCAATGTGCGAGAGACCGTCGATGCGTGCGAACATTATCATTCGCTCGGTTGCCGAGCGGTCGCGATCGTGTCGCCGTTCTATTACCGACTGGGTCCGGAGGCGGTTTATGCTTACTTCAAAGAAATCGCCGACCATTCGCCAATCGATGTGACGCTTTACAACATTCCTTTGTTTGCCTCGCCAATCGACGTGCCGACGGTCAAACGCTTGGCACTGGAGTGTCCCCGTGTTACGGGAATCAAAGACTCGTCGGGCGATGTGTCACACATGCTGCGGATGATCGACGCGGTTCGACCGCACCGACCGGACTTTTCGTTCTTGACGGGGTGGGACACAGCTCTGGTCCCGATGCTGTTGATCGGTTGTGACGGGGGAACCAATGCTTCGAGTGGGATCGTGCCCGAGATCACTCGAAAGTTGTACGACACGATGACGGCCGGCCGTTTGAACGAGGCTCTTGATTTGCAACTGCGACTGCTGCGGCTGTTCGACGTCATGTTGTACTCGTCGGAGTTCCCTGACGGCTTCCGAGCGGCCTTGCAACTACGCGGATTTCAAACGGGCAACGGACGTCAACCCAAGTCGCAGGTCCAACAGGAACAACTGGAAAAACTCACGGGTCAATTGCAGTGCATTCTAAGCCAAGAAGGTTTTGCCGACCAACCGATCGGCGGCTGCCAACAAGCAGCCCCAATGAGCGCCAGCCAAATCGAACGCATTGTGCAAGATGTGCTCCAGCAGTTGGGAAGATAGACTTCGCAACATCCGTTTGGGTGCCGAAGAGCAGCGGTCGAGGGACAGACCGGGCCCCAACCGAGATGAACTCGGTTGCGGCCGTGCTTGCTCAGGGTCGCCAATAGTAGCACGAGCGCCTCGATCGTGCGGATGCGGAGGAGCGATTGGGGCGCTCGCTCGACTATCAGAATCCGTCGACTCGGTCGGGGCCAAAAATCCCGCCGATTCACTCGGCGGATTTTTTCGGTTTCTCGCTACAACGACGGACTGGGTTTTAGAGGCCGTAGGACCGAGCTTGCTTCAGATACGTCCGCAAGGAGGCCAATCGGTTTTGATCCTGGGTACTGACAGGACGAGCTTGCAAACATGAACCGCTGCGGTCTCGGTGAAGTTCGCTTGCTAAACAAGTCTGTCCCTCGACCGCTTTTGCCGACGCATTGGAGGATGCCCGGGAATGAATGCCGATGACGTTAGGGAACAGAATCGGAATCGCGAATCAGCGCCAGAACTCCTCCCGAACCGCGAGAAGGCGCCCTGGGTACAGTCAACGTTGGTCTTGCCGACGGACCTCTATCACAGCGGCAATGGTTTATCTTCTAGTGTCCATTGAATGAAACGGCAAATTTCATCGCCGCCATGCTCCCAAATCTCGTTGGCCAACGCGCGAA
>JAUXWY010000070.1 GCA_030681235.1 Pirellulaceae bacterium | reverse complement strand
GCGACCACCTCGGGCGATTTTTCCAGATTTTTTTCGGCTTTTTCCAACATCAACGCGCTCCCGGCCCTCTACACTAATTTCTACGTTAGTGTTGTCTCACTGTCATTGGCACAGAGGGGATCTCGGCCATCGATTTGTTGTATTCGGCCATGATCGCCTGATACTGCTCGCGCAGTGTCGCAGGTTTTTTGTCGTCCTGCGCTTCGGCCTCTGTTTGCGCCGACTCTTGTTTCGCGTCCTGAGCACCTGCAGGGATTGGCTCCAACGCCCCGACGAGCAAGCCCGTCCAGGCGAGATGCAAGCACCAGACGCACCAAGTGTGCCTCATAGGTTCGACCTCCAAAAAAAGTAAGTTCCATTCACGTTCCTCAGCCTATTTGCGGTGGATCGGAATAGCGACAGTATAACGAACTTGCGAGTCCGCTATCCACGGAGGAGGCCCATAATTCCGCATTTTTTTGGAGGAAAAAGAGGAACGGTTGCCCAGATTATTTGGCGGCGGCCAATAGGTTCTGGTGCGCGGCGGCGTAGTCAGAGTGGGCGAAGATCCCCGAGCCGACGACCAACCACTGGGCTCCCGCGTCACAGGCCGGTTTCATGGTGCCCATGTTGATCCCGCCGTCGATTTCGAGGATCAGATCCGGCTTGGAAGCCGCCAGGGCTCGCAGTTCGGAAAATTTCGCCAACACGTCGGGGCGGAATGACTGCCCGCCAAAGCCCGCTTGAACGCTCATCACCAAGACCAAGTCACAGAGCTCGATGACGGCCGCGACATCGGCAACTGGCGTACCGGGGTTGAGGACAATTCCGGCTCCGGCACCACTGCGGCGAATTTGTTCCAAGACGCCGGCGTGGTCGGAAGTGGCTTCGGCATGAAAAGTGATGATGTCCGCGCCGGCTTCGCGAAAGGCGCCGATGTATTGAGCCGGGTTGGCGATCATCAAGTGGACGTCCAAAGGCAACTTCGTCACGCGACGAAGTGACTTGACGACGCTGAGACCGTAGGAAAGGTTGGGTACAAAGACGCCGTCCATAACGTCGAGGTGCAACGCTTGAAACCCGGCCATTTCCAAACGTTCGGCTTCGCGTTGCAAGTTCGCGAAATCGCAGAGCAACAAAGATGGCAATATAACCGGGGGCTTCTGCTCCAAGATCTTCAACGGCAGCGATGACGGGTTCAAGCCTAAAACACTCCAGCGACAAAAAGCACAATAACGACAACCACAACCAGCAAGACCACGCTCACAATGATCCCGACGACGACACCTTGGCCCTGCCCGCTATTTGGGTCCAGGTCGTCGACTGGAGTGTAACGAATGGAGGCTTCGTGCCTTGCTTGCGCCTCCTCCTTGCGGTGGGCTTCCAGCTCGGCCTCCGAAATATCTTCGAATCCGGGATCTTCCACAATATGGTTGGCCAACGGACTGACCGTTCCCCGCGGACGCTGGTATTCGGTGCTCGGGAACACTTGGTTTGGGTTGGGCGGCAGTGGTTGTAGTCCAAATTCGGCTTCAAGCTTGGCGATTCTGGCCCGTTCGACGGAATCGGCACTATTGGCCGAGGCGGTGTTGGCCGGGCGACCACCGGGTCGAGGGTCGGCATTTCCGGGTTGCACCGTGCCCGCTGCTGCGGCAACGACAAACGCCTTCCCGCAGGCTTGGCATTTGACCTGTTTCCCCACCGTCGATTCAGCAACTTGGTACGCTTTGCCGCAATGAGTACACCGAGTCGCAATTGGCATGACGAGAAAACCTAGCTTCAAAGGACGGTCGAAGAATGATTGGGCTGGACCAAGGTGTTGATGAGTTTGTCGTCCAACTCGTGTGTCTTCACTGGGCTATTTTGCTTGGGCGAAGGGGCCCTGAGAAGTCCTGTTGCCGAAAACCAACGACTCGGGGGAACCCCGATACGAAAACAGGGTTGGCCAACGGAATTCCGTCGGTCAACCCAGTGATTCGAAACCACAATTCTTTTCCAGCCCGTCGGCCAGCACCAACCCGATCAACCAATCGACGACCGGGAGCCAGCCAGCAGGCCGTCCAACAGCTTACTTCTTTTTCTCGAGATGGACGGTATGCCGTCGCAGTCGGGGGCAGTATTTTTTCAGCTTCAGCTTTTCCGTACCAGTTCGGCGACGAATGGCGTAATTGTAATCGCCCGTCTCTTCACACACCAAAAATACGGTTACGACTTTCTTCTTGCTCTTGGCCACAGCCAAATCTCCACCGAGGTAAAAACGATAGCTCCAACGTTTTGGATCACGGAGTGTACGAAAGATTCGCCGACCTGACCAGTCCCAAAATCCTCGATTTATCCGTCTTCTCCTTGTCGCCACCGGGCCGCCCACCTAAAATACCCTTATTGAGACGCGGTCTCAATAAGTTGGACTGGATCGGGACCGGGATTCAAACGGCGAAGAAATGCGGATGACGGAAACAATCGATTCGACAGACGGTTCGGCGGAAGACAGAGCCCGTGGGGATCGACCCGTGGTTGCAGCGTCTGTGACCGGGTTGCCAAAAATTATTTCTTTTTCGTCGTTGGTGAAATGTGGTGATGAAGTCTGGATCGAACACGGCGGCAGCCTCTATCGTCTTCGCCGGACGAAGCAAGACAAGTTAATCCTGACGAAATAGTCTTACGGTCGTGACCTAACGAGTCATCCGCATCTCCGATGAATACTCCTGGCGAGGGAACCCAACCAACACGTGGGCGGGTCGCTTGCCAGCAGGATAGTCAATGGTCAGAATGGGCCACGTCGTGGTCTTGGCGTCCATTTCGATTCTGCTGTTGGGGTTGGCGACAAGGGTGTCGTCGACCGGCCATTCAACCCAATCGCAGGAAAGCTCAGCCATGGTCTCAGCCACGATGATCGCCGGACGGGAATCTCAATCAGAAACGGATTCGTTGGATTCATCTTCCAAAGTTCAATCGCCTCCAAAATCCAATTCTTCCAACAAGAAAGGGCCAAGTCCCATGGCCAAGAAAGCCAAAGCCGAAACAGGAAAGTCCAAGGACTCCGCGTCAGTTTCACCGCTTCAAAAGATCCTAGACGCGAATTCGAATTTAAAGACCGCGTTTCAGCAGATCGAGAAGACCTTTGGCGACGGGTCCATCATGTCGCTGGACGAGCACAGCAATCACGACATCAAGGCCATCTCGACCGGCAGTCTTTCATTGGACATGGCGTTAGGTGGTGGTGGCCTACCGGTGGGGCGCGTTATTGAAGTCTACGGTCCGGAGTCCAGCGGAAAAACGACCTTGGCCTTGCATGTGATTGCCAGCGCGCAGAAGACCGGCGGCGTCGCGGCATTCATCGATGCTGAACATGCCTTTGACCCGCGTTGGGGGAGAAAGCTGGGCGTTCAGTTGCAAACGTTGCTGATCAGCCAACCCAACAGCGGCGAAGAGGCGATGCAAATCTGCGAGATGTTGGTCAAGAGCAACGCCGTCGATGTGGTGGTGATTGACTCGGTGGCGGCCCTGGTACCTCAAAAGGAATTGGACGGCGAAATCGGCGACACGCACGTCGGGTTGCAAGCCCGCTTGATGAGTCAGGCGTTACGCAAACTGACCGGCGCGATCAGCCGCAGCAAGACCTGCGTCGTATTCATCAACCAGATTCGCGACAAGATCGGTGTTAGTTACGGGTCGCCCGAAACGACTCCCGGTGGTCGGGCTCTCAAATTTTATGCTTCTTGCCGCGTCGATGTTCGGCGCGTGGGCGCCCTGAAGGATGGCGAAGAGGTGGTTGGGCAACGCGTCCGCTGCAAAATCGTCAAGAATAAAGTCGCTCCACCGTTTCGGGTCGCCGAGTTCGATATGATGCACTCCAACGGAATCAGCTTCGAAGGCGATGTCTTGGACCTAGGTATCTTGCACAAGATCGTGGCCAAATCGGGTGCCTGGTTCAAGTACAATGACGAGCTGATCGGTCAAGGCAAAGAAAAGGCTCGGGCTTATCTCCAGGATCGCCCGGAGATCTGCCAAGAGATCTGTCAGAAGATCAAGGAGTCCGGTGGTTACGTGGAAGGAGCCCCTCCGACCGAAGAAGCCGCTGACGACGAAAAATAATTCGCCCGAGTTCGTCCGACGTTCCAATTGTCCCTTCACTTGAAATGAGTTTGCGATATGTCGTCGAAGTTCCTGGGATGGCGAGTCGCATGTCGGCGGCTCGTTGTCGGTTTGTTCGTTGTCGGATTGCTTGTTGGTGCAACTTGGTTTGATGCGAGTTCGGCCTGCGGCAAGGTGGCTGGGGATGACGCGGCCGGGGATAACGCGGCCGATTCCGAGTGGGTTGTGATGCGATTAGCGGCCCCGCCTGATGTCGCAGCCGCAGGGCCCCTGGTCGTGGTGAAGTCATCGACGGGCGATGAATACGTTGCTCAGGTTGGCACGCCGTGGTTGTTGGACCAATCTTCTGCGGACAAAGCTGGGACTTGGTTGACCTGGATCGCGCCTCGTTCTGCAGCGGGGCCATGGACCTATGTTCCGGCAGCGGAGGCTGGCGCTCCGGCTCCGACAAAGCTGGCGTGGATCGAAGGTCAAGCTTCGGCCGGACAAGATCTTTCGGGCGACGTGGGTGGCGAACTTCGTTTGGGCGAACAGCCGGTGCTGCGATTGATGGCCAAGGCCTTCGACGGTTCTTCGCCGGACGCCCGCGACGAAACCTACAAGATCTTTCATCACCTTTGGATGCCTGGGTTGGCGGAACCGATTACGAAAGGTGCGGGTGGTTTGTTCCCCCATCACCGAGGGCTGTTTGTCGGTTGGAATCGGATCGCCGTGACGCAAAACGGCATCAAGTCGGAAGTGGATACTTGGCACGCCAAAAAGGCCCATCAAGAGTTGGCTCGCGAATTGATTCGGGAAGCGGGCCCTGTCTACGGTCGGCAAGTTTTAGTGGTCGATTGGATCAACGAAACCGTCGAGCCGCCCCAACCATTTATTCGTGAGACCCGCGAGCTGATTGTATTTCCAATTGGAAACCAACGACTCGTGCAGTTCTCCACTCGTTTGGAGTCACTGGCCGGTGAGATCACTTTGGCGGGTGATCCGCAACATGCTGGCTTTCAGTTTCGGGCTTCTCAACACGTGGCCGACGTGAGCAAAGACCAAACGTACTATCTGCGACCTGATGGAATCGATCGTCCGGGCAATTTTCGCAACTGGCCCGATCAAGCCGCCCACGTGGAGCTGCCGTTTCATGCGATGAGTTTTGTAATCAACGGCCAACGAATGACGTGCGCGAGGTTGGAGCATCCTTCGAATCCAGGTGAAGCTCGGTTTAGCGAGCGGGACTATGGCCGCTTCGGATCGTATTTTGAACACCGGCTGACTGCGGACCAACCACTGGAAATCCGCTATCAATTACGCACGCTCCCCGGGGAAACGGATCCGGAAACCTTAGCGGCCTGGCAGCGAGATTTCGCGGAACCTACTCCGCAGCAGTGGAGCACTGGCCAAGAACCGGAATTTCCTGCGACGCTCGCCGAGGTCTTGCAGCAGCGACGACCGCTGAGCGAAGGCCCGGTCTTCCGTGGAGCGCCTGGTTGTTGGGACGCAGCGATTCGCGAACGAGGTTGGGTGCTCTTTGACCAAGGCCAATACAAACTGTGGTACACCGGCTACGACGGTCAACGAACGTCGATCAAGCGATTGGGGCTCGCGACAAGTGCCGATGGATTGCTCTGGGAACGATCGTCCAGCGAACCGCTGATTGGTGATCAATGGATCGAGGACATGACGATAGTCCGTCATCGCGGCTCCTATTGGATGTTCGCCGAGGGGCCAAACGACATCGCACAAGGATATTGCTCAGCCGATGGCCTGCGGTGGCAGCACTTGGGCGCGCTGGATATTCGCGAAATGGACGGCCAGCCGATTTCGTCGGGTCCGCGCGGAACCCCCGCTGTTGTGATCCACAATGACGATTGGTACCTGTTCTACGAACGTCGCGATGCCGCGATTTGGCTGGCTAAAGCTCGAGCTTCAAAAGCTCAGAACGATTCACCGCCAACGCTACCGGTTTGGCAGAACGTGCAAGATGAACCGGTCATGGGCTTGAGCGATCGCGAATACGATCAGACCATGATTGCGTTGAACCAAGTCGTTCCGGTATCTACCGGTTACTTGGCGATGTTCCATAGCTCCAGTGATGCGGAGGCCCCGAGGCGTTGGGTTTGTTCGGCCGCGTATTCACCGGACATGCGGCACTGGGTCAAGTTGGACCAACCACTGACGACCTTGGAGCAAAATCAATCGTCAGGTCTTCTGGTAGAGAGCCCGGCAGGTTGGCGGTTCTACACCACACATGGTCAAGTCAGCGTGTACGAGTTACCGAAAGCGATTCAATAAATCGGTTGTTTCTTTGGCCATGCATGCGGCGCTATGCTTGGCCAAGACGGCCGCTCGACCGGTTTGCCCGAGTTCTTTCAGCTTCGCCGGATCCAGCAGCAGTTCGCGCAACGTCGCTTCCAAGCTCACAGGCTGCGGCGATAGAGTTGCCAAATGTGGGATCGTCGCCGGATGAATCGCCGCGTCGGGCAGGCATAAACGACCGCCGCCCGTGCTGGCCAACAGTTCCGGGAAAGCCCCGGCCGCTGGAACGACAACGGGAACTCCAACGGCCATCGCCTCCAACACAAACAGTCCCTTGGGCTCGACGTGTTGAGTTGGCACACAAAGCAGGTCGATCTCGTTGAGGAATTGTAATTTTGCGGCTCGATCGAGTTCGGTTGTAAAGCTGGCGTCGCGGCCAAAACCCGCTGCCGAGATCTTCTCCCAATGGGACTTGAGCCACTGGCGGCGATGGTCGCCCAGCCAACCCGCCACGCGAAGTTTCAAATCGCGAAATTCAGGTTGTTGTTTGAGCGACAGAAAGGCTTCAATCAAACGATGAAGGCCTTTTTCTGGAGCCAATCGAGCGAGATACCCGAGTGTGAGTGGGCCATCGTTGCGCGGTCGTGCGGGTACGTTGGACCATGGTTCGGTGTCGATCCCGAGTCGCATGAGATGCATTTTCTGTCGCGGGATACTCAAATATTTGGCCATGTAATTGGCATAACACTCGGAGTGAACCAACAAGCCATCGCAACGGTTGGCGACTTGGCCCGCCAAGTCCGTGGCCTGCTGACCGTAAGGAGCCGGCAAAATGTCAAGAAACGCGTCGTCGCCTTGGAGTGTCGCGAACACCGGCACATTCAATTCTCGCTGCAAGTCTTCGACGCACCCGCCGATGAGCACGTTCGTCATGATAATTGCATCGGGCTTGGCTTCGCGCTTCAACCACTTGATGAGTCGGTGAACTTCTTTGCGCTGATTGCCATGCCGTCCTTTGAGCATGGAAACGGCCAATTGCCCCAGCAGCTTTGGCGACGTGTCCGACGCTTTGGCGGTCAAGCGACGAATCAGCCAAGGTTGATCGAGCCACCGGTCCAGAAAATTCGGCATCCAACGGAGCCAAGGCATTTTCTGCTGCAAATAGACGTTGATCCCCCCAAAAAATACCTGATCCACGCTGACATTCTCTTCGTCGGTGCGGATCGGAGTGTAGGTCGGAAGGAGCGTGACGTCCCACTGACCTGCGGCTTGAATCGCCTTTGCCAGCGAGTTGTCGTGCATGCAGCTGCCGCAGAACATTCCCGCTGCTCCGGCAGTCAAATAGACAAGGTGGGGCATCTGGATTACCACTCGATCCCGTCATCATCAATCGGCGTGGGATCGGAGTTCCCCGAGTCGGCGGCCGGTGCATCGTTTGTCACGGCGGAGGAGCGAGTGGTTGCCGATGGCGGCAAGATTCTCTCCGCCGAATTCTCGTCGGGTGCAGCCGTTGGTTGTGGCATGGAGAATCCGATCCCCAATCGCCAACCTACGTACCATTGTGCCAAGTCCATCGTGGACTCGAAGAGCGGGAGCGAATCAGGCCTTGCAACAGACTCCAAGCCTCGTCGTTCCAGGCTCCACACCAAACCGCTCGAATTCTTCCAGATCGCTTGTTCCGTTTGGTCGAGAATCCGTGCTGATTGTCGGATTGCCACCACAGCGGGTCGTTGAGGGCTAAGCGGTACGACCAAGACCCGACAGGGCAACTGGACGTCCTGGCCCGCCATCTGCCGGCGCGACAATTCGAGCTTGTCGGCGATCGTCCAGGCAGCGATTCGAGCGGTCTCGGGGTTCTGGGAGGAAATCCACATCGCCACTGCTCGATCATGAATGATCTGTCGCAGCGGCAAGACCGTGTCCGACGAGACACTAGGGACACTTTCGAACCATCGGTTCAAACACTCGGTTCGATGCTGCAATACAGCATCAGCAACCACACCGCCCCATCCATATTCTGCGACCCAATCCACACGCGTCCCCAAGACGACCAAGTAGCCGTCCTGCTTGTTGACATCGGTAATTGCTGCCGGCAGCCCAGCCCACGACCATCGTTGATCGAAGTTCGCAACCCAACCTGCCAAGCGTTCCGGTTTGAAGGTCAGCCGAGACCAACTCAGCGTCCGTTCGCACAGTTGTCGCGACTCCTGGCGGAACAAAATGAAATGATCGAACGCTTCTTGATGCAGTCGTTCCAATTGACCATGAACCCAGGTCAAGGTCCGAAGATCCGCCGACGAGCGTTGCCACCACGAACCCCTGGCCGGTTGTTTGTCGACGAGTCGGCAACCGCCGTCGTTGCAGACGACCGTCGTCAGTTTCTCAGAGTAGTTTTGTTCGGCCTCGCGAATTCGCCGCAGTGATTTCAGGCACCGTTGATATTCCGACCAAGCTGTGTAAGTCGATATCCATGTTGCCACGTAGGAATTCCACCAGCGAATTTCCTCCGCAGGATTGGCGTTTCGCAACCAAGCCAGCCACGTCTCCAAAGACTCCTTCAAGTCGTCGGAGTTCCATTCGAAGTCGGGGAAACCCTCGAAGGTCGCGCTCGGATGGGGCTCGATCAACCGCTGGCGATCGATCAGCAGTCCGGCTTGGTGCAGCGCCAAGTTGGCGTGCATCATGGTCTTCACTAGTTCGTCATCGGACAACATCGCCTTTGCCGATTCCGATCGGTGCTGGGTTATCGTCTCAGATGGGAGCAGTGGTCGGGCGGCCGCAGCTTGAGTCAATGCGTCCAAAACCACACGGTTGACCGGCTGCGAGTAGCTGTCGGGACCACCTGCCCCGACCGGTCGCAAATAAACACCTGTCCAGAGTTCGTCAAGGTTCTGCGGACCGTAGCCGAGGTAATGGGCAACAAAAAAGCCCAGAAATAAATTCGTCGCCAGAATCGCGATGACAACGATGAGGATCAACATCAATCAAACGCCCGACGTTAGGCCCAACGACACCGCGACGACCGCAGCACAAATCCGCAGTCAATCCTAGCTTATCGGACCAGATCCGGGCGGCACCGCAAAGACCGATCGCGTTGGGTTGTGACCCGTGCGAGCGTCAGGATCGGGCCAACTGCGCCAACTGAATCATTCGGCACTTTCATGACTCTTTGGTTCGCGCCGGCCCGGCCAAACGCGAATGGAGATTGGTGCACGGGTGGCTACCTGAGAGGCGGCTATGGGCGCCAGGTGGTCACGTCCAGCGGTTCAGAAACTGCCAGTTGCTAGCGAAAATCGATGTTGACCGGATTTTCAGGAACCGATATTTTCCGCTTGTTCGATGTTTGAAAGCCGAGTCGACCCCGACAATGGATTGAAAGGGCGGCTCACCAACAGGCTTTCAATCGCTAATGGCTTGGTCAAGGATGACTGGGCCATTTACCGACCAATCGCTCTCGGACCTGACGTCAGATCATACTTCCCCCCCGGTGATCTGCGGCTCCCGAGAGCTTTTTTGTTTTCCGTAGGCCTGTTCGCGGCGGCAGAACTGTGGCGATGCCGCCCACGGGACCTTGACCGAATGGGAGTGCTTGAGTATTCTCCCCAGCTTGATCGGGCATTTGATAAGAAATGCCAACGCCTATCGGGGCGTAGCTCAGCTTGGCTAGAGCGCCTGCTTTGGGAGCAGGAGGTCGCACGTTCGAATCGTGTCGCCCCGACTGTTTTAAGTTCCTGAATATCAAGCACTTACATTACAGATCGACCGTTGGCGGTGCATCGATCACTAAGCCGTCAGAATCGACGATACAGTCGGCGTTCACGAGCGGTCACGTTCTGTTTGCGGCCCGTAAACGCATAGAACGGATAAGCGAATTAAGTACTACGGCAACAGAATGTTGTTGACTTGCAACCAGTGTCGCGCAGGTTGGGTGTCGGTTTGGCGGTAGGCGCGGGAGAGGCCGACGGCGACCAAGGTCCGAGGTTGATCCACCACCTGCGAGGCTAGGTCGTTGATCAACGATTCGTTGGGTGTGGTTTGATCGTCCATGTACAGGCGGTAATCGGTCACCGGCACATCAAAGGCCAAGTCACCTTCTTGAAACCTCAGTCGCACCCGGCGCCGACCTTCTTTCTCGGTGACCAACAACTGAGCACCCGCCGCCCAATAACATCCTAGCGAGCGAATACCCCGATGCTGCTCCACAGCCGCCGTTCCCCAACTCGCGCCCCACGCCGTCCGCTCGTGATGCAACCACTCCAAGTCGTCGCCAAAAATATCTCGCAACGTTGGCTCGGCGAAGTCTTGGCAAGCTCGATGCAGTTCCTCCAACGAACACTGTTGGACCGCCACCATGTTTTCTAGCTCGAAACGGCGGTCTTCAATCTCGGGCACCGTCCCGCAGAATTCAGTCGAACCAAGCTCGACCACCACTCCCAATTTCAAGGGGCCACCATGTCGTTCCAACATTCGCTTGGGCAAGCCATGCCCGGCGACCGGTCGGATGTGTCGACCGCTGACCAGATCAATCCCAGCGGTACAAATCCAGCCCGGTTGCATGCGCGTCAAATGGTTGATCAACAATGGCATCAGGAGCCCCCCAGTTTTACAAATGCACGCCTTTGACTTCAGGCCAATGTTGCTGCAAGTACTCGACGACCAAACGACGATGGCAATGGTCGGCAGTCGCTTCACTGCACAGCAGCACCGTCGGCTGGGCAAAATCTTGTGGCGTTAGTTTTGTTTCGACCTGGCGTTCACGCATCAGAGCCAAAAACTGCTCCTCGTAGACCGACCACTGCCCGCCGTTCTTTTTGTAAGCGTCCAAAATCTCCTGTGTCGGAGCCAACAAGGGCTCATGTCGGTATTCCATGCCGCAGATGGAGCCGAGAAAAAACTTTAGATCATCTTGCTTGGCAAAGCCCGCCAACTGCGACCGATTGTTCAGCCGAATATCCAGCAACTGGCGCAGGCCCGCCTGTTTTAGTCGCCCGAAAAATCGTTCGGCTGTACTTTGTGTAAAACCGATCGTAAAGATTTCCACGAGTCATTCTCCATTTCCGCGAATAGAACCGGTTGATGCCGAGTGTCTTTGCTGTTGGTGCATACGGTGCTTTCGGACTCCATCGTGCCATCGCCCCGAATATGGCAAATCTGGACGCCGCGCTCTTCCATCACGCGAGTCACCAACAAGAAGCGATGGCACACGCCCGGGTCCTCCTCGCTGCACATGATCGCCACACGATAATCTCGGATGCCCTTGAGCAACCGCTGGATGCCTTCCAAAAAGCTGGGGCTTTCGGCGACTCGGTAGTAGAGCACATGGCCGGCTTGATCATAAAACTGTTCACCCGTCGGGCGGCCACCCAGTTGATCGCCCATAAACACGTACTTCAGTCCCGCCGACACGATCGCCGCTTGCAACTCTTCGCGATTGAATTGGGATGTGTACGCCGAATAAGGCTGAGTCCGCACATCGGCCAACACTTGAATCTCATGCTGACGCAACAACGCCACGAACGTTTCCAATTCATGGTTGGAATGTCCAATCGTATACAACGTCAATTTGGGTTTGGTAGAATGGGACATGGCACTGGGCGGAGGGCAAGGCGGAACGAGATCCCGTTTAACAGTCAGCCGCAGGCGTACTCGGGAGCAAACCCCCCGCCGGTCGTCAGCCATTGTCCCGAGTACGCCTGCGGCTGACTGTTAAACGGACCGCCATAATTTTACAAAATCCCCGTCGGGCCGTCGATTAGAGAGGAGCCGCTGCACATGACGAACCAAAACTCCGTGCCGGAGATTCTCAAGCAGTTCTGGGGCTACGAAGAGTTTCGTCCGCTCCAGGCCGATGCGATCGAGGCGACGCTGCATGGCCGAGACTCGCTGGTGGTCCTGCCCACTGGCGGCGGCAAGTCGGTCTGCTACCAGATCCCCGCTCTGGTCCAACAGCGTCTGACGGTGGTGGTCTCGCCGCTGATCTCGTTGATGAAGGACCAAGTGGACGCGCTGCGTTCGTTGGGGATCAGCGCCGCCGCGCTCAACAGCTCGATTCCCGCTGCATCGCAACAGGCCGCCCTGGAACGGTGGCAAGCGGGGCAACTGCGATTGCTCTACGTGGCTCCCGAACGGCTGTTGGCCGATTCGTTACTCGACCGACTCCAACAAAATCCGCCGGGTCAATTTGCGATCGACGAAGCCCATTGCATCAGCAGTTGGGGCCACGACTTCCGGCCCGAATATCGGATGTTGGCCAGCCTAAAATCTCACTTTCCCAACATTCCCATCGCCGCTTACACCGCCACCGCCACCCCCGAAGTTCGCGACGACATCGTTCGGCAATTGCAACTGGAGAATCCCGTCGTTCTGGTCGGCGACTTTCATCGTCCCAACTTGACGTACCATGTGCAACGGCGGCAAGACGGCTACAACCAAATCTGTTCGGTCATGGATCGCTATCGTGGCCAAGCGGGCATCATCTACACCATCGCTAGAAATCATGCGGAACAGCTGAGCGATTATTTGAATCGACTTGGCTACAAAACTCTGCCCTACCACGCAAAGCTAACCGAGCAAGAGAAAACCAAACACCAAGATGCCCTGGAGCAAGACGAAGTCGAAGCGATCGTCGCCACCATCGCGTTTGGCATGGGCATCGACAAGTCGAACGTGCGTTACGTGATCCATGCCGAGATGCCGCGCTCGATCGAGAACTACCAACAAGAATCCGGTCGCGCAGGTCGCGACGGCCTACCCAGCGAGTGTTGGCTGCTGCACTCGGCCAGCGACCTGATGGCTTGGGAACGAATCGTCCAACAATCGTCCAACGAACAACGCGAGCGGGCCCGCGCGAGCTTGAAGTCCGTGGAACAATTCTGTCATGGCTTGACTTGTCGTCATCAATACTTGGCCGAGTACTTTGGCCAATCGTTCGCTCCGCCGTGCAACGCTTGTGATGTTTGTTTGGGCAAATTGGCCGCCGTCGCCGAGCCGCTGCGGATTGGGCAGATGATCTTATCGGCCGTCTTGCGGTGCCACGAGAATTTTGGGATCGGCCACATTGCCAAAGTGTTGGTCGGCAGCAAAGAAGCCAAGCTGGTTCAATTCGGTCACCACGAGCTGACCACCTGGGGGCTATTGAAAGAGCATTCCAATCGCCAAGTCCGCGATTGGATCGAGCAGATGTTGTCGCAGGGCTTCTTGGAGCGCGGGGGCGAGTACAACGTACTGCGATTGACAGCGACCGGTCGCGAAGTGCTCCGCGGACAACGGACCCCCACGCTGGTCCAGACCGTCAAAGCCAGTCCCGCCGTGACCTCGCTCAAAGTGTTTGATTCTTGGGAGGGCGTGGATCGCGACCTGTTTGAACAACTGCGCCAACTGCGTCGCGAATTGGCGCTGGAGGCCCAAGTTGCCGCGTTTATTGTCTTCAGCGACGCCACACTGCGCGACCTCGCTCGACGACGCCCCACGCGCCGTGACATGTTGCTGAGCGTCCATGGGATCGGCGAGCGAAAAGCGACCGACTATGGTGACAGCGTGATGCAGTTGATTGGGAAGTGGTGTGCCGAACGAAACATCCCCAGCGACCTGACGTTGCCCAACGTTTTTCGGGCGGGTGATGAGTCCGTGGGCAGCAAGCCCGTAAAGCTCAATGCCATCGCCGCGTTCCCTTTGTTTGCGGAAGGTTTGACGGTCGAGCAAGTTGCGGAACGAATTGGTCGCGCGAACTCGACGGTTTTTGAGTACTTGGAAGCCTACATCAAGCAGCAGCGGATCACGGACGTGAGTCGTTGGGTGGAGCCCAGTCTGGCCAAGAAGATCCGCATCGCGGCCAGTTACAACGACACCTGCCGCCTCCGGCCCCTCTTCGAAGCCTTTCACGGCAAAGTCCCCTACGAAACCTTGCGAATCGTCTTGGCCTGTCAGAGTGTGGAAAGCACGCATGTGGGCCGCCACCGAGTTTATCTCGGTGGAGCCCCGGATTGACCACGACGACGCCCGCAGCGACCACAAGAGAAGCGGTCGAGGGACAGACTTGTTTTATTTAGCAAACAAACCCTCACCGAGACCGCAACGATTTACGCCCGCAAGTCCGAACGGTTCGTACCCCGAATTAGATTCGATCGGCCTACTTGCAGACAAGACTGAAGCAAGCCCGATCCTACGGCCTCTAAAACCCGCCCCGCTGATGTAGCGAGAAACCGAAAAAATCCGCCGAGTAAATCGGCGGGATTTTCAAACCAAGAACTCCAAAACCTCGCCCACCAACCGCCTCCGCCCCTCATTCTTCACTGTTCTAAAAACCAGAGTCCAATCCCAAGAACCGCTTTAGTTTGGTTTTTTGCGCAGGATCAAGCAAGTCGGTAGGGACCGCTCGCAATTGCGATTCTCGCTCAAAAATCTGCTTGACCAAGGTTGCTGAGTCCGTTGCCTCCGATACTTTGCTGCCTCCTGTTTTCGTGTTCAACTTGATTCTTGCGCCGGGCGGGGGTAGGGGCGGAGGCCTAGAAGGATTTCGGAGCGTTCAGTCAGCGGTTGCGACGAGTGCTCGTGGGATGTGAACTCGGCCAACTGCGCTACGACCAATTCGAAGACGGCCTGTCGATTCAAACTGGTATCGATCAACTCGCATTTGCCGTGGCTCAGGAAATAGTCGACCGTCGGCATGGTTTCCACTTTGTAGGTTTCAAATCGCAGGCGGATGCTTTCCAGATTGTCGTCGCTGCGGCCGGAATAGGGCGAACGACCCATAATTCGTCGTTCCAATTCAGTCAGCGGACATTCGAAGTGCAACATTTTGGGCAACGCCATCTCGCAACCAAAAACTTCTTGCCAAACGTCCAAGTTGCTGACGGATCTCGGGAACCCGTCTAACAAAAAGTTTCGCTTCCCGGTCGTACGAGTGGTTCGCTCCATGGCAGCTTGCAACAATTGAACGGTGATTTGGTCAGACACCAGACGACCGTTTTTGATGTCCTCTTCGATCGCCGAGGCCTGCGGGCCACCGGCCGCGATCTCTTGCCGCAACAAATCGCCCGTCGATAGATGCACCCAACCCAGTTGCAGTTCAGCCAGCTCGCACATCGTGCCCTTCCCCGCACCTGGCCCACCCATCACAAAGACCACGTTGGGCGACGGGCAGGGCAATCCCGGATCGCAATAGTGGATGGTCACACGCGGAGCCGGAGCCGCACCCATTTTGTAAACTTCCCACTCGCGGTCGGTCGGTGGCAGATCATCCGTACACGTGATGTGGTAGGCCAAATGCCCGTCCAACCGAGAAATTCGCCACGATTGGTACGAGTTCGAATAGGAGAGCGACGGGCTGCGAGCGGCTCGGCCATCGGCCCGATCCCAAGCCAGTTTGCCGTTCCAATAGCCGAGACTGGATTCGGTTCCCGATTCAGAAACGGTTGGTGGGGCCAGCGAAGGGACAAACAAACCGTCGACCTCGGGCAAACCCGCGCCCGATACTTCAATGAACAACTCGTTCTTCACAACTGTCTTTCCTGTTCTATTTTCACTGGGTGACGTCAGCGTTGGCCGATGAATAGCCAGTCGGTGAACGACTCGCCGACGTGTTGGTTTTCGTAAGTGATGGGCACGATGTCGAAAAGCCGAAAGACGCGGCGCATGGCGTCCTCCAATTCTTGGTTTCCCGCGTAAGACCACAAAGCCAAGACGCCTTGCTTGCTCAAATGCCGCGTTGCTTGCCTCAGACCGAACTCGGAATAAAAACCATGACTCAGCGAAGCCAATTGGTCGTCGGGTGAATGATCGACATCGATCAGGATCGCATCCCAAAGTTCGGCGACCGGCTCTTCGGTACTGGGATCAGCCAGCAACGTTTGATACACGTCGCCGCGAACGATCGACAAGCGAGTTTCGTCGACTAGTTGTGGAGACAGCGGCACCAAGCCGGCCTGCAACCAGTCGATCACTTGAGCAAGAAATTCGATTACCTGGACCTGAGCCACGCGCGGATCGTCGATCGCCGCGGCGCACGTGTAACCCAAGCCCAGGCCACCGACCATGATTCGCAGGTTTCTCCCTGTCAGTCGCTGCAAAGCCAAGGTGGCCAGCGACCGTTCGGAATCGGTATGCAGGCTACTCATCAGGAATTCGTGATTGAGCGTGATCTCAGTCACCCACTGTTGGGGCTCCTTGAGCGTCAAACGTCGACGCAGACATAAAATCCCCAGCGAGGTTTCTTCGTAGGCCAGCACTTCAAAATTTAGCGGCATTTATTAACAATCTGAAATAGTATTCGTGCCGCGAGAGAATGACTCGTCGGGTTTCAGCCTCGAGAATTTTGTTACATCATCTCGTTTCGTTCTTCGTCGGTGAAGTCGTTGTCCACCGTGTCGCCTTCGCTGGTGGCTCTTCGCATGCGAGTCATCTTCTTGGTGACGGCACGATAAGCACTGCCCACTTGAGCCGACGTGAAATTGGCAATGCCCGCTTGGGTAATCCCCAACGATTCACCTTCGGCAAAGGCATCCTGATTCGCGGCTAAAAAAGTAAACTGCCACTTGTAGGTCGACTGCTGATGCTCAATCTTCTCGCGAATCTTTTCACGGGTGAATTCCCGGCTAGAGTTTTCCTCGCCGTCGGTCACGATCACAAATACGACCAGTCCCGGGCGCTGAGTTTCGTCCATGGCCTCCAGCCGAGCGCCTGTCTCGTTGATCGCTCGGCCGATCGCATCCAACAACGCCGTTCCCCCGCGCGGCACAAGTTTGAACGGTGGCACGGTGGCGATGGGAGCGCCGCGGTGAATGAATTCGTATTCGGTATCGAACTGCACCAATGTCAGCAACGCGTCGCCGGGCTCGGACTTCTGAGACTCGATAAACGTATTGATGCCACCTTGGGCGTCCGATTGGATCGACTCCATCGATCCGCTGCGGTCGTTCACCATCGTGTTGTCGGTCAGGTCCGGTCGCATGGTTGTTGCTCCTTGGGTTTTGAGTTGAACAGGATAGTAGTCGATTTGTTGTTTGTAGGCATCGCCAAGTCGGACGGTTGCTCGGTTTTGATCTGGGGCCAGGGCTCGGGTGAATCCTGTCAACAAGGTCAAACCGCACGGCTGCGAACCGGTGGCACAGCCGAAGTAGGCGACCGCACCGTGAGGCGTGGCGACCAACCATTCTGTGCCCATACTGCGATAAGTCAAATCGATTGGCTGGATGGCCGCGACCGGCGGCGGTGGCGCAACGAAGACTTGACCGGCATTGGTGCCGGCGTGCCGGACACTATGAATGTCAACATAGCTTTCATACGGAGCTTGCGGAGCAAACACCGCGGTACTGCATCCGGCAGACAGCACGATTGGCCACCGACCCGATGTTTCGACCTTGTGATGATGGTTCCAAACAAGCGGGAAGGCGCGGTCCGCTCCGAAGAAGTCGCCGGGTTAGCCCCCGACACGGACTCGTTGGTTCCTGCCATGCGTGCGTTGGCGAAATCGCGATGGGCCACGAAACGCCGATTTTGGCTGGGCCTGCATGTGGTCGGCTTTATTCCGTTGTCGATCCTCATGATCTACTGGCTGACTGAACTCGCGGCGCTTTCCTTGGTCGTTTTGATCCCGGCGGTCGAGTTGTGGTTATTGATGTACGCTTTCCCGCAACCTGAGACTCGCCGATCCGGCCGAATGGCTTGGACTTGGTTGATGCCAGTGACAATGCTCTTTGCTTTGATCCTAGTCAACGTTAGTAAATTTAGAAGGCAATTGCCGATGCCGAATATCATCACGACATAACAGCCGCTGATCAGATCGTGGTTCTGGAGCCAGTGGTTGATCCGCAGATACAAGCGAAAGAGGCGCTGGGGTTTATCGTGCTTGGGTTTTTAGGTTGCTGCTTGTCGTGGGCGATTTGTGCGGCGTTCTGGCCTCGTTCGCAGCACTAGAGGTCGCCCGTTGACTGAGGCACTATTTGGCGGAAAAATTTTCGCGAAGTTCGAGCAACAGACCTTCCCGACCAGCTTCGGTGAGCGCATCCAAATCGAGGTCCGACGCAACGGTCAGTCCCAATAGTTCCTGCAATAACTTGATCTTGCCTTTGGTTTGACCACGCGCTTCTCCACGCGCTTCTCCACGGGCTTCTCCACGGGCTTCTCCACGGGCTTCGCCACGGGCTTCGCCACGCGCTTCGCCACGAACCTCGCCGATCGCCTCACCTTCCAGTTTGGCTAACTTCTCGATCGATGTGATGTAGGGCATTTGTTTCTCCGTCGCGATCGATTTATCTGGTGGAAAACTTCTCGCGAAGTTCGAGCAACAGACCTTCCCGACCGTCTTCGGTGAGTGCGTCCAACTCGAGGTCCGACGCAACGGTCAGTCCCAATAGTTCCTGCAATATCTTGATCTTGCCTTTGGTTTGACCGCGGGCTTCGCCACGCGCTTCTCCACGCGCTTCTCCACGCGCTTCTCCACGCGCTTCTCCACGGGCTTCTCCACGAACCTCGCCGATCGCCTCACCTTCCAGTTTGGCTAACTTCTCGATCGATGTGATGTAGGGCATTTGTTTCTCCAGTTCGATTTGGTGAACTTGTTCCTTAAATTGTATCGCAAAGTCCCGGGGTAAGTCCAATACCCAGTCGATAAACCGAAACAACCGGCGAATGTTTTCGGCGTCCCAGAGCTTGTCGTACAACCGCCGAATCAATTCGACCTTGAAGCGAAACCTCGTTTCGGGCTCTTTTGCGGACGCTTGAGACAACAAGTGTGCCAGGATCACGGTGGCAAACGGATTGTCTGACGCTTCCAGTTCGTCCCGCCGCTCCCAGTAGTCGCTTAGCTTGACAATGGGGAAGTTGAATTGTACCCGGCACTCCATCACTTCTTGCCCCCAGTGATTTGGTCGCCACTTTTTTGACTTATCGGCAATGACCCCAATGCATACAACCGGCTCCTGGAAGCGATCCAGGATCCGATAATAGCAGACAAACATCCGCCGAGCAAAATCCGGGATGCGAGAAACTTGAACTTCGGTGTGGATCAAAACCCATGTTGGCTGCGGGTGACCCTTGAATCGAACGCGAAACAGCTTGTCTGCCACCCGGCCCTTCGCGGGACTCTCTGGGAACAAACGCGGAAGTTCTTGCTCTTTGTTCTCGACGGGAGATTCCCAGTCAATCAGATCATGACCTTCCGGCAAACACAACTGCATAAAGTCTTGCAGATAAGAATCAAAAACCTCTTTCCAGGGTACATCATACTCTGTCATCCGTCCCCCCTTTTTGAACCACAGTGCCTACGTAATGATATCGTGTACGACATTTCCATGCACATCGGTCAGGCGATAATCGCGGCCTTGGAAGCGATAGGTGAGTCGCGTGTGATCGAAACCCAACTGATGCATGATGGTCGCTTGTAGGTCATGAACGTGAACCTTGTTCTCCGTCACCGAAAAACCTAACTCGTCCGTTTCACCATAGGTGAGTCCACCGCGCACGCCCCCTCCGGCCATGAACATGCAATAACTGTCGGGATAGTGATCGCGGCCCAGGATACTGCCAGCCGCCGTGCGACCTTCGCGAAACGGGGTTCGCCCGAACTCGCCACCCCACACAATCAGAGTGTCGTCCAACAAACCTCGCTGCCGCAAGTCTTTGATCAATGCCGCGACCGGCTTGTCCATCGTCGCGCATTTGTTGGTCAGTCCGTCGCGAATATCTTCTCCCGGTCCAGTTCCATGAAAGTCCCAACCCCAATCGAACAACTGCACGTACCGAACCCCTTGTTCGACCAAACGTCGCGCCAGCAGACAGTTGTTCGCCAAACTAGAAGTGCCCGGCTTCGCGCCATAATTTTCCAGCACATGGGCGGGCTCTTGCGAAATGTCCATCACTTCCGGCACGGACATTTGCATGCGGAACGCCAACTCGTACTGAGCAATTCGAGTCGTCGTCTCCGGATGCCCCAACTCCGCCGCTTGCTTCTGATTCAACTCGCCAATCGCATCCAGCGAGAGTCGTCTCAAGTCGCGATTCATGCCGGCCGGATCCGAGACATACAACACCGGATCACCCTGCGATCGGCATTGAACTCCTTGATAGACGCTGGGCAAAAATCCGCTACCAAACGAATTTGTGCCGCCGTTGGGTTGCACCCCGCTGGAGATCAGCACCACAAACCCAGGCAGGTTCTCGTTCTCCGATCCCAAACCATACGTCACCCACGAACCCAAGGAAGGTCGGCCTGATCGGGGCGAGCCCGTGTATAAAAGCAACTCGGCAGGGGCGTGATTGAACTGCTCGGTGAACATCGACTTGACCAAACACATCTCATCCGCGATCCCATGAAAATGCGGGATCGCGTCACTCATCCACATGCCTTGCGAACCGTATTGCGCGAACGTCCGTGGCGTACCTAACAATTTTGGCACACCGGAGGTAAACGCAAATCGCCGCCCCTGCAAAAACGAATCCGGACAATCTTGCCCATTGCGAGCCACCAGTTCCGGCTTGTAATCGAACAGATCCAAATGCGGCGGTGAACCCGTGCAATGAATGTAGATGACCCGCTTGGCCTTGCCGGCAAAATGGGGAGCCCGTGCGGCCAGCGGATTGACCACACCATCGTCGGTCGCGACTGCTGCACCTGCGGAGCATGCGGCGCTTTCTTGCTGCAACATCGTCGTCAACGCCACCGCTCCCAAACCACCTGTCGCCGCTTTGAGAAAGTGTCGCCGAGTTTGCCACGCGATCTGTTCGACTCGTGGATCATTCGAATGAGGTTGCATTTGTTATTCCGATTTTATAGTGGGGTCACGATTGTTTCTTGCTGGTCCCGTTGGATCACAGGGAACCTAGCGTCGCATCAAGAACTCGTCCAGATTCAAAATGGCGTTGGTGACGACGGTCCAAGCGGCCAACTCGACGACATTGCTGCCCTCCGGTATCGGCCCCAAGGGATCGGTGGCCAACTTGCGGGCTTCTTCCGGGTGGGCCTGCAGCGCCGCTGTCGCCTTTTCGTAAAGCTGCTTGAGCACTTGAATCTCATCCGCAACGACCGGACGCATTAACGCCCGCGACAACGCGACGGACAACTTTTCATCGAGCGTTCCCTCGTGTTGAACCATTGATCGTCCCAGAGCCTGAGCCGCTTCGATATAGACGGGGTCGTTGAGTGTCACCAGCGCTTGCAACGGTGTATTGGTCCGCGTTCTTCGCAACGTGCAGACTTCACGATTCGGCGCATCGAAGGTGCTCATCGATGGGTACGGGTTGGATCGTCGCATCGTCGTGTAAATTCCCCGTCGGTAACGATCTTCGCCACTGCTGGTTTGCCAATCCGTGCTGGAACCAAACGCAGCCGCCAATCCCAGCGATGGCTGTGGTGGCTTGACCGGCGGACCAAACAGCTTGGGACTCAACAACCCCGCGACTGCCAACGCTTGATCTCGAATGGTCTCCGCTGACAACCGAAACCGCGGCCCGCGCGCCAACAGTCGATTCTGAGGATCGAAGTCCGCCAACTCGCGACTCACTTTGGAATCTTGCCGATACGTCGCGCTCAGGAGCAAGGTCTTTAGCAAATGCTTCTGATCCCAACCACTATCCATGAACTCGACCGCTAACCAATCCAGCAATTCGGGATGCGTGGGCAAATCGCCTTGCGAACCGAACTCTTCGGCGGTCGCGACAATCCCTGTACCAAACAACTGCTCCCAATGTCGGTTGACCGTCACCCGCGCCGTCAGGGGGTTGTCGCGAGAGACGAGCCAGCGGGCCAATCCCAGACGGTCCTGTACCTCGTTTCCGCCAACCTGAAACACCGTCGGAATACCGGGCTGAACTTCGTCCCCTAAGTCCATAAAATTCCCTCGGTTGTGAATTCTAGTGGCTCGATGTTGATCCTTCCCGACTTCGCGCATGATCGGCACCGTGGTGGTCGGTTTGATCGCTCCAAGTTCGGCGCGGTTTTTCGACACGCGCTGCCTAACCACTTCCAGCTCCGGCGCTATCGTGCGGTAGTAGCTGGCCAACTGTTCGCACTGTTCTGCAGTCCGGTCGTTCACCTTTGTTTGTACGATCGTTTGAACCTGAGGTGGAATCCCGGCCCATTGACTGATCGCTACATCCGCGGTGGTTTGAATCCGGAACTTGCCCAAGGTGTGAAGTGTGTGAGGCGACTGCTGCAACAACTGCAACTTCAAGCGACTACCGGGGACGATCGCCATTGGTTCGGCCAGAACCAACGTCAGCTGATGATCGCGGCCAACGGCTCCTCCGACCGCCCAACCTTTTTGGAGATCGATTGGATTGGCCACCAAATTCGCGGCGTTGAAACCGTCTTGATTGAAGTCGGCCAGCGCCGTGGCAATTGAGACCTTTCGCGAACCATTGACTCCCAACGCGATCGAAGGCTGGGACGTATCGTCGACTTGGCCCTCCCAAACCAACTCGCGTTGATCATTCAAGACTTTCACCACCGCCCCTTTCAATCGCTCCATGATCGAAGCTCCGCCATCCGTACGATTCCAAAGGACGATTCGTTCGAGTGGAACGGCTTGAGTCAGGGTCACCTCCCACCAGGGGTCGGTCGAGTCGGCCGCGGTATGCGTCACAGAGTTGGAATTGAAATAGAGCCCATCGGTATTGCCGTCGATCGCGCGCTTGGCCACACCTTCATAAGCCGTGCTACTTTGGGCCGCCGTGCCGCCTGTCGCTACGTTCTGGCCCTGCGAAAAAACTTCCACTTCGGCCAGCGATAAAATGCGGCTGGCGCCGGGCAATTCAACCCGCACGTATTTCCCGACAACGGTGTTCGCTAGCGGCGGAACGATCGTGCCACGAACCTCGCTCAGAACGAAGTTGCCTCCACCCCAACCGGGACCATTCCCAGGCAGCGTCGGATCTGCCAAGGCCTCGATCTGTATCGCAGTCAAGGACGTCGGGCCATCGTTCGTCAGCGGCGTCAGGTCGAGCTCGATGTCGAAGTTATCTTTAGCCACGCCTTGCGCACTTCGAATCGTTTGGTTTTCGCCGTCTAGCGTTAGTGTAACTCCGCCTTCGCTCTTCGCAGACAAAACCTCAGGTCGCTGCCACCGCGGTTGGCGTGGCAAAGCCGCTTCCCAGGCTTTCAGGCCTTGTTCCAACTCGGGTGTCATTTGTCGCAGGATGGCGTCGTCAGCGGCCAACACCTGTTGAAGCCGTTGTCGCTCTTGCAGCTGCGATTCCATCCAGACTTCGTGCAGCGGCGACTCGTCGCCTCGATCCGCGTCTTCGGTGTTGTTGAAGATCGCGAAGGATTGAAAGAATTCGGCGTGAGTCAGCGGATCGTACTTGTGAGTATGGCACTGAGCGCAGGCCATGGTCGTGCCCATCCACACGGCATAGGTCGTGTTCACTCGATCGACGACGGCCACATTTCGGAACTCTTCGTCGTTGGTTCCGCCTTCGTTATTGGTCAATGTGTTGCGATGAAACGCCGTCGCAATCAACTGATCGCTAGTGGGGTTGGGCAGAAGGTCGCCCGCGATTTGCTCGATCGTGAATTGATCAAAAGGCATGTTCTTATTGAAGGACTTGATCAGATAGTCGCGATAGGCCCAAATCGTCCGGGCGGGGTCGTCTGCATATCCCGCCGAATCCGCATACCGAGCCAAATCCAACCATGTGCGAGCCCAATGCTCTCCATAAGCTTCTTTGGCCAAGAAGCGGTCGAGCATTTGCTCGTAAGCGTTCGCCGACGGATCGTTGACAAACTTTTGCGCTTCGTCCCAGCTCGGCGGCAACCCAGTCACATCCAGCGCGACACGTCGAACCAGAGCGTAGCGGTCGGCCTCGGGCTGGGGTGTCAGGTTTTCTTGCCGAAGCCGTTGCAGAATAAAGTGATCGATCGGATTTTTAACCCAGGCTTGAGCTGCTAGATCCGTGAGTTCGGGAAGCGAGGGTCGCTGAGGAACGACGTACGACCAATGTTGGGTGAAGACCGCTCCCTCGGCAATCCACTGCCGTAGTCGAGCGATCTCGGCAGCGGTAAGTCGCGATCCACCTTCAAGCGGCGGCATGACTATCGAATCGTCGTCACTGCTGACTCTCGCCAGCAGTTCACTTTCATCCGGCTGACCGGGCACGACCGCAAAGTGTCCACCCAAATCCTCGCGCAGACCCTCGGGCACATCCAACCGCAAGCCGTTGGCCCCGCCTCCCGCTCGCTCCGCTTCATCCGGGCCGTGACAGCGAAAACAATGATTCGACAGGATCGGGCGGATGTCGCGGTTGAAATCCAGATCGGCGGCTGCCTCATCGGGTTCGGCCGCGTGAAGCACTGCACCACCAAAAAGCAGTAGAAAAACCTGAGTAGCCAGTTTGGCAAATCGCATCACAAAATCTCGGACAGGCGGGAAATCAAAGGCGGGCGTCGACCCACTTGATTATAACTCCGCGACCGAATGAATGCGAGCGTCATAAACCGCCTCCACCATCAATTCGGTGGTAAGCCCAATTGCCATTACTTCAGGAGTTCTCTATTGTTGTGCGACGCGTGGCTCGCCCAACCATTGGTCGAAGCCGCGGTCGAATTGGCCTTGAGTCATGACGGTGCCGAAACCCGCATCACCTGCCGCTGTTAGCCAAGTTTCATGCACATGTGGTCCGTAAGCCAAGGTCCGCAACGCTCGGCCGTTACACGCCGTTCGAATCGCTTCCAACAATGGCGAAAGTTCTGTTGGATCGGCAATCGCCTTGAGGTCGACTAACAAACAAACTTCGCTCGGTGTTCTTGCCTCTCCTTCTGGTAACCACACAGGTAGTTTGGTCAAGCAGTCGTCGATACTGCTGGCCATCTTCAAACTCAAACCTCGGCGTTCGACCAACGGACGCACCCGCGAAGAAAACATCAAGTCGCGAGTCAGATAGATTACCATGTTCGTTCCCATCATCATTCAAGGAGAAAGTACAATACCGCGCAGATCCAACAATGGGCTTTGTAGCGGGCCGTCCGAGCGAAGCATCAGCTCGTGCTCGCCTGCTTCCAATTGGACAAACCCAACGTCATGCCAATGATATTCATCCCACGAGCCCGTCCCCGGCACCACGCCGCCAACGCTTTGCCCTGACACTTGAATGATGAATCGATTGACGGCGGCATCGGTCGCACAAGCATAGTCCAAAGTCACTTCGTAACGCCCCGCCTTCGGCACCCGAATCGTCCAGACCGCGCGATCTTCCACGCTGCTCCAAAACCCCAGATTGCGATAAGGTTGTTCAAACACCAAAGTCGGTCCATAGATTCGCGCATTGGTCGCCAGCAAACGAATCGAGCCATCGTCGCGGATGGAAGGATAATCCGGTTCGTTGCCCGGAAACACTTTGTGTGGCGGGACGGAACTGCGCAGGTACTTCAACAAGTCCGCCATCGCTGGCGGTGTGATGTCTTTCTCCAGTCCTACGGGCATCAACGACAAACCACTGGCCGCCATCGCCTCGATTTCGTTCCGTAGCAACTCGACTTGCTTCCCTTCTTGTGCCACCAAGGTCAGCGAGTTCGATGTTTCACTGGCGATCATGCCCCGATGTTGCCGCCCGTCTTCGCCCATCACGAGGTATTCTTGGTAACGGTCCTCGATCGCGCGATTGGGGTCCAAAATAGCGGTTAGCAATCCCACTTCCGACTTGTCCATAAACGCTGCCAAGTCCGGTCCGACTCGGTACCCCACGCCATCCATTTGATGGCAGGCCGCACAGTGTTGTCGAAATACCGCTCGGCCGTGATCCACGTCGGCGACGTGATCTCGTATCGCGACGTATTCGTCGATCAGTGCCTGTCGGTTGGATTGAACGTTCGACGCCAAGACTTCCGTGGCCAGTTGACGAATCGAATTGGTCCGATGTTGCACCAACTGTTGCCGACGCGCGGCATCGATATGCGATGTCGGAATGCGTCCTTCCTGGATCGCCTGCAAGAATCCTTTGATCCAGTAGTTTCGGCTAAAGATGGTGTCCAAGATCTCGTTGCGCAGCGTTGGCGAATGGGACGTCCAGTGCTCCAAGAAATACTCGACCACCGCTTCATCCGGGTAACGAGCCAACGAACGCACCACCGCGATCTGAACTTCCGGCGCGGTTCGCGGCGACAACCAAGGTCGCAGTCGTCGTTGGGCAGTTTCCGCATTCCACTTGGCGAAGCCCAACAAACGGGCCACGCCCACCTGCTGCTGGACGTTTGGCTCCGCAGCACCCGCCAAATCATCCGCCATCTGGAAGATCTGCTCTAAACGCGCCACAAACTCGGGAGTCCAGCTTTGCGGATCGCGGTCCCCCACGCCACTCAAGAGCTCGGTCAAGGCTTGAATCCGCCAAAGATTCCCGGCCGGATCTTGCTGCAGTCGCTGCTTCACCACAGCGGTCACACCTCCGAGCGCGGGATCGCTGTCGGATGGCAACAAAGCCAAGACAAACGACTGGAACAACTCTTGGTTCCCTGAAGCAACGACAAAGCGAAGCAAACCACTCCACACTTCGGCTCGGCCAGACTCCAACGCTGTGTCCGACTCCGGTGTCCAATGTTGCAGCAACGTCTCCATCAGAGCCGTCAAGTTTCGTTCATGAATCGAACTGAGCACCGCTTGTCGCAGATAAGGATCGCTCAATCGATCCGCGATTCGGTGCATGACTTGTCGCGCGAAGGCTTCGCTATCGGTATCGCCCATCGCCAAAGTCGCTGCCAACAAAACTTGAGGGTCGCTTTCCTGTTGCAGTTGCACAATGGCGACCTCCAGCATTGCCGGGCTGCGCGCGAAACGTCCCGCCGCCAACCGCAGGGCATGTTGCCTCACTCCCGGATGGGGATCTTGCAGCCCAACTTGTAACGATGCGTCGGACAATTGGTTCAAACCTTGCAGTGTGGCAAGCGCGTGAAGGCGAGCCAACGGACGGGTTGATTCGCGTAGCAACGCGGCCAACAAGTCCGGCGCTGGAGGAGCGGCGTTCCAGATCAGCAGTTGCTGAGCCATGTCTCGAACCCAACCGTTGTCCGATTCCAGTGCGGCTACCAACTCGGTCGGACTCATGCGATCCAAACGAGGAAACTCGCGCGGTGTGGCGGACTTCGGATAGACTCGGTAGATCCGTCCCATGTCATCGCCGGCCCGCAAGTTGAGCTTCGCTTGCCAACTGGCCGGAATCCACTCGGGGTGTTCGATCACCAAGCGATACATGTCCGCGACCCACAAAGCTCCATCCGGACCGGTGCGGGCCATCACGGGGCGGAACCAATGATCCGCCGACGACAGGAACTCGCGGTCTTGTTCGTCGGGCGCTCGTTGACTTTGAAAGGTCGTGCCCAGGGTCGTCATCACCTCTCGTTGCACCAAGTTATGCACGGGTTCGCAAACGAAGTAGTTGCCGACAAACGAATCGCCCAACAAGCGATCGCGATAGATTGTCAAACCACACGCCGACGTGAACCGATCGGCCATGTGAAAGTCGTTGAAACGTGGCAACGTGCGGCTGGTGGGAAACACCGGCGCCGCACCGGGAGTCACCGAAACATGATGGCGAATATCCTGGGGCACAAAATGAGGGTTGCGACGCAAGTCGGTATCGGACAACACGTAGTGCCAAATCGGATAAGTGTTGTTGCAACCGAACCAGTGTCCCCAATCGTCGCTGGTGCGCCCGTATTGAGTCATGCCCGATTCAGCGACCAAACCGCCGGTGTCTGGATGAATCCGCAAATCGCGTCCGCCAAACGGAATCGATTGGCCTGTCTTCAACGAACGTACCATGCCACCACTGTCGCCATTGGCAACGTGTAACCAATTGTCCAAGCCCCATGACAATCCGTTGACGCGGTGTTGTTGGTTGCCTTCCCCGAATCCTTGATACAAAACTTCGCGATGGTCGGCGGTGCCATCGCCGTCGGTATCTTCGGCGTAAAAAATGTCCGGAGCCGCAGTCACCAAAATTCCTTGTCGCCAAACCTTGACTCCCGTCGGGAAGGGGATGTTGTCCAGAAATATTTGCGAATGATCGTAGCGTCCATCGTCGTTGGTATCGCTGAGTACTCGAATGCGACCGCCCGGTTGCCCTCTCCCATCCATGCCCGAAGGATAGTCGCGCATTTCGACGACCCACATCCGACCGTCTGGGCCCCAATCGAACGCAATGGGATCCGTCACCAGCGGTTCGGCCACCGCCAAATCGATTTGCATGTCGGGTCGCGTCGTCATGGCCTGCAACGAATGTTGCGGCGAACGAGGCGCCGGGATCGCGGCCAAATCTCCCACTAAATCATCAAACGAGCGACGATCCACTTTGTCGGGTAGAACGGCGGTATCTTCGTTTTGCACCCACATCGTATGCTGAGCAAACCAAGCCCCGTTGTTGACCGCTCCGCCTGCTGGTGCATTCCGCACGATCGGCGGAATCGCGTTGCCTTCGCTGCGAGGTGCTGACTGGGCTGTGACCGGCCAACCGGAAAATTGCCCGTCTGTGCTGAATCGACCCAGATGCAAGCTATAACCTTGGGAGTCTGAGAATAGGACGTCGTCCGTGCCGTCGCGATCGACATCGACAAACCGAAACCCGGCATCGCGGCCCAACTCATCGACCAGTTGAACTCCGCTTGGCAGTTGAAAGTCGGCGGGCTCCCAACGAAACTTCAGCTTGTTCCAACGCCAGAATCGGTTGTTGCCGGGACGACTCTGCCATAACTCGCTCTGACCGTCTCCATCGAAGTCACGCAGGCGAACCCCTTGGTCCTGACCGTCGACTTGGATACTCAAGTCGGTCGGTAAACCTTCAAGGCAAGATAATAATCTTATCCAACTACCGTGTCTGAATGCCCACGCCGTGAGCCCATGTTTCGTATCGGCAATGAGCAAGACCTCGTCCGACGTTTGCAAGGGAGGGTTCTTGGCCATCACCCCAAATCGTCCCGTAGGAGAGTTTGAATCCGTCGCCACCAAGCTGATCGGGAACTCAAATTGACTCCATCTTTGACGGTCGGTCGACCATATACGGGTCATCTGTTGTTGTGAATTGGCAATCACCACGTCCAAATAGCCATCACCGTTGACATCGATCAAGCGAACTCCGTTATCGCCACCATTGGGAGCCCGCAGCGGGTTCCCTTGCAGCAACACTCGCTCCATTCGTTCATTGACTTCGGCGAAGGTCAGAAATTTCACGCGAGGCCCGTACGTCGCCACGGCGTGGTCGATCAGTTCGACAATTTGATCGTTGCGAATCCAACCGTGTGGATGAAACACCAAACTGAATGCCCCTTGCTTCTGAACCGTCAAGTCCAACGCGATTTTCATATCGCGCACGGTCTCGGGATTGTTGGGAGCTTGAACATGCTGAGCTTCCCAATCCGACGGCACCATGCACGGGATCTGCCAACAGGTCGAGCCTATCAAATACGGATACGGATAGTTTTCGATTTTGTTCGCGAAGTTGGGAAACGGGATGTAATGTTCGAAGCGAGAGCGACCGTCGGGACGGATCACGGCTTCGCGCGGCAATGACGGGTCCGCTGCTGTGAAGACTTGGAACACGGAACTATCGATGGTCAAGAAGTTCCCGGCAGGCGTGGGGCGGTTGAAGATCTCGGCATAGAACCGCGGACTCGGTGTATTCATCGAATCGCAACAAGGCATGCGAAACGCCACCGGGCGATTGTTGGGGATGGCCGCCATGACATCGACGCACTTTTGATAAGTTTCTAGTGCCGCCGCAAAATGACTGTTGGCCAAACAGGGACAAGGATGATCCCACGTATGCACGTCGATATTCAGGCCTTCTTGCAACCACGCTTGAAGTTGTGGATCTTGCGGGTCGATGCGATTGGTCATGATGCTGACCGCTGCGCGGTTATCGATGGCTTTGAGTCGATCCAGAATCGGGCGCAAATAGGCTTCGCACTTCGCACTGTCGTTCATGTCGTCGATAGCCAGCACGACGACCGCCTCGACACCTTCTTCACCGACCCACTGTGGGGTCGTCAATTTCGGAAAGTCGCGATGAACGTAATAGGGATCGGTGGGTTCGTCCAAATAGGTCAAGCGATTGGCAGATTGGGCTAGCAACATTTCCAAGGGCATCAGGCATGCCAGAACAAACGCAACAGCGCATGTTGCTATTCCTCGCATTGTCTTCGCGTCACGTTCAGGGTTCATGTGGTGGCCTCATGGTAAAGATGGGGGGCGAACGTCCCCCGATGACCGCCTAGTGCGGGACCCGCATGCTAGGTGGTGTGGGGCCTGCCCTCAGCAATGACGGCGTCTACCCGATGTTATGCGATTATCGGGACAGTATCGCTTCAGATTCTTGCGTTCCACCCTCGAAGTGCGAAGACGCAAAGGCAGATACGGCGTCTTCTGTTGGATCAAGCTCATTGATGTCAAAATCGAACTGGTTGGCGCTAAAGCCAGTGGACGTCGGTTCAAGAAGAAATACCTTTCCTTTGCTCAAATCGTACGTCTCACCATTGATGTCAAAGATGCCGTCGGCTCCGTCGAATGTCCTTATCGTCCATTTCAACACGTGTTCAGGAATTTGCGGGTTGTTCAATGATCCGCACCAAACGAAAGGCTGATCCGGATCCTCGGCCATCAATGTTCCACGCCAACCGCCATCGCCACATCGGTCAGCAACCATCAAACGCAAGCCCGCGTCCCATTTGAGGAAAGTACAATTGATTTCTCGATCGGTTTTCGCCAACACGGACTCTGGCTTGGGTGCATACCGCTCCGAAACAGATTGCTGGCTGTTGCAACCTGCAATTGCTAATACAGCAATCAGGATAGACAAGCTTACGCAATAGAGTTCTCGTTTCATATTATTGATTCGCATAACGTAAACGTATTGCCATCTAACCGGCAGCGGGTGGGTTTGTTCTTGGCCCCGGCTTTGGGTGGACCCGCTGCCGGTTAGATTGGGCGTTGAACTTGACCGACGGAGCGGGGGCGGAATGGCCGCTGGTTGTGGACTGGACTCAAGACTTGTGTTCCCGAAACTTGTGAACTGGTTTCGAGACCAAGTCGTCGGCCCTATGCGGATTCCGCCTTTTGTCCTTTGGCGTTGCTCTGATTTTAGAAGTTGTGACTCGTTATTGCAACAAGTTTTGAAACTTATTTTGAGTCGGATTGGTGAATTGTGGTGGGGAGTTTGGAGGCTTCGGGTTGGATTTGTTGTCAATTTCTGCTGTTGGCGAGTAGCGGTAGTGGGGTGGGCTTGGGTGGATCCTTGCCACTGGGTGTCGGACGTGGGGTCAGACTGGGGGTTGTTGGTCCGATGGGGTTCGGAGCTGAGTGTCGTTGTTAATGACATCGGGTTTATTCTTCTTTCGTTTGGGATCGTATAAGATGTCGGGATTGAATTCGTAAATCTTCGGGTTGCGTAGTTCACCCGTCTTCAGTCGCACGGCGATCATTTCAATCAAGTACCAATAGATGGCTTTGTAACGGATCTTGCAGAAGTAGCGATTGCCGTCCAAAGCGTTTTGAATTTCCATCGGCCATTGAGTGCGATCGATGTTGAGTTCGGTTGTTGATCTTGTTGCAGAGTGGTTT
>JAUXWY010000069.1 GCA_030681235.1 Pirellulaceae bacterium | reverse complement strand
GCACCGAGATCGGCGTGCCGCAGTGTCGACACCGACCACTCAATCGGAGCCAACCAAGCAAGGGCACATTGTCGCGACCTTCAATTGGGGTTAGGCACACCGGACATCGTGACCGTCGGAAGACCAGCGGAATTCCCAGCGGCAAGCGATAGGCCACGACATTCAGAAAGCTGCCGACCGAGGCGCCCACCGCAAAAAAAACAGCGGCCATCACCGCTTCCATCGACTTGATGCGAACCCAATCTGCGGTGCTGGTTTCCTCCAGTTTTTGCATCGCTGGGCGTTTGGCGGCGAACCAAGTCTCCCACGCCATTATAGTGGCCGGGACCAAGACCAAATAACTGACCGCGACTAACAAGATCAACGCGACCATCCACCGCACGGCTTTTATCGAAGATTCGGCCATAGCGACAAGAGGTCCGAAAGATGCGGATTGACTTGGGTTTGTGGACTTTGCTACTTCGCAGCACCGACGCGGGCAGCACCGAGGGGCCAGCGCCACCAGCGGACCAGCGTCCCTCGCCGGGTATTGTGACCATCATTCGGCAGCGTAGCAAGGAGTTTGACTGGTCGGCATTCCGCTCGCATTCAACTCGATTTAGCAACGCTCGCTCAACAACAGGCAAACCCCCACCATGTGCGTCAAAAGTTACGTTCGCAGGTGAATCGGCAGCGAAACTCGCCCAGAGTTTCGGCCATGGGATTCCCTGCTCCGCAAGAGTTTCGGCAATCGGTCGCGAAACTCTCCGGGAAAGGCGGTGATCGCTCGATAATCCACCGCATTTTCGCCCCAAAAGTACTTGCGATTCGATTGCAACTAGAATAACATGAAGTCTGTGATCCTTTACCGGATCGGAATTTTCCTAACAATCGTCAGAATTTGACTGTGATCCCTGCGGAACTTAAAAAACTCCTGACATACGTTTTGGCCGCCCTGTTGATAACGGGCTGGAAGGCGGTGGATATTGTCCACCCGCTGCTGCACCGTCATGTCCATTCGGCGAGCACACCGGATCAAGCTACTGCGAATTGTTGCAGTCATGGCTGCCAATCGAACGTGGTCGATGAAAAATCGACCTCGAAAAAGTCGGGACTCGTTTGGTCGAGTGCCGACTCCACTTGCTCGTTGAACTGTTCTTTGTGCGAAATCATCAAGAGTACTCATTGGTGGCAGCCCAACCAAGCAAGTTACCAAGTCATTTGGGCGACTTTCCAAGAATCGTGTTTGCCGATCCTCGGTCATTCTAAAATCGTTTTTGCGACCCGCGCCCGTGGTCCACCAATCTTGCCGCTCTGACGTGCATGTGAGTTGAATGCGTTCCTGCAAAGTGGCGTTGCCCTGGTGGCGTCGACATTGGCTTGCGCGACGTAGTGATGTTTGTTTGGAGAGCATACGTACTTGGTGGGTTGGTTCCCCCAATTCATTGCGTTGTTTTCCACACCGATTCGATGGTGAAGTACCGGTTTGTCTGATGGGTGGATCTTGATTGGAGGATTGTGAAATGGAGATGGATATTCCCCGCCGTGGCGTTGCTCGTGGTTTCACTTTAGTGGAATTGCTAGTCGTCATTGCGATCATTGCGGTGTTGATGGGTCTGTTGTTGCCAGCGGTCCAGATGGCTCGTGAAGCAGCGCGACGGTCCGCCTGCAGCAACAACCTCAGGCAACTGGGGTTGGCGGTCATCAATTACGAATCGGCGCGGCAAAAACTGCCTGTCAATCAAATTGGTCCTGGTGCTGCGAAGCCGGGCGGTGGATTTCAAGCCGGCTATTACAGTTGGCTAGTGCCTCTACTGCCCTACCTCGAACAGGAAAACGTCTACGATCGATTTGATCGCAAGACTAACAATGGCGATGGAAGTGGCTACACGATCAGCAGCTCGCATCCCAACGCGGTGGCTGCTTCGACCGCGATTCCAATTCTGCTCTGTCCATCCGACACCCCCGGTGATAACTCGCGGATGGGAACGTGCAGACCCGCCAGTAGCAGTTATGCCGGTAACGCGGGTTGGCCCTCGTATGCGACCGGGTTTAATGGCGAGCGAGTGGCACCGGGACGTCACAACGGCTCGATCCCGTTGCTTCGCCCGGCTAGTCCTGTCGGTTGGCACGGTGGATCACAAGTACGCATGAGTGATTTCATCGACGGCACGTCCAACACTGCCTTGATTTCGGAACGTCTCATCCAGACGGGCACCACCGCCGCGGCGATTCGCGAAGGAGATCGTCGGATTCGCTCCATGCACATTTTGGAGCGAGATCGAACTTTGCCACAAATTGTCGCGCAATTCACGGCGTCGCACGTGGACGTTTTCGAATCGAGCTTCATCGGTCGAAGCTGGTCATCCGGCTTTCCGTTGACGGCCCCAACATACATGCACGTCAATACTCCCAACACCCTGACCGGTCACTATGGGACGTCGCGTTCGCAGGGCAATTATTTGATTGTCCCCAGTAGCCGACATCCCGGCGGCGTCATTTTAACGTTAGTCGACGGCTCAACTCGATTTGTACCCGACGACATAGAACCGACCGTTTGGTGGGCGATTGGTGGTCGCAATGATCGCCGCCCCGAAACGTTGTCGCAATAACAATATCCCTTACGATACGAGAGAAAAAACATGAAACTAAAATCACTCACGCGAGTCGCATTGCTGATGTTACTAACATTGGCGGTGGCTCCACTAAACTTTGGTTATGCCGGCGAAGATGACGATCACTCGGACATCATTCTCGGTTACAAAATGGGCGACCCAACGATCATTGACATTGAGGGCAGTCCGGGACTTGGCGGAATCTTGTTGTTCACGGCAGATTTCGGTGGTCTTGATTCAACGATTCAACCAGGGTTCGCGACCGAGGCCGCCGAAGGATTTGCAATTACTTACGGTCACAACGTCTATCTTCGCGCAATTAATGCGGGTAGCTATATCCAAAACGGTGGTACACTCGGTCTGGGTTATGTAAATCGCGCGACGAAAGTGGGCGATAATTTTGTATTCTCGGCCGTTGGAGAATTCAAGGTCAAGTCCAACGCAGACACGAGCGAAATGAACTTGAATGGAACGGTCATCACCGGCGGACCAGTATTTATCAACAAATCTCGGGGTGATGCCAACGACCCAGGTGGCATCCATGATCATCTAGACTTCGATTTCGAAAATGGAGATGACGCCGCGTACGGAGTTTTGTTTCAGTTGTTCACGGAAAATGGCGGTTTTTCTGTTGCGGAATCGTTACCTTTCTGGCTTGTCTTCAACAGGAATTCAACCGATTTCGCGGGCGCTGTTGATGCCTTTGGCAGTTTTCAAGCTGTTCCTGAACCCAGCGGTTTGCTGTTGTTGGGAAGTTTGGCCTTGGGCGCGGTCGGCTTGAGCCGCCGCCGGAGATAGATACGCCACGTATCTCCCAGGATCTGGCAGGATCTGGCAGGATCGGGCAGGGCTTTTGGGGATACGCGGTTCATGTCTAATGATCATTAAGATGAGCCCCGGACCATTTGGCCCGGGGTTCATCTTAATATAACGTCTCGGAATTGGTTGATGTTCGCAGGTTCAACACCAGGAGTCGGTTGTCAGGTGAGTTGCCGTGACATTTTAACTCTAGCAAGACGTTGTGCTCCGTCTAACGTTTAAGGATCGAGCGGGGTATAAGGATTACGGCAACGGTGGTGTTTGGCAGTCGAGTCACTGCGAAAACACCCGGCTTGCCTTGATTCGTTTCCTTAATTCGAGCATCGATTGTGAACGCCTTTGAATATTATCCGCTCCACGATTTTGGCCCTGTGATGAAGGGGCTCGTGATTGGCGGCCTGGGGATTTTTCACGTCTTTCTCGCCCAGTTCGCAATTGGTGGTGGCATGTTGATGTGCTACTTCCAATGGCTCGGGCAGTCCGGTCGCGATCGACTCGGAGTGACGCGGAAATTTATCGATGGCTATTTCAAGTATTTGGTGCTCATCAGTTTTGTCATGGGCGCGCTGACGGGCGTCGGCATGTGGTTCACCTCGATTCAAATCAGTCCGCGGACCATCGGCTTGATGGTCCATGAGTTTCACTGGTTGTGGGCGACCGAATGGACGTTCTTTTGTCTCGAAGTCGTGTCGGGCTACACGTTTTTCCGCTACGGCGCTCGGTTGCCCGACGCTTTGCGAATGCGTCTGCTGGCGACGTACACCATCGCGGCCTGGTTCAGTCTGTTCTGGATCAACGGCATCTTGAGTTGGCAATTGACGCCAGGGAATTGGATTGAAACCGGGCAAGTGTGGGACGGTTTTTTTAATCCTAGCTTTTGGCCGTCGCTGTTGTTTCGCACGATTGTGTGTATGGTGATCGCGGCCTTGGCGGGTTGCGTGGTGATCAACACCATGCCGCTTCCTAGCGAAATTCGACGGTTGCTTATATTTCGCGCCTCGCATTTCTTGTTGCCGATGGTCTTGATGCCGGTCCTGGGAATATGGTTCGTGGCCGTTTTGCCGCCCGACAGTCGCCAATGGGTGTTGGGCGGTAGCGTTGCCATGACCTTATTTATGAACGTGGCGGTCGGGGCTTCCATCCTGATCGCGGGCTATGCCATCATCGGATTGTATTGGCAACGATTGACGATCAATGGAGCCACTGCCACGTTACTGTTGGTTCTGGCCTTTGGCGCGACGGCTGGTGGTGAATTTGTGCGGGAAGGTGTGCGCAAACCGTTCACCGTTCGGCAAACGCTCTATTCCAACTCGATGACGCCGGCACAAATCACCGAATTCCGGCGAGTGGGTTCAGTGAATGATGATCCGTATCCGCTTTTGAATCCTGAGCGTTATCCCAATGACCAGGTCCGGTTGGGGGCCAAGGTGTTTCGGTTGCAATGTTCCATTTGTCACACCGAACATGGAGTCAATGGCTTGATGCACTTGGCAGGCACGTGGACCAATTCACAACGACGCATGAATATCGCCAAGTTGCAATTCACTAAAAACGTGATGCCGCCGTTTGCGGGGCCACCGGAAGAGGTCGAAGCGTTGGTCCAGTGGCTCGATTGGCTGATGGCCCACGAACCTAGCGATTGGCCGACAAGCGACGACCCGGTTGTGCGGCAACAGATTGCAGTGTGGCTTGAGGAAGCATCCGACTTTTAACGCCACGCCCACCACGCCTTGGCAGGCGTCACTACGTTCGCAAGCGTGGCGACGTTCGCCAGAACATGTAGATCGTCCGCCACCAACCCGATACGAAAGTTTGTCCCGTGGATGTATTGTTTCCGTTTGGATTCCCTTGGCCAACGGCCATGTACTTGACCTTGTACGTGGGCACGTTGACGCTGCACATGTTGCTGATGCATTATGTGCTAGCGGGTTCGGCGTGGGTCGCGTGGGATTCCATCGCTTCCGCATTCAAATCCAAACCCGCGACTCCATCTGTAACAACGGCCTTACTGCAAGATTGGTTGCCGTTTGCCTTGGGCGGCGCGATCACGGCCGGTGTCGCTCCCTTGCTGTTTGTCCAGATTTTGTATCAGCGCGAATTCTATACCGCCAATTTGCTCCTGTTTCATCGCTGGATGTCGATTCTGCCGATTCTAATTGTCGCGTTTTATTTGCTGTATCTCCAGAAATCACCTTGGCTCAACCAGCGGCTGCCTTCGTTAAAACCTTGGCTGTGGATGATGATCCTGTTCTGTTTTCTGTTTGTGGGTTATTCGTGGACGGAAAACCATTTATTGTCATTGCAGAATCAAGATTTATGGACCCGTTTTTTTGCAGATCGCGAGATTTTCTTTGCGCGAATGGAAATACCGCTGCGACTTTCGGTCTGGTTTTCTGGGGCCTTTTCGACCATGTGCTTGATCTTGTCTTGGCAAATCAACGTTCAAAACTCGGTGAAGTCGATCGAGAATTCAGCAACCAACAAAGACTTGAAAATATCGCAACCAAGTAACCTCGCCGAGGTCGGGTTGATTTCGATTCTGATGACCATCACGTTCAGCGTTGGCTATTACATAACACTTGCTGAAGATACACGACGTGTCCTTGTTGGTGGATTGGCTTTCCCTTAT
>JAUXWY010000067.1 GCA_030681235.1 Pirellulaceae bacterium | reverse complement strand
ACACCGATACCCGTTCCAATATAGGGTTGAAACTTTCCGAGTCGCAGTTGTGGCGCTTCGTAAACCAGATTTCCCATCACCGAATAGGCTCGAATGCTGCCTTCGATATCGTCATCGAAGTTACCACCACCAAACTGGACGGCGGCGGGTGTGTTATGTCGGTAGGTGAATTCCAACTCGCGGCGGAGGTTGCAAGTAATGTACTTGCCAACTGCACCACCTACGGCCCAACCTGGGTTAAAGTCCAACTCGGCAGGGATGGCTCCGGTGCCGATGGCGACATCCATGTTCTCGAGAAGGTTCCAGCCACCGAAAACCCGAAGGGTGCGTTCGGGGCAACAATCGCCGCATGCCGGGGCGCATCCAACGGGAGCGGCGCATCCCGAATCGCAGGAACTCGAGCCGCCATTGCCCGCCAATGCCGATGTAATCGGCATTGGGTTTGGAGCCGTTGTCGTCGGGGATGAAACGGGCTTGATAATCGGAGCCTTTTGGTTTCTGGCTTCGAGGGATTGGATGGGTGCTGTTTGTGCAATGGCCGAAGCCGACATGAACAAAAGCCCCAACGGAAGAAGATTGACGCGGACCATAGCTCTGGTTCTCCTTGGTCGAAGATGTTCCCCGCAAATCCTACCGATCAATGAATCGATCAAGATGCGGCATTGTTTGTTGGGTGTAAATGTTGGCGAGCCCTTGCCGGACGAGTTCTGCTCGTCAAACTGGCATTGCCTGAACAAGAACGTCGGCACAAAACGACAGATCTGATTATCGGTCATAACTGGTTTTATAGGCTTAATTACGAGATCGGGCATAACCCCCAACGCACAAATCATACAAATGGAATAAATTCCCAACGTTTTTGTTGGCTACCACCCGGTGCGGGTTTGATTTAAGATAGCACGGCGAGTTCTGGGGGACCGAATAGCAAAATGCAGAGGAGAAAAGCGTCAGATGATCAGCCGACCATTTTTGTCACCGCCGAATCGGACCCCCCGCAGGAACCCGTCCCCCCTCGCCCAAACTCTTGGCGAGTTTCGCCACGACGGCAATGCTCCCTGTAACGAAACGGCCCATCAACAAAACCTCGCTGTAGCGAAAGTCGCCAAGACTTTCGGCACTGCCAACCGCAGGAGCTTGATTTGGGGATTCCTTGCCATTGCCATTCTTTTGGGGGGAGTTGCCAACGCCACTTCCGACGACTCCAAGGGGATTGGCAAGACCAGGATGACGCCAGAACATTTGTGGAAGCTCCATCGGCTATCCGAAGTCGCTCTGTCCCCGGACGGACAATGGGCGGCGTACACGGTGCGACGCTTCCAATTGGAGGAGAATTCGGGCTTGTCGGACCTGATGCTGGTCCATGTACAGACTTTGGAGAAGAAGGAGATCCTGATCGGTTGGCCCAATATCTCGGAACCGCAATGGCGCGGTTCGGCCACTGATTCTCGGCTCTACTTCACGGCCACCGACCCTAACGACAAGCCAGCGGGAGCTCAAGTTTATCGCTGGCATGGCGGTGGAAACGCCCCGCAAAAAATATCGAGCATTGCGGACGGCGTGTCGAATCTGAAGGTATCGCCGACCGAAGAGCATGTCGCCTATACCGCTTCGATCAAAATGGATTCAACAGTCAACGAATTGTACCCGGATCTTCCCAAAGCCGATGCTCGCATCATTGATGCCTTGATGTACCGACATTGGGATTCTTGGGATGACTTTTCGTACAGTCACTTGCACGTCGCTCCTTTGTCCGTCGATCAAGGAATCGGCGAAGGCAAGGACATGATGGCAGGTATGCGTGCCGATTGCCCCGTGCCTCCGTTTGGCGGCGCCAGCCAATTCGATTGGTCGCCGGATGGCCGCGAGTTGGCCTACACGACAAAGATCGACGCCAAAATGGCCGAATCGACGAATTCAGACCTTTATCTGATCGATGTCGCTGGTACGCAAGTTCCTCGGAACATCACTCAAGGCCAAATGGGCTACGACAATGATCCGAAGTATTCGCCGGATGGACGATACATTGCTTACAATTCGATGGAACGTGCAGGCAATGAAGCGGATCGCAATCGAATCATGTTATTCGATCGACAATCGCAAAAGTCGGTTGACTTGACGCTGGGTTTGGAACAAAACGCTGAACATGCCAAGTGGTTGCCAGACGCCAGCGGCTTGGTGTTCGACTCGGATCACCGCGGTTGCGTTCATAGTTTTCAGATCAAACTGGAAGGTCGCAAGGCACAGCAACTCTCGGGTGGCCGAGCCAATTATGCGTTGCAAGGCATTGCCCCGGGCGGCCAAGTCGCGTTGGTGGCCCGCAACGACATGATCGTTCCGGCGGACCTGTTCTTGCTAAATTTGCAAGACGGCACCGAGAAGCAACTGACCTCGCTAAACGAAACGTTGCTGGGTGAATTGGAATTGCCAACCGTTCAGGAACGCTGGGTCGATTCTACTGACGGAAAAAAGATTCATTGTTGGGTGATCTATCCACCGGGTTTTGACGCCAACAGCGATAAGAAGTATCCGATGCTGACGTTCTGCCAAGGCGGCCCACAGAGCCAAGTGAGTCAGTTCTTCTCCTATCGGTGGAACTTTCACTTGATGGCCGCTCAGGACTACATTGTTTTGGCGCCGAACCGCCGGGGCTTGCCGGGATTCGGACTGGCTTGGAACGACGACATCAGCGGAGATTGGGGCGGGCAACCCATGCGGGACCTATTGTCAGCAACCGATTCGATGACGGCCGAGTCCTACATCGATCGTAAACGCGTTGGTGCGGTGGGTGCTAGTTTCGGTGGTTACACTGTTTATTGGATGATGGGAAATGCAGGCGATCGTTTTGCCGCCATGATTTCGCACTGTGGTGTCTACAATTTGGAATCGATGTATGGCACGACCGAAGAATTGTTTTTCGTCAATTGGGACTTGGGCGGACCGTACTGGAAGAGCCCAGAACTACGCTCCAAGTACGAGTCGTTTTCGCCGCATCGTTACGCCAAGAATTGGAAAACGCCACTTTTGGTCATCCATGGAGAGAAGGACTTTCGCGTCCCAATCGGACAGGGCATGGAAGCCTTCACCACGGCCCAAGTCCAAGGAGTCCCAGCTCGGTTCTTATACTTCCCCAACGAGGGCCATTGGGTCATGAAGCCGCAGAACAGCGTGCTCTGGTGCCGAGTATTCTTCGAGTGGTTGGAGACTCACTTGAATAATTAGGTTGCGTTCGAACGTCGAAAATTCCGAAATGGATTTTGATCGTTCTGCCTATAAAAAGGCAATTTAGCGAGCGCTGGTGTCCCGGCTTCAGCCGGCGGGAGCGATGAAAACGCTCTTTTCAGCTACCCGCCGGCTGAAGCCGG
>JAUXWY010000053.1 GCA_030681235.1 Pirellulaceae bacterium | reverse complement strand
AGCCGTTGCGGAAGTTTCCGAAGCCATCGTTTTACCCTCGTTGTCGTGGATCGATTCCCCGGTATCGCCTTCCCGATCGATCGTCGTGCTCGAGTGAGTGCCATTGAAGTTCGAATGGAAATCGATTTCCGTTGAACCTCCGATTCGATAGTCCGCGATGCTGCCGCCCATGGTGAAGTTATTCCACTCGGAGCTTGTGGCTTTGGTCTTTTTCGTGCTGTACGACGTTTTACCTCCGGCCTTAAATTCAGCTCTGTATTCCGATTCGCGTGTTTCATTGTTGATGGCTTTGTTGCCAACCTTGGTCACGTCTTTTTGGACATGACTAAACGTCACATTGGCGAACCGGCTGAAGTTGGTCTGCTTCCACTGGTAGTGCGACTTCGACTCGTCCTTGGTCGTCATTTCGAAGTGACCCGTCATCGAGCCATCACCTGCGGCAGGCAAATAGGTGCTCGATCCGCTAGAGTCCCCTGAAGGCGGAGCGGAACTCCCCGGCGGTGGGCTCGAAGTGCCCGACGTGCCACCTGATGAAGAACCAGAAGTATCGCCAGATGCGCCACCCGTCGATCCCGATCCTCCTGCGGCGGCATCGATGCCAAAGTACGAACTGAGGCTTTCGACCACCGTCAAATTGCGTTTGATTCTCAGAGATTCAAGGTTTGAAGACGAAGGGCCAGAGTCGGGCGTGGTGCTGGACGTGTCTAAAGAAAAGTACCCGTGCCCCGCACTGATGCTGTCCATCCAGACCGCTTCTTGGTCAAATTTGGAGCGTTTGATCTTTGACTCATTGAGATAATCGTGATAGAGGAAGTCGTCGTTGCCGGACAAGGGACCGCCGGGTGTTTGATTGGCTCCGCCACTACCACTACCTGCACCCCCACTTCCAGTACCGCCGGACGGTGCAGCGTTGGCCAGCGTTTTCCGAGTGACCGTGCCATCCTCAGCAAACGTGGTTTCTTTGTTATCGATCGTACGGGCAACGGTTCGGTTGGTTTCGTAATCTAGCGAGAAGCCGAAAAAATACGCCGAATAAATCGGCGGGATTTCCACTCAGCTCGTTTTGATCAATCAAGCAACTGCCAAAACCCGAGTCCCAACGCGAAAAGCCGCGATTGGGCTCAAAGTCGACGGATGGAACCTGTTCTTAGGATGGATGGCACCTATGTTTCCCCTATGTTTCCCTTTGCCGGCTCGTCCAACGTCTCAGTCAAATTGGCAGGGTCGGGTTACGGACGGCATAGATGCGCATAAAACGTGCCAAACTCTGTTTTTTCAAGATCGTCGAATCGCCACCCGCCGAATTCGGCTAGCAAATTTCGAGCCGAACAGTAGTGTGGGTGTCCCCCTGGTTTATCTTGATAAAAGTTCGCCACGGTGAACCACGCACGACGGCCACGCTATGCTTCCGGATTAAAACGCCTCCATCCAAGCCCCCACTCGCAGGCGATTGATCGAAACTTTTACTAGAGGGTTTCTCGCCGGCTTACTGGCTAATTCGGTCGAATTTTCAAGGGCGCTAGATTCGATAGTTCGTGACGCACGTATTCTGCTCATTCGTAGTCGTCAAACAAGCACTTTCCTAAAGTGGCGATATCACTCAATTCTAGTTTGACATCGTCCACAACAATATTGCTCATTTCGGGAGAAAGTAATGCAAAGCCTTCGTGTGTCGCAAACTGATGCACCAATCCGGTTAACAACCTCATCGTGGGATCGCTCGTTTCTGGAACCACAAACCCTCTTGTTTTCGAATCGGAGTATTTCGTCGAATGAACGGAGTAAACCGGTGCGACGAAACTAAATTTTGCAGTCAATACGTAGCAGTCGCCATTTCCATACTGCGGTTCTATCTGAAAGCTGTTGCAGTATGAGTAATTAAAATCCGTGTAATTGGCAACATGATAACCTTCAAACCGCTTTCTAAAGCGATGAAACAAGCGATCAGGATCCCAGCCTAACAAGTGCCCGTTTGGAATTCCAAAATGAAAGAAGGCTTGGACCGTTTTGATTAGCTCCGTAACAACTCCGTCAATCATTAAGGCCTCTTCCTGGACGGAAACCCGTGAATCCCCTTTTTTCGACTGAATCGCACATCGATCGATTTTTCTCCTAACGCGCCGATGGCATTGGTGTATTCTTTGATTTTTCCGATTAAGTCTCTGTTTTGGTTGAATTGCGGAGTTCCATTGAGCCACGCATCTTGAACCAAGTTGTCCGCATCCAATCCTTGTAAGAATTGCGACTTACCTACCGTTCCATTGGTGTGCAATTCTTGCCGTGGACGATTAATCGGAGGGTTTTTTCCACTTACCTCACAGTTATTCTTTGGACCAACATTATGCGCAAGCACCCCGTTCACGCCAACGTAGTAGACATGTTCGTCTTGGACTTCGAGATTGTAAACTGGGGCGGGGCCGGGGCGGGCAAGTTTTTGTTGAACCCAGACAACGTCGCCCGAGAGGTTTTTTAAACGCTCACCAATGCGTAGGTCCATCGCGGCGACGTAATCGTGGCGGTCTGCCGACCAGAGCGGGTGATTGCCCGTGACGCCAATTCGCTCCCAAGCTTGATCAATCACTTCGGATCGAGACGCCGTGGGGAATAAGAGGGCCTCGGCCGAGGTCTGGGGGGATACCGTGCCAAACATTGTGGCGTTGGAGTTGGATTCGGAGCTGGACGCTTGACCCGTTGGTGGCTGCGAACTGACATAGAGGTCGATGAGGTGGCTGCTGGCATGGTGGAAGGTGGTCAGGACCACTTTCCCGGGCCCCGGCAAGATCACGGGGCAAGGTTCAACTCCGGTCACCGTTGCTTGACCCCGCACGCCGATCTCGGGCAAGTCCAAATGCAACGTGACAACCACCGAATCCACTTCCAATTCATGCAGCAGTTGCCGCACATCTTGCAACTGAGCAAACAAAGGTCTTAGTGGGATTCGGATGGGTTCGACGGGAAGTGACATGAGAAACGTCGAGACAGGCGTCAAGGTTGCCGAGGCGTTGGCCGGTTCTTGGTCGGGGACTTGGTAATCGATATTTTCGAACACCCAATCTTCGGAGCGGAGCATTTCCATCTTGAGCAGCGAGCCATCGGACTTGATCATTTCCAAGTTCAACTTGACCCACTGCGCCCAGTTCGGCTCGGCAAACTCCTC
>JAUXWY010000044.1 GCA_030681235.1 Pirellulaceae bacterium | reverse complement strand
TGGATCGCGAGCAAAGCCAATTTAGCGAGCGCTGGTGTACCGGCTTCAGCCGGCGGGCGCTGTGAAAACGCTCTTTTCAGCTAACGGCCGGCTAAAGCCGGTACACCAGCGCTCGCTAAATCGATCCCGCTAGGAGTTCTCGGATCTTCGGACCGTCAAAATCAGCAAATAAGGGGCTTTCGGCAAATTCGAGGGAAATTCAGAAACACGTCGGGGGACTTTCTGCACGTTGACTGACGAAACATCTGTTTATTGATTAGTTTAATGAAGATCCGTGGCGACTAACTTGTGTTTTCCACGGGTCGTCAATCCATTGGGTATCAGCCGCATGAGCCAAATGCAAGCAACCAACGTTCCTCCACGATCCATCTTGCTCCCATATTTGATATTGGGAGTGCTGCATCTACCGTTGTTGCTGATGTACTTGTTACGCGACTTATGGTCGGACTTGCGTGCCCATTACCACTTTTTTCCGTTCCTATTAGCGAGTATCGCTTTTCTTGTATGGGACCGGTGGCCGCGTGGTGCCCGCAGCCCCTATCGAGTGAGTTCCGCCAGTCCCATTCTTTTCACTTCTTCCGCGTTGATCCTAACGTTGGCCATTCTCTTTCTGGAACCTCCGTTGGCTGGCCTGAGCTTCGCATTGGGACTCGCCAGTTTCCTGTTGCGAATCAAGGACGTGACGAACGGTGGCTCGCTGTTTCCCATTAGCACCTTATTCTTCGTCTTGGTGCACACTCCGTTTGGCGTCTTCAATGAAGATCGACGAATCATCACCGTATTACAACAATGGAGCGCAAGGATCACCAGCGTCTTGTTGGATATCGTGGGCGTGACGCACGACATGCCCGGTACAATTCTGCGGACGACGGAACGAAGTTGGGGTGTGGAAGAGGCCTGTAGCGGCGTCCAATCGTTTTACACGCTTTTGTTTTGTAGCGTGTTTCTGACGGTCTGGCTGCGTCGTTCCGCGCTGCGAGCGGGCGTGTTGGTAGGCTCTTCACTGTTCTGGGCGCTGGCCATGAATACGGTCAGGATTTTCTGTATTCCGCTCGCGCATTTCGGACTCGGCCTGGACCTCTCGACCGGTTGGCAACATGCGGCGTTGGGATACACGTCTCTGATCCTGGGCATTTTCATGCTTTATTCGACCGATCAGTTTCTCGAGTTTTTGTTCGGTTCGCTCGACTCGGAAAAGAGCGGAACAGAAACCGAGGCTTCCGCGGCAGGACGATTTTGGAATCAGTTCATTGCTGGGCGCTCGGCTTATGTGTCGCAGGACTGGCAACCGACCGCTCAATGGTCGTATCTGCAGTTCGGGATCGTCGCCGTGCCGTTGCTGATGAGCTTGATTCTATCTCCTGGTCTGATCAGCTTGGCAGGCTCGCAAGGCGTCGATTTCTTCCGCAGCGATGTGGTCATGAAAGTCAACGAGGGCTGGCTACCAACAGAAATCGACGGCTGGAAACTGGAACGCTATGATACATCCACTCGGGAGCGCGGTAGCGATCTTGGCCAACGTTCGGACGCGTGGCATTATCGGGGTCAAAATATGGTTGTAACTTTTAGCTTCGATCAGGCGTTTCCCGGTTGGCACGAATTGACGACGTGTTACCAAAACAGCGAGACCGGCTGGCAAGTCCTCGATCGAGGCCGCAGTCGTGCTCGAATCATCGAGAAACTCCCGAACGTGGATCCAGCCGCCGAGCCCACCGAGGTCTCGCTTGTGGAAGTCAAACTGATCGAACCGACATCGGGACGCGGCGGGTATTTGTTGTTCGGTTTGGACGACGCGGAAGGAGTTCCGATCAACGCTCCAGGCGATTGGTCGTTTGTTACTTCCGTTATAGAGCGATTGAAGAACCGTTTCGCCTATGAAGTCCGGGCCAGTTTCTTCCGCAGCGAAGGTTACCAGACGCAGGTCTTCATCCCACGCGATGCAACCGCCGAGGAACGGGCCGAACTAAAGAAACTGTATCTGAAGCTTCGTTCGTTGGTCCAGGCGAAAATGCGTGAGGCCAAGCAAAACAAACAGTTTTGGAGCACGGCCGAACTGGTGAGCATGTACAACGCTGAAAAGGCCAACGAAGGGAATGGGCGATCTTTAAATCCCGATGCTCCCAGATAGCTGTCTGGCCAGACTTCAAAGAGCAAGCCGTGTGTGAATCTTGCGCCTTACCGCTCGCCAATCGAGCTGGGGTGTTCGAGCCATTGGCGGATTTGCAAATGATCCAAGCGAGTTTCTCGGGATGATGACCATCCGGTTTCGTTGTTGATGTAATCCGTTTGGGAAACTCCTTGGATAAACTCTGTGGGTTTCCACGAGAACTCGAACGGAGCAATTTCCAAGAGCTTACGAACGCTCGGTTCAACTTCATCGTCTTTTTCCGAATAATCCACGCGCGCCGTTTCATGATTGATTGGATTCGAATTCCAAGCTCGCTCGACACGGCCCGGCCAATCGATCTGGTCTTGATGATTGGACCCGCGCAGGACTGGCAAGGGATCGGTATCGGAACCCAAGGGACGAAACCACCATCGGCCATCGTGCCAACGCACTCCCAAATTCAATTGGTCGAATTGTACCGTCCCTGATCCTTCCGACGATGGATCGTAAGATACGGGCTGAACCGAACCTTGCTCGGAGGATAGCCCCAACGCCGTCCGAGTTGCTTCGACCAATCGACCGTCCATCTCGCCGTTTCCGGCGTTCAACTCGACATCGCAGGCATCCCATTGAGGTGGGCCGCCATACACTCCGCTCCAAGCCAACTGATGAATATTCACCCGGACTGGAGCTTTTAATTGACGGCGTTGACCGCTCGCCAGATACTCGAGATCCGACAGGTCCCAGCCATTCACTCGCGCTTCGCGACAGCTCCATTGCCAGCGATCGCCGAAAACGCTGCCGCCAATCAAGCCCGAAAACTCCAACTCGGGCCGATCGCGAACAAACTCAGGCAGCGACGCCAAGTTTAGCCACGCGACGGGTAAGGACCGGTCCATGATTGCAATGTCCCAACGAGTCACGTATTCGGTACCAGCCGTCGCGGGACGGGCTACCGAATGTCGCTCCAAGGAACCGATGATTGGCACTTCGGCTCGCACCGAGTCGACCGCCAACACTTCCGAACTTTGACGAAGCGGCACTAACTTGGCCGCCAGCACCAATCGAGGCGTGCTGCCACCGGCGCCCGTTCGCCAATCGACCATCACATCCTTCAAGTTGGCGGCCGGTCGAAGTACCTCGTCCGCGCCTAACGAACCGATCTCGCCCGGCATGACCATGAGGCTACGAATGTGAACCAACGGAAAGGTTCGTTCGCTCGCTGCTACTTGGACTGAATTGGCGTGCAGTTGCTGTCGAACAATCGTGTGGTGCAATTGAGCAAAAAAGTCCGCCAATGTTGACTCGCGGACGACCAATCGGTCGATCTGCCAACTGGGGCGACTCGAAACAATGCCGCCTTGAAACAGTGCGATCCGATCGGCAACGGCCCAACAGCCGGATTCCGGATGCTGAAGCCGAACGTGATGCAACCAAGTGAAATCGGGCGTGGGTGTCGAGACGCTTCCGACCGTGACGGGCGCCCCCAACTGCAATTGCAACTGCTGCGCGTAAAACTCGGGTCCCGGACGAAAGGCAATGCGCATGAAGACCCAGGCGGTGGGCAGCACGCACAACGCCATAAAGACGAATTGGCAGATCCATCGCCGTCTTCGGTCACTCATTGACGCTTATCCACGCTCTTCCTTGTCGGGTCTCTTATTGTGTCATTGGCAAACTTCGGTTGGCCCGCACGCGAATCGTCGTCTCGATTTGCCACGATCGAGCCCGCTCACGCGACGCTCCAACGCACAACTATCGCTCCCGTCCTTGTCGCAACATGCCGGTCCAACGATCTTGCAGTTCCAACAGGCTATCGCCGCCTAACTTTTCCAGCAAGGCGTTGGCGACTTCGAACGCGACGACCGCTTCGATAATAATCGCCGCCGCAGACACGGCGCAAACGTCGCTCCGTTCGTAGTTCGCTGCTTGTGGTTCTTTGGTCTCCAGGTTGATCGACTCCATACCGCGGCGCAGCGTGCTGATCGGTTTCTTGGCCGCGCGCACGACCAAGGGTTGCCCGTTGGTCATACCGCCTTCCAACCCACCCGCGTTGTTGGTCGGCCGAGTGTATCCGAGTGATGGCCAATTCGATTGCTCGGGATCGAAACGAATCGCATCGTGTACTTGCGAGCCCACGCGGCGCGCCGCTGCGAACCCCAAGCCAATTTCGACGCCCTTGATCGCTTGGACGGCCATCACCGCGCGAGCCAACCGACCATCTAGCTTCAGATCCCACTGAGTGTGAGTTCCCAATCCGATCGGCAAGCCAGTAACCTGCACTTCCAACACCCCGCCCAACGTATCGCAAGCTTCGGAAACATCGTCGATGTACTTCACGGCCCGCTCATCCAGTTCCGTCGTCGGCATGTAGATGACGCTTTGCTCGCGCGCGCGTCGAATCTCCGCCAGGCTCATGCCTTGAGCCGACGCCTGCAAGGTTCCCAATTCGACAACGTACCCCAAACACTCGATCCCAAATGTTTGCAGTAGTTGTTTCGCCAGCGACCCCACGGCCACTCGGACCGCTGTTTCCCGCGCACTGGCTCGCTCCAAAACGCCGCGAACACTGCCCAAGTATTTTATCGCACCCGCCAAGTCGGCATGACCGGGCCGCGGCCGCTCCAGTTCTTTGAGTCGCTCGATTTTGTAGTCCGCATTCTTCACCGCTAACCCAAGCGGCGAACCCAACGTCACCCCCTGCCAGACTCCGGCCAATAGCTCGACTTCGTCTTGCTCCAACTTCTGGCGTCCGCCACGTCCGTAGCCGCCCTGCCGCAATCGCAAGTCGTGATTGATCGCCGATTCGTCAATTTTGAGTCCAGCCGGGAATCCATCGACAATTGCTAGCAGCATCTTTCCGTGCGATTCGCCAGCGGTCATGTAACGCAGCATTTTGTTCCGTAACTTCCGAGTTCAAACAGTCCGGTTCGTGTAGAAGCACGATTTTAGATCGACTTCCATTTATGCGGTAGTCGGATTCTGATAGCATGCAGTTTTCCGATTCCGTTCGTTTGGCGATCCACCCGGAGTGTGACAGCAATTGTGAAAGTACTGAAGCAGCAGTGGTTCTTGTTGGCGCTGACCCTTGTCGTCGTGTTGGGGATGGTCCTATGTCCTTGGTTGGCCCCACTGACCGAATATCGCCAACTTCGCTCCGGGATTGTGGGCTTGGTGATGTTCTTGATGGCATTACCGCTCCCGTTAGGTGCTTTCTTACGGGCCATCCATCGCCCACAAGCCGCATTGCTGGCCAGTTTCATCAACTTGGGGCTCGCTCCTCTGCTGGCGTGGCCATTTGTCAACTTGTTAGGGCCTCAACTGGGCGGCGGCTTGGCAATTGCCTTAGCGGTGCCCTGCACTTTGTCGACGGCGGCCGTATGGACTCGGCGCGCCGGTGGGAACGATGTCACGGCGCTGATGGTGACCATCCTCACGAATCTCATGTGCGTGATTGCGACGCCACTCTGGCTGTGGTTCTTGACCAGTCGGATTATCACCGATTTCTCTCTGGGCGAACAAATCCAGCGTCTCAGTTGGTTGGTGCTGTTGCCCATTGGGCTGGCTCAACTTGCACGAGGCTGGCCGCGACTGGCTAATTTCGCGACCCGGCGAAAGACCATGCTGGGTGTCGGGTCCCAGATTGGAGTGCTGTACATTGTGTTTTTGGGCGCGATTCAGTCGGCGTTGGCCTGGAGGACTGGGCAGGGCGATTCGGCGTGGCAATGGGCGATCGTTCTCGGGTTGATCCCGACCGCTCACTTGGGACTATTTTTTTTGGGACTTTGGCTGGCGAAATCGCTTCGGCTCGACACGCCCGACCAACGGGCGGTCGCGATCAGTGGCAGCCAAAAAACCTTCATGATTGGCGCCGAGGTTGGACTGACACTGGGGCTAAGCATTCTGCCTTTGCTGATCTATCACTTGTTCCAGCTGTTTGCCGACACGTTATTGGCAGATCGTCTGCGGGGGAAAGACCAGTCGCCGGGTTAGCCCGTCCACTGGATGACGGGCTTGGATTGTCAGCCTTTGACGAGAACGATAGAATACGGGGGCATTTGACGATTGGTTCGACCACCGCAATCGAGCCGATGTGTCCGTTGGGGCGAAAGGTTCGCCTGCCATATTGATAAAGATGACCATGAGTCCAAAACTGTTGCTCGTTCGAACACCTGGATGCCCGGCTGCCGAGTCGTAGCTGGTCGAGAGACTTTTGTCGCCGTCGGCTGAACTCGAAACAATCAATCGCGAGTTCGTTTCTTCAATCACCAATCCCTACCCCACAAACGTTGATTGTTTGTCGACAATTTCCGTTTCCTTCGGGCAGGGCAGGCTCCCAGAATCGGTTTGAACCATGAAAGAAATGTTGGAAGAAAGGCTGAGCCAATTTCGGTTGTTGGAACAGCAGATGCAGGATCCGTCCATCCAATCGCAGCAGGGAATGATGTCGCGAGTGGCTCGGGAACATGGCCAAGTCAGTCGCATCGCGCTCAAGTACCAGAAGTTCAAAGACACTTTGGACCAGATCGCGGAAGTTCGTACCATGTTGGAAAGCAGCGATGCCGACGAGCGTGAATTGGCCGACGCCGAACTGCCAGAATTGATGAAGCAACGCGAGGACCTCTGGAACGAATTGCTGGACTTGACCATCGGCGGTGAAGACGCCGAACGAACCCGCTGCGTGATGGAAATTCGCGCGGGCGCCGGCGGCGACGAAGCGGGACTGTTCGCGGGTGATCTGTTTCGCATGTACAAGAAACATGCGGAAAACAAACGTTGGAAATGTGAGGTCCTGGAAGCCAGCCCCTCGGAGTTGGGCGGCTTCAAAGAAATCACGTTGGCGTTCGAAGGCCCGTTTTGTTACCGAGAGTTGCAATACGAAAGCGGCGGCCATCGAGTGCAACGGGTTCCAGAAACCGAAGCCAAAGGACGAATCCACACGTCGGCGGCCACCGTCGCGGTCTTGCCCGAACCGGAAGATGTTGAAATCGATCTGAAGCCCGCCGACTACCGCAAGGATTTGTTCTGCGCGTCGGGACCGGGTGGCCAACACGTCAACAAGACGGCGTCCGCGGTGCGTCTGACCCACTACGAGACGGGGATCGTGGTATCGATTCAAGACGAAAAAAGCCAACACAAAAATTTCGCCAAAGCCGAGCGAATCTTGAAGGCTCGGATCTACGAAGCCAAGGTCCAGGAAGAGCACGACAAACGCTCCGCCGAGCGAAAAACGTTGGTCGGCTCGGGCGACCGCAGCCAACGGATCCGCACTTACAATTTTCCAGAGAATCGCTGCACGGACCATCGCATCGGCTTTCGAGCCAACTTGGAGTCGGTCCTGGCCGGCGATGTCGATGTACTGACTCAAGCGTTGTTGGATCATGAACGAAACCAACTGCGCGATACGATGGGCAATTTGGACGGTTGATCGGCCAATGCTGCGAGGGATACTCGTCAATCTAGGATAACGACATGACGGAGCAAGAATGGACCATCGGACGACTGTTGTCTTGGACGGCCGAATTCTTCGGACAAAAGGCGATCGACAACCCGCGGTTGGCGGCTGAAGTCTTGCTGGCCAACGCCCTGCAATGCCAAAGAATCGACCTGTACACTCGGTTCGAAGAGATCGTCAATGAAACCGTTCGAACAGCGTTTCGGGGGTTGGTCAAACGTCACTCGGGTGGAGAACCCGTGGCCTATTTGGTTGGACAGCGCGAATTCTATTCTCTGGCATTCACAGTCAATTCGCACGTCCTGATCCCGCGTCCCGAAACCGAACACTTGGTCGGAGAAACTTTGGATCGCTTGCCGGCCAAAAGCACGCAGCCGCTGCAGGTATGTGATGTCGGCACGGGCAGTGGGGCCATTGCCGTTTGCCTGGCCAAGTACTTGCCTCAAGCCACGATTACCGCCATCGACATCTGTCCGGAGGCATTGGCGGTGGCCCTCGGCAACGCCGAAAAACACCGAGTCGCCGATCGCATCCACTTTTGTGAGTCGGATTTATTGTCGCAGGCCAACGGCGTCTTGTTTGATGCGATTGTCAGCAATCCACCGTATATTAGCGAAGCCGAAATGGCCGACGTGCCGGACTCGGTGAAGAAATTCGAACCCCATCGCGCGTTGGTGGGTGCGGGCACCGATGGCGGACAAACCACTCGGAATTTGATCGATCAAGCGTTGCCTCGGCTCAAGCCCGGCGGTTGGCTCTTGGTCGAAACTAGCCCTATGTTGGCAGCGACGTTAAAGAGTTATCTTGAGGCCCAGTCTCAGTGGAAGAGTAGCGGCGTCGTAAAAGACACGGCCGGGCATCCACGGGTACTGTGGGCTCAAAAACAATTGTAACCAAACCAGGAGAGACTTAGATATGAGCGAAACATTGTCAGCCGAAACGCAAGCCATCATCACCGAACTATCGGTGGCCTATTGGATGGAGATGGAAACCGTAATGAACTTCATCGCCAATTCAACCAATTTGGATGGCGTGCGGGCCGAAGAAATCAAAGCCAGTCTGGCGGCGGACGTGGCCGCCGAACTGATGCACGCCCAATCGATTGCCAAGCGGATCAAAACGATAGGCGGTCGGGTCCCGGGTAGCATGAGCTTTCAAGCCAAGCAAACCGCGATGCAACCGCCCGCCAATTCGACGGATGTTGTAGCGGTCATCAAAGGCGTGATTGCGGCAGAAGACGCCGCGATTGCTCAGTACAAAAAGATCATCAAGCTGTGCGACGGCTATGACTACGTGACTCAAGACATGTGCATCACCGCCCTGGGCGACGAAGAAGAACACCGCCGCGAATTCATGGGCTTCTT
>JAUXWY010000036.1 GCA_030681235.1 Pirellulaceae bacterium | reverse complement strand
TGTGTAGTCCGTTAACCCCAGGACCGAAGGAATTTCGCGAGGCTAGGCGTGTTGGGCATATGAAAAGCGATTCGTTCGCTCAAAGCGCAAATGGTCAAATACGGATTCGCGCCCAGGCTTCGCGGCACGATAGAACCATCGGCCACATAAAGTCCCTCGTAGACCGATTGCCCTTCGTGATCTATTTCTACGCCATGACCGCCACAGTTGGCAAATACCTGCCCCAGATGATTGACCACTCCGGACTCCGTCGAATCACCCATCGAACAACCGCCCAATGGATGCACGGTGGACAAACGATCGCCGAAGGCTCGAATCACTCGGTAGTTCGCTCCATGGGCCTCTGCGAAACGCGCAATCGTCCGTTGTAGTCGTGCGCGATGTTCCGAGTCCTGCACACCAGGCCAAAACACCGAGGCCCGATTGTCTACCAAGCGAATCTTTCCTTCGGCCGTGTCGTGTCCCACAGCCAAGATCGCCAAGGTGTTGTCGATGTCCGGGTTACCAAATAGCAATCCGAAAAAGTTCGCGGCCGCTCGGGGAATCGCCCCTTCCTGGATCAATAAACGCTCCAGCAGCGGACCGTGTTCGTTCACAAATGTCGTCGTCTCGACCGATGGGCCAACCGGCGCAAAATCAATGGGATAAGCGCCGACACCGACGGCATTGGGGCAAGTTTTAGCTTTCCTCAAGATTCCCAATCCATCGCCGTTGGTCGACCACTTGCATCCGAGCCGAGAGCTAACGGACAGTCCATGCTGCTGCGATCGAAGCAGCAATTCCGTTGTTCCCAAACTGCCGGCTCCCAACACAACGTTGGCGGTCGTCACACAATCGTGAACCGGATCGATGGTTCGACCGTTATCCTGCCAGTGCGTGAAATGAACTCGCCAACCCACCGCGCAGGGTTCCAAATACCGGACCTCGGTCTGTGTGAACATACGAACGCCATTTCGCTTCGCCAACGGAAGATACGATGTCGTTAAGGTCCCTTTGGCTCCGATGTTGCAACCGGTGATACAATCCCCGCAGTAAGTACAAGGGCGCTGGATCACGCCGTGCCGGTTTCTGGATTCAGCGTCCAGCATCGCTCGGTTGAGTGCGATGCTCAGCCACGTTCGCTCGTTTCGGTACCCCAAAAATTCTGCGACCTGTTGTTGGGCCTGCACCTTCCGAGTTCGAGTTCCCGGGATCGTCCCCATGTCCAACGTAAGTTCCGTCAGTTCGTAATAGGGCTCCAACGCAGCCATGTCCCGCAGCGCCGACGGCCATTCCGGTTCCCAAAACACGTCCGGCGAAGGACGCAACGCGATACTGGCGTTGATCAACGATGTACCGCCCAGCCCACTTCCGGCCATCACATCAATTTCATCGTTGACCCGAACGTCAAATAGACCAAGCGGATTCTGCAGTTGCTTGCGCTGTGGCCCAAAGATGGTTTCCCGAGTTTGGGCAGACAGATCACTGAAGCGATCAGGAAAAGTTCCCGGCACCCACTCCCGACCACGCTCGAATATCGCGATCCGATCCGGAGAATGAGCTTGGGCCGATAGTCGAGCGGCCAAGATGGAGCCGCCGTAACCCGATCCAATGATCAAGAAATCGTACGTGGGCTCACCGCCGCCGTTGCGAATCGCGTGAAACAACTCATCAGGTGAGTTGGAAAGTTGTCCGCCCCAAGTTTGAAAACTTCGGCGATAGTCCTGCCGTGCAAGTTGTTTTAGCGAACTGTCAAACGTCTTGCTTTTGTCCAGAAACGCGGCAACCCCGTGTTTTGTGGAATCGGTCGTGGCCAAACCGGGAGTCGAAATTCCGCCGGTCGCCAACACGGCGCCCGCCGTGGTCGCCTGAGTCAAGAACTGACGCCGCGGCGTCAAAATCGGAAGTGGCTTCACGCGACCGCCGTTTGCTGGAAGTTCCGCAAAAGAGGTTGGCTCGCAGTTTAGTCCCGCCAGTTCTGGCTTGTGGGAACCATTCGTTTTCGCCATGGAGGAACGCTCTCGAGACCGGCGGATTCGTGTCGATGGAAGTCACTTCGCCGTGCAATACTCCCCTGACGGTATCGAACCGAAAACTCCCTTTCATCATTTCAACTGCAAAAATCCGAAAAGTCACCCCAGTCTTCCAACGTTAACAAGACTTGGAATTTTAGATCTCGTCGCCTCACCGTTTTAGCAAGCGCTGGTGTACCGGCTTTAGCCCAATACCGCTAAGTTAACGACTTGATGTGCCACGTTTTTTCAACTCCAGGAGACGAGCGACGCCGTTCCAAGAACGGTTGCTAAGCAGGTCTTCGGAGCGTAGCGAGCCCCCACCTCATGGTCTCCCTTCTCCCCTTTTTTGGGGGTGATGGGCCGGGGTTGAGGGGGGTTGGAGTTAGGTTTGCTTATGAACCAGAAACGCTTAGGAATTGTCCTGAATTAAATTCCCGACTTGGGGGAGCGTCCGAATTCCAAAATCCGATACCCCATGGTGGTATCGGGTTAGCGAGCGCTGGTGTACCGGCTTCAGCCGGCGAGTGGCTGAAAAATGCGTTTTCACTGCACCC
>JAUXWY010000023.1 GCA_030681235.1 Pirellulaceae bacterium | reverse complement strand
CCAAGTAGTGATCGAATCCGCCAGTTCCAGTTCTAACGTGGCGACGCCGTTGTCATCGGTAATCAGTTCCGGTCGCCACAACAGCGTTTCCGGAAACCATTGGCGAACTCGAGGAGCGGAGGTTTGACTGGGCGTTTCGGTCGGCGTTTCACGGACAGACGCCGTTGGTGCTTCGCTGAGAAACTCCGATGGCGGTCGCGAGTCAGCCGACTTCGGCTCAAAACGTGAATCAGAGCCACAGCCCAACATCGCGATAAAGATGATGAAAAACGCCAACACGATAAAGCCGATCACCATCAACCCCAAGACGGCAAAGATCGTTGCCAACCATTTTCGCAGCAAGAAAGTACACACGCCTACCGCCATCGCGCACCAAGCCATTAGCAACCGCGTCATTGCAGCGCTGCGAACCCGTTCCGATTCACGCTGCTTCTTCCAATAGCCATCACCGGAGAGGTTGTATGGATTCTGGCCCGTTGACTTGATTTCGTTCGCTTCCGTCGTCCGCTTGGCTTCGAACTTTGATTGCCCCGTGGACAAGAAATCCACTAGCGACTTGCTCCATTGACTGTCGTAAGTTGCGGTCAGCGAAAAGACCGCCTCTTGCCAGACCGATTGTTGATCGGCAGGAACTTCGTTTCGAAGCGCAGGCGACCACGCGGGAAATCGCGAGAAAATCGGTTTTAGGGATTCTTGCTCGAGCATGAAAAAAGCTTGTTCCATGTTGGTTCGTTGGCCAAGGACGGCGTACACTGCCTCGTCGACCGCGTGGAGACTCAACGCGCCGGGCTTGGGTTGCCCTGCTTCATCGCGCAGTTGAAATTGAATCTTGGCTCGGCCACCGGGTCGATACTCGGCTTGATCCAGGGTCGCTTCAATTCGCAATTGTTTCGCGGGCTCTACCAACACCATACGAGTGCGGCGAACTGGAAAGCCGCTCGGGTTGGCGCGAAATGCTACGATTTGAACGGTTCCGGACAAGTCGATCGGGAGATCGATTTCTAACTCGCCGAATCCGTTGCCAACTTCGATCATCCTGGAACCAAGCGACTGGCCGTCCTTCAGCAAGTCCACAAAAACCGGATCGTTCCCGGTCGCTAGAACCTCCAGGCTCATGGTTTGGCCACTGGCGTAGATGGCTCGATCGGGTCGCAAGACAAAGTCGCCGATTTGACTCGATCGCTCGAACCTCCACTCGGACCTGCCGACACGTCCGGCCTCGTCGGTGGCTCGCACCACGATCACTCCTGATAAATCGTTCGGTTCGATTTCAACCACCGCGACGCCTGCGGCATTCGTCTGTAATTCCTGGGCAACTCCTTCGATCCCGACGCGACATGCCGCCGGTTGCCCGTCGGCGTAGTTCGTGACCACAAAGAGTCGGGTCGCAAGTCCAACGGACAAATTGCCGCCTTCCGGAATTACGGTGATTTGAATTGGGCGAGACGCGACCGTGCGACTAAGCCCGACGGAATGTTGTTGTCCGGCGGTGTCTGTGACCGAGATCGCCAATTGGAACCGAGCATTCCCGTTATCGGATTCGGTCCCATACATGGTTTCGGGCAAGCGAAATGAAAACTCGCAATTCCCTTGTTCGTCCGTCGTCGCCTCGATGCTTTGCAATTGCTGCGAACCGAAGTCCGCCGAGCGAACTTCGACCTGAACTTGTCCATCGACGACCGGTTTACCGAAAAAGTAGTTCGCTCGCAAATGTCCACGGACCAATTCCGCAGGAGCATAGAAGGCTTTGTCCAACGTGACGTCCAACTTGAATTTGGGCAGCACGTATTTCTGGACACGAACTGTTGTTTCCGATCGGGTGCCACCCACTTCGCACATGATTCGATATTCGCCTTCGATTACTTGAGTGGCCAAGGGACAATCGGTGGCCGCGATTCCGAATTGGCTGGTGACATCGCGTTGCTTAAAAATCAGGTTTTCTTTGGGGTCCTGGATAGAAAATTGAACCGCTTCGCCAGCGATCGGTCTCAGACTTGGCTTTTTGAGACTCAGTGAACGAAGACGGATCGTTTGCCCGGGTTGATAGACAGGTTTGTCGGTCGTCAGCATCACGCGCCAATCGCGTTTCAGTTTGACAGGTCGAGCCAGGACTTCGGATCGGCCCCGATAATGGGTTTCCACTTGCAGCTCATAAGTCCCGTCGGCCCAATCGGGAGTTTCGAACAATGGAGCCACCGCTCCATACTCGTCCGTGACACCTTCGGCCAAAGAGATCCTCGCCTTGGTCTGCGGGTTGAAAAGATGAAAGCTCACGTTCAATCCTGGTTGGGGAGCGGCTTGTTGAACATCCCACACAGCCACGCGAACGGAAACTTGGCTGGCGGGCATCCATTGGTTCTGACCCAAGAGTCGCAGGTCCAATGGATCCGGCCGCAGGTTCCAATAATAGGCCGTCATCACACTGAGTAGGATCATCGCCGCCGTGGCGATCCACCAAACCGCGCGGCGATAGTTGCTCCACCACTGGTCGTTTCGCCGTTCGACTTCATCGACAGCCGACAGCGTGCGCTGAATCAATTCTTCCGAGGCGATCGTTGGCGGAATCGAATTGAACAAGACCAGCCGTTGCTGAGCTTCCTCGAGTGCCGCCCGGCCGACCTTCGATTTCTCGCAAAATTGGGCCACGCGAACCGCATCCGTCCCGCGCAATAGACCGTGAACGTAGGCATCGACATAGTCTACTAAATTTTCATCGGAACCAATCATGAGTGAGACTCCATGTACCGACGGATGTTGTTCAGAGCGTGATGGAGATGCGAGCGAACGGTCGCCTCCGTGCAATCGATGACTTTGGCGATATCGGCGAATGGCATTCGGTTCCAATGTCGCAGTACAAGCGCGACGCGTTGTTGTTCCGGCAAGCGAGCGATCGCCTTGGCAAGTGTTTGGTGTTGTTCCGCGATCATGCTTTGATCCAGCGGAGTGGGTGCCGTGCAAGGGACCGCCGGAATCGATTCTGCCGCGTCAATGAACGATAATCGACGACTTTGAGTGCGATGGGCTTGGCGTTGGCAGTTGGTCGCAATGGCGAATAGCCAACTGCCAAACGTGCCGGTCCCCGCGTATGTTTCTCGCTTGGCCCAGACCGCCAAGAACGTTTCTTGCAGCAGGTCTTCGGCGGTATGGCGAACTCCCGAAATCCGATGCAGATACGTCAGTAGAGGCGTCGCATAGCGGCGAACCAGGACCTCCAAGCAGTCACGATGGCCCGCTTTGACTTGCCGCATTAGCCATTCGTCGGATTCAGCTTTGTAGTCCATGCCATCCTCCAGCACCGGCCCCAGGGGAATGGATGCCGTGCCCCGCGAGACGTGGAATCAAAAAAAATCTGTTATTTCAATTGCGTGACAATTCGCAGCACACCGGCTGAACGTTTGGCCACGATGGGACCCGGAAAATGCAGTTCGCTGGGCCAACGCGGTTGCAAGCCGTCTTCAACCGGTCGGCAAATCAGAGTCGCCAATCGACGCCAGTGTTCGAAGTTCATTTCTTGTAGAGGAAATCTGGCTTGGCCCCACCAGTAAACCAACAACGTCCGCACGACGCTTTCAGACAGTTGAGCCCAGAGCCTGACGTTGATGACCAAGTGCTTGTCGCCGCATTCGAGGACGGCGCCCCGATGAACTTCCGCCAAACACTGCACGACCTCGCGATGTTCGCTCGCTAATTGGGCCAATCGCACCAGCGACGCGTCGATCTGGGGTGACAAGTTCTGCCGCAGCCATGGCAAAACCGATTGGCGTACGCGATTTCGCGTCCAGTGCGGATCAGCGTTCGTCGGATCGTCCCAATACTCTTGACCAATTCCTTGCAGATAGTCACGCAGGCGCTGGCGGGACTCGTGCAACAAAGGCCGAAGCAACTGACAATGCTCGCTCAATTGGCGCTGTTGAGGAATCCCGGTCAAGCCGGCCAGCCCGGTCCCGCGCGCGATTCTCATCAGCACTGTTTCTGCTTGATCGTCGCGCGTATGACCTGTCAACGCGTAAGTCGCCCCTTGCGATTCCGCTACTTCCGCCAACGCGGCGTAACGTTGAGCACGAGCTTTGCCTTCCGACTGAGGACCGACCCGATTGGAGGCTTCAGCCGGCTTGCGGCTTTGAACCGCCTCGTCGTCCTCACGTTGCCGCAGAACGGTCGCGATCCCGCAGGCTTTGAGCCTCGTCTCGACCCAGCGAGCCAGTTCGGTCGAGCGATCTTGCCAGCGATGATCAAAGTGAAAGGCGATCACTTCGGGAATCGGCCGCGACTGGGCCAGCTTCCGGCGTTGATTTTGCAGTGCGTGAATCAGCGAGAACGAGTCACTTCCACCGGATACGGCAACCAAAACCTTTGGAGCATTCCAGAAGTCGACGGGAAGTTCGAGCTGCAGTTCGTTGGAATCCGTCGTCACAATGGATGCTTTTAACTCTGACTCTAGGGGCATTGGTTGGCGATGCCACGACCGGCCAACTCGGTATAAAACGGACTTTCGCTAGGATTCTGCCCAAGCCTAAGTCGCGCCGAACCCGGGCCGCGTTGGGTTGCGGGTCGGCTTCGATCTGTTATTATCTTAACACGCTAGGGGACAGGGCGGAGGTGACTGCGGCAACACCACGAATTTGCCGATTGGTTGAGATCGTCGGATGGCTGGGAGTTGGGTTCCATTGGTTGGCTGGTCCAACAAAACTCGCTACTGGTGTTTCCATTGATTGATAATGAACGCGTTGACTTGGGATTTTATCGTTTTGCTCTTGATCGTCGGCCGACTTGTTCGGTTGGGCGGGCGGGGCGTCGTTTTTCTCTGGAACCAACTGCTGTTGGCCGCTGAGTCGCCGCGACGTTTGTCGATGGCGGGAAATCTTTGCACTGGCAGATGGCTCCGGACGAAATTCGATGGTGGTTTGATTGATCGTGCGTGGCTGAGCCGACCGCATTGGACTCGAGGGGGACTTGAGGATCGACTACTGAACTTGTTCGCGACTTATCGTCTACTGGAATCATTGGTTTTTGTAGGAACCATGCGTTCGCGTTTGCAGGTTGCTTGTCTCAAGTCGCTTGCCTGCCGCTAGAACTCCTCGACATTCCGTTCCATATAAATGTATTTGAGTGGAGTGGAAACAATGGGTACGGAAGGAATCGTGGGTGCCGTTATCGGCATTCTGATCGGAGCGGTTGGGTTTGGAGGTTTTTTGTACGTCACTCGAATGACCGCCAAGAAACAGGCCGACGACATCGTCGATTCGGGACGCAAGAAGGCTGAAGAAATCCACCGCGAGGCCGAACTTCAAGCTAAAGAAAATTTGCTGGCGAAAAAGACCGAACTGGAAGAGTTGCGGTCGAAGACCATGATGGAGGTCCGCCGCGAACGCGAGTTGGTCGAACAAAAGGACCAACAACTCAAACAGCAAAGCGAAGGCCTGAGAAAACAAGAGAAAATGGTCGAGGCTTCGCAGCGACGCGTGACCGAAAAGTTGGAACGCAACACCAAACGAGAAAAAGATCTCGAAGAACTGTTGGAACAAAACCGTCGCCAATTGCATCAGATCACGGGTCTAAGTCGCGAGGAAGCCACGCAGCGTCTGTTGTCGCTATTGGAAGCGGAATTGTCCAGCGAAATTGGGCGGCGTCTGTTGCGGCACGAACGAAACGTGACCGAACAATTGGAGCAGAAGGCTCGCGACATGTTGCTGATCGCCCTGCAACGTTATGCCGCCAGCCAAACGTCGGAGGCCACGACTTCCTCGATCGATATCCCGAGCGACGAAATGAAGGGCCGCATCATCGGTCGCGAAGGCCGCAATATTCGCTCGTTCGAGAAAGAAACGGGTTGCGATCTGATCATCGATGATACGCCTGGTGTGGTGATCGTTTCAGGGTTCGATCCAATTCGTCGCGAAGTCGCGAGGATGTCGCTGAGCAAATTGATCGCCGACGGCCGCATCCATCCAACCAAGATCGAAGAAGTCGTCCGCGAGAACGAAAAAGAGATACGCAAAGTCATACGACGAAAAGGTATCGAAGCGACCGACGAAGTGGGTCTGGGCGGGGTCCACGAAAAGGTCATCGACTATCTTGGCCGGTTGCATTTCCGTACCAGCTATAGCCAAAACGTCTTGCGACATAGCATCGAAGTTGCATTTATCGCCGGGCTATTGGCTGAAATGGTTGGCTTGGACGAAAATCTGGCTCGACGCTGCGGCCTGCTGCACGACATCGGCAAAGCGGCCGACCATGAACTGGAAGGCGGCCACCCGAAGATCGGCGCCGAAATCCTCAAGCGACATGGCGAAGGCCCGGATGTCGTTCACGCAGCCTTGGGACACCATGACGAGATCATCACCGAGTACCCGTACACCGTTCTGGTCGCTGCCGCCGACGCCTGCAGCGCCTCTCGGCCCGGTGCTCGCCGCGAATCCCTGGAACGCTACATCCGTCGCATGGAAGAATTGGAAGCGATCGCCCGAGAATTCAAGGGAGTGCAACAAGCCTTTGCTATTCAAGCCGGTCGGGAGATGCGAGTGATCGTCAGTGCCGAAGAAGCCGATGATCAAACAGCCGCTAAGATCTGTCGCGATATCGCCAACTCCTTTGAACAACGCTTGAGTTACCCTGGCGAAATCAAAGTCACGGTCATCCGCGAAGCTCGTTTTTCAGAACTGGCGAGATAGCGCATGCGTTTTGGTTTCATCGGCGATATTGTCGGCAAGTCCGGTATCAGTTGCGTTGTCGCCCAAGTTCCTGCTTGGCGACAACAAGCGCAGTTGGATGTGGTAATTGCCAACGGAGAAAATGCCTACAATGGGTCGGGACTGTCGCCGGGGCAATACCACAACCTCTGCGGCGCCGGGATCGATCTAATCACGTTGGGGGATCACGCCTACAAGAAACGCGAAATCTACTCGATTCTTGGCTCGATGGGGAACATCGCGCGACCGGCCAATTTCCCGAGCAGGGCACCTGGCCGGGGCTGGGCCAGTTTTCAACTGCCGGATGGCCGATCGTTCTCCGTGATTGTGTTGTTGGGCCGCGTCTTTATGCGACCCGTCGATTGCCCGTTTCAATGCGTGGATGAAATCTTGAACAGCGGCCAGTTGCCAAGCGGCCCCGTTTTTGTCGAGTTTCATGCCGAAGCAACGAGTGACAAGCAGTTGATGGGCCACTACTTGGACGGCCGTGTGGCGGCTGTCTTGGGGACACACACCCATGTGACGACGGCCGACGAACGAATCCTCCCCAAAGGAACCGCGTTCCAATGCGACGTGGGGATGTCCGGCCCCCATAGCGGCGTCATTGGCCGCGAGACGAGACATGTACTCAAAACCGTTTTGACCTTCGAGCCAACGTCTTTTCTGGTGGCGGAAGGCGAAATTGAAGTCCATGCGACGGTGGTTGAAATCGACGACGAAACCGGCCTAGCCAAATCGATCGAACGCGCGGTGTTGCGTTAACCGTTTACCTATGTTGGGTGACGTGAATCAAGCCGGTTCGGTTGATCCGTGTCGATGGCAGTAGATCGAATTGTGTAACGAAGGCACTTTAGCGCGTTCCCTGTGTTTTGTACCGGCTTCAAGCGGGAGGGTAGCGGAAAAGAGCTTTCCCACGTCACTCGCCGGCTAAAGCCGGTACACCAGCGTTCGCTAAAATGTCTTTGTGACGCGGGGGATCGTAAATTCGGGACGGGACTGGCAAGAGGGTACTTTGATGTGTTATACTCGACTGGTACACCGGGGCGTTTTTTGCCTTTTCGAAACACGGAATATTGAGATGACGAAATTCAATTGCCGCTATCGCAGTGAATGGAAGTTTTTATTATCCGGGTGCTTGGCAGCGTTTTGGTTCGGGACGATACCGCCGTCAGTTGACGGGCAAGAGCTTCGTTCGTTCACCGTCGGCAAGAAATTTGAAGTTCGTGTCGTTGATGAATCGCAACAACCGGTGGGAAACGCTCAGGTGACCGTTTTTGGCATTTCGTTGAAGGCTGGCGGTTTTGCATACACTCATCAGCCGGCACAGATGACCGACCAAGACGGGCGTGTGGACCTTGTTGTTGGTACAAGTGACTTCCTCAAGGAAGGACAGGAAATTGCTTCTTTTGAACTTGTAATCTCGCATCCGGACCATGTCGAACAGTGGACCAAGTTGGATTACTCAAAACCGGAATCTTTGGTGACCTTGGAATCGGGCTGTCGATTCAAACTGCAAGCGGTCGATGGAGAAACCGGCGAAGTGATCCGCGACGGCCTAGTTATGTTGTCGGGTAGGAATCGAACCGCCGATTGGCGACTTGTTGACGACCATTGGATCTCGCCACCGCTTCCGGTCGAGAATGATGTGGTGCGACTCGTTCAAGTGGCGAACGGGCAAGCCATTCGCTTTAGTCAAGATTTGATTCTTCGTCCGGAGAGCAAAACCGAAATATCGCTTGACGATGTACCTTTGTTCACTGGCGTCGAGGTTCATGGACAATTGACGGGTGACTTTATCGCTCCCGTCAGCGGTGGGCAAATCGCAGTCCGGGTCGTTAGCAAGGTCAAGAGCGAGGCTCTGCCGTCGTGGGAATGGTTGGACATTATTGATGTGGCTGAAGACGGAAGTTTTTTAGTGCCTTGCCTGCCGCCCGATAGTGTGGCCGGGTTTTTAGCTAGTGCACCAGGTCTTGTCAGTCGCAATCCGGCCAACGAACGTTCGAGCTATCATCGTTACCACCAACTCCATTACCTGGAAGACGAAGCGCTTCGTGTTGAGATTGAAATGGAGCGCACCACCAACCTAAAAGTGCTCGTCGTTGATGAAGCTGGCGAGCCCCTGGATGGTGCCGCCGCCATCTCGCAGATCGCCGAGATCTTTCCGCCGGAGTTATGTTTCGTTGGCAAAGGTTCAAGCACTCGCTACCTGTTATGGCGCAAGACTCTGGAATGGCGGGCGTGGACCGTCCATGAACGCTATAAATTCATCACGGATCGGGATCGCGAAAATCAACAGCGAAGTACCAATTCACAAGGAGAGGCAATCTTCAACGACGTGCCAGCCGGGAAGAACTTTCATGTGTTTGTCAATCGCGAAGGTTTCGAATTGGAGGAAACCGTTTCGGAACTTCAATCTGGCCAGTCGCATTCGATCACCATCACCCTGCGGCGCCTGCGGCGGTAGTGAACTGCCACTCGGGTAACTGGCGAATTGTTGTCCTTGGATCTAAACTGCTGTGTAGTTCGCCCCGTCCTCCGTGTCGTCGCCAGTTGTATCGCCCGTTGGGTGGAGCAGCGGGCTCGAATCGCTCGGAACGACCCACCGAAAGAAACGGAACCATCTGTGTCTGTGAAGCTGTTGAAGTACGTGCTGGTTATGGCCCTGGGAGTGGCGTGGGCCCAAGTTGCGATTGCTCAAGTGACGACGCCGTTGCCGGTCGGGTTTGCGGCAGCTGATACCAATGCCGACGGAGTGATCACGGAGACGGAATGGACGGTCTACCTGCGAGATCGGCTCGTAGACAAATCGCTACCGTTCAAAACGATGTTTCAGCAACTTGACCATGATCAAAACGGCACACTGTCACCAGCTGAGTTTGACAAACGCCATTCGGTGTTGGAAGGGAGTGCCGGTCCTGCGACCGACGATACTTTGCCCGAAGATCCCGGAACAAATTTTGTTCCCTATGCTGGCTTGGACAGGCCCCTGAATGATCGCAACATCTTTGGTGCGATTTATCACCGATATTTCGAACAACTTCAAAAACGAAAAGAATGGAAAACTGCCGGCTGGAAGCGAACGAGTTTGGAAGCAGTGCCGCCAAGCGTTTCGTTACCCTTGCCTTCATTTGATGGACAAAAGCCAACGTTGGATCAAATCATTCACGCCACGATGGTGATTGGGGGTGGTGGTTCGGACGAAGAGTTCTTTGTCGGGGGTGCTGTGATCATCAGTCCCGATGGTCTGGCGATCACCAATTTCCACATTGCCGAAGCGTTCAATAAGAAACTGGTTGGTTTGCTGTCCGATGGTCGAATTGTGAGAGTCACTGAATTGGTGGCCGGCAACCGAGCGACGGACGTGGCCATCGTCAAGTTGGAAGGGAGTGCATTCCCGTGGGTTCCCTTGGCGGCCAAGGCTCCAGTTACGGCCGACGACATTGTTGTATTGCACCACACGGAAAATCGTTTTTACACCTACGATCGCGGCTACGTCAAGCGACACGCTTTGATTGGAAAGCACCCTTGGATGGAGATCTCGGCCGATTATGCGCCGGGCGGGAGTGGGTGTGGCATCTACAACTCGAATCACGAACTGGTGGGCCTCGTGTCCACGATCGTCATGGGCGATGGTCCGATGATCGCGAGTGCTGAATTGATGGATGGAGCGGCGGACTCCGACGAAGACTGGTTCGGTACCGACGAAAATGCTGAGGGACTATCGGGATTTGATCCCGGAGCCTTGGTTGTGAAATTAGCAGTACCATGGACAGCCATTCAGGCGTTGTTAAAGAAGCTGGATTAGGGCGATATTGGATCGTCACACGTAACTTACGTACGATTAAGAAAAATGCGGGAATTTGTAACGGGCTCAATTTAGCGAGCGCTGGTGTACCGGCTTTAGCCGGCGGGGGTTATGAAAACGCTTTTTTTCAGCTAACCGGCCGGATAAAGCCGGTACACCAGCGCTCGCTAAATTGCCGTTGTTCAGGCAGAACAATCGCAACTCGAGTTGCATTTTGGTTTGCGGCGTGCTAGAAACTGCATCCGCGGCTGGTTTGGCCGCGAACGATTTGGTGATCCGTTGTTTTTCTATTGTTCGCCGTGATGATCCGGCGATGTCCATGTCCAATTTCAAAGTTCGCCAACAAATTGCTTGGCAAGCGGCTCGGTTGCTTTACTCGCGGGAAGAATCTGAATACTATCGCGCCAAAATGAAAGCGGCTCGATACGTGCAAAAGGATTGGGTCAAGCCGGCCGACCTTCCCAGCAACAGCGAAATTCGGGATCAAGTTCGAATTCTCGCCCAATTGTACGAAGGCCAACGCAGCAGCGACCTCCTGCTCGAAATGCGGATGGCTGGGCTGCGGATGATGCGGTTGCTCAGTAGGTTTTCCCCCAGG
>JAUXWY010000007.1 GCA_030681235.1 Pirellulaceae bacterium | reverse complement strand
TCACCGGCCGCATCGTCGATCGTTCCCCCCAAATATTGAAACGTGAGCGGATCATCGCAACGATAAAAGTTCGAATGTCCGCCGCTGACGATGAAGCCAACGCAAGGAAAAGTCTCGACTCCTGCCGCGACGCGACAAGCGTACACATGGGCGTGCAAATGGTTGATCGCAATCAGCGGCAAGTTCCACGCCCAGGCCAACGATTTCGCCGCACTCAATCCAACCAACAAAGAACCGGCCAGTCCCGGAGTATTGGCGACTGCCACCGCTGCCAAATCGCTAGGAGAACATTGCGATTTTCTCAGTGCCAGATCAACGACCGGCAGGATCGCTTGCACATGCTGGCGAGCCGCCACTTCCGGCACCACGCCGTGGAACCGACGATGTAGCGATTCCTGCGACGCAACGACTTCCCCCAACACTTGCAAATCTTCATCGACGACGGCGGCGGCAGTTTCATCGCACGTCGATTCAATTGTCAGAAACTTGAGCATCATCTCCCGATCGTTGGCAAGCTACCCGGCTCAGCGACGGCGGGCCGGTTGCCAATTCCCAGTCACTCCGCCCGCAGGATCGAATCCGAACTGCGATTGATTGTAGCTGACCGGAGCGATTTCTCGGAAGTCGGCACCAAGGGCTGCCGGTGCCGAGCGGAACCAAGTGTCGGTTCTGATGTCGGTGAGACGACCATCCACGATCGGTTGGCGGAGCAGCATGGCCAACTGCTGCGGTACAGGGACGTTTGGACCCGCGACGCGAAAAGCGTATTGGGCGATGGCTTCGTTGTAGCGAGTGACGCCGCTCAACCACAATAGATACGCCGATTGTCGCAATTGGATCATCGCCGCCATCCGTTGCAGGTCACCGCTGCCACGGGCTCGTTCCCATTCTTGATCGGCCCAGTCGATCACCTCTTCGTCTTCCAAGGCTCGTTGCTTGCGTTGCTCCACTTGTTGGGCCAACACGGCCAAGTCCGTTGTCGCCGATGCTTGTTGTTGCAATTGGCTCAGTTTCGTGTCGTACAAACCCAGGAAAGGTGCATCGACCGGCCGCGGTTGCTGCGTCATTCCGTGTCGCTGGAGCCACAGCCCCAAATGCTCTTGTTCGGCCTCGACAGTGGCGTTGGCTTGCTCGATCTGCAAGTTCAGCATTTCCACGAGCGTCCGCGCCAAGGGCTGCTGAGCCTGTTGAGCCGTCGCTCGTTGCCATGTTTCCAAAGACTCGCGATGAATATGCACCGCGACAATCGCCTCGCTCAATCGCCAATACTCGCGAATCATTGGGACACGATCCGGGCCACTGCTGTTTTGCAGCAAAGATTTCAACTCGACACCTTGCCCTGTGACGTTGGCGCTTGCCAAAACATCTCGCCACCAAGCCGAGTACCGCTGCTCCATCGGACTCAGACCACTGTCCGCAGCCTGTGTTTCATAGTTGATTCGCTGAATATCATTGCCCGTGTTTCGACTTGCGGCAAAGGTCTCTGGAACGTTCAAGGTCACCACGCCTCGGTCGATTGCGGCATTGCCTCCACCCAAAGGGGTCGTACTTGCTGCCGATGGTTGCAGTCCGCCCACGGGTTGCAATCCGCCCATCGGTTGCAAGGACGGGCTAGACGGAAGCGGGCTATTGGGCAAAGACCCTGTTAGACCGGAGTTTCCGGTGGCAGCGGGACTTAGCGGACCCAGCGGCGATCCCAACGGCGAACCCAACGGCGATCCCAACGGCGATCCCAACGGCGATGGCGCTAACGGTGCGGGAGACAGCTGTGTGGGCGGCCCTAACTGTGTGGGCAACATCGACGGAGCGTTACCAGACGGGCGCAGCGGAGAATTCAAAGATTGTCCGCACGCGCTCGAGTCCCACACCCCAGTAGGCGCAGCGACCAAGAGAAACATACAAATCCGACTGTACCACTGAGTAGGCTGTGCCATCGACTCGCTCCATCAAGTTTGGCTGGCCCGTTTCATCCGTTCGGGACCGCTACTCAATGTGTTCCAAACAGGTGGATTCGGTCAACATGAATCCCGAGCGAACTCGCAAATGCTAGCGAGCTCCAGCCATGGCCAGCGGCAATCGGTCCCCATCGGAGATCGATCAGCACTATTCTTCGCTGCCTTCGGATCGACTCTTGAACTCGTCGCGTTCACGACGAGTCGCTTCGAGGTCGAACACCAAGTATTTCATGTCCAACCGCAGTTGACCCAGAGCTTCCTGGACCAAGGTCAGGATGCGACGACGACGTTGTGTGCTTTCGACGACTCGGCCCAGTACCGATTGAATGCGGTCGCGAAACTGAGGAGGCAGCTCGGCCACCAACCCAATCAGTTGTGTCAGATCAGCGGAGTTGTCGGTGGCCGAATCGTTGACGTTTTGTTGCGTGGTGCTCATGGTCGCGTTTCCTGTCTGGGTTTGGGGAGCTGTTTCCGATGAAGATCATTAGAGCAGTCCGTATGCCAATTGCAAATTTTCAATCGACGGACTGGCGTAAACCGTCTTGTACCAATGGTTTACGATCATATTTTGGCTTGGATGCTTTTTGGAAACATGATGCCAAAACACCTCGTGAATGCTCTGGTCGTTGCCAAAAAATACTGGTAAAAGCCCTGTTTGTGGCACTTTTGTCGCAAAAACCAAATTTGTTGCTCAATCGCATCTTCTACGATCGACTTGAGGCATTTGATCAACATTTTCAAAGAAAATTTCACTCACCGGCCGATGAATTCCGCATGATCGATGCAAATTAAGAGCGATGGACGATGTCGATGCCTACTATCCGACCCCCACAACGTTGCGTGACGCTTGCCCTTTGGGCTTTGCTGCTGTTGGTCGCGGTCGGCGACGGGTTGGCCCAGGAAGACGCGGTACGTCCCAGTCGAATCCAAACCGACGGCACCGTTGTTTTGGTGGATGGTCGTCCCTTTGTCATTCGCGCGATCGAATACAACGGCGAGCCAATGAACATGCTGCGGGACGTGGGCTTCAATACGCTATGGCTCAGCAGTGTCCCGTCGCTCGATCAATTGCGAATGGCTCGCGAAAATGACTTGTGGGTGATCGCTCCGCCGCCGACGGACAACGGTCCTGTCCCAGTCGATTGGCAGTACGATGCGGTCTTGGCTTGGTTGGTAGGACAAGATGTCCATGGATTGGATCAAGGCACGGTTCGGCAACGGGTCGATCAGATTCGCAGAGTCGATCCGCGGCAAGATCGGCCGGTCTTGGTCCAAGCCCGAAGTGGTTTGGCCGACTACGCTCGATTTGCTCAGATTATTTGTGTGGGTCGTCCCGTGGTCGGCACTTCGTTTCCGCTGACGCAGTACAGTCGATGGTTGCGTGGGCAACACGACCTTACTCAAGCTTACGTGCCGTTGTTGGCAGAAATTCAAACGGAACTGCCTGCGTCCGTCGCCGAACAAGCGGCTTTCTTTTCCGGAGTGAATGCTCCGTTGGCGGTTCAGTACACGCAGCTGCGCGGGCAAGTGCTTCAAGCGGCCGCCGGTGGAGCGCGCGGGTTCTTGTTTCGCAGTCGAACTCGGTTGGACGAAGGCTCTGAAGTCAGTCCGCAACGACGATTGAATCTGACCTTGGTCAACCGACAATTGTTGCAAGTGGCGCCTTGGATTGCCGGAGCAGTGGTGGGGGCACGCTTGGAACAATCCGAGCCCAACCTGGAAGTTTCGATTTTGAAAACCAGTTTGTCGCGTTTGCTCTTGGTGCAACAGACAACGGGACGTGAATCCTATTCGGCAGGTGCGGCCGAGCGTTCATTGCTCACGGTTCGCGACTCGGCGGCGGGTACTTCGGAGCAACCCTATCGTTTGACGCCCACCGGATTGATTCCCGCGACTCATCAGCGGTTGGGCGGGCAAATGGCGATCCAAATTGAAAACGCCGCCGACTGGGAGTTGTTGGTTTTAACTCAAGATCCATTGGTCGTTCGGTATGTCGAGCAAACCTCACAGGCCGCTCAAGCTTGGACCACGCAACAACTGCTCATCGAACAAGCACAGTCGTCGGCCGAATGGGCCAACCGAGTTTTTTCAGCGATGTTGCAGGCCGGTCGCGAACCCACGGGCTTGCGAGAACAGGTGCTCCGAATCAACGAATTGGCCAATGTCACACAGGCACAAGTCACGAGCAGCGATGCTTTGGCGGTCTGGGTCTCCAGTGTGCAACTGCAACGCGAATTGGGTGCCATTCACGATTCGTTGATTCGGGAAGCGCATGCCATGTTGCCGTGGCCGGCGGGCAGTCCTGTGGTTCTTCATCCGATCTTGATTCCGTTGCATTGGCAATCCATGGCCCGTTTGGGTGGCGTGACTTGGTCGCCCAATGCGTTGCCGGGCGGTGACTTCGAGGACCTCGGCCATTTGACAAACAATGGTTGGCAGCACCAAAGTGCCGTTGGCCAATCGATTCGCACGATTGTGCAATTGCATCAAGATGCGGTTGTGGATGGACGCCGAGGTCTGTTGCTGGCAGCCCAGCCCGAAGGCGGGTTGGCGCCAAAACAAGTCGAGTCCGCTCCGGTCTGGATTGTGTCAGGCCCGATTGAGGTACCCGCCAATCAATTGGTTCGCATCAACGGCTTCGTCAGGATCGACGCGCCGATCACCGCGTCTGTCGACGGACTGCTCATTCAAGAGAGTTTGGGCGGCGAAGAAATGGCCCAACGTTTTCGCTCGACCACCGGTTGGCAGCCGTTCACAATCTACCGTGCGACCAACGAACCGCATACTCTGCGATTGAACATTGCCTTGACTGGCTATGGCACCGCCTATGTCGATGAGGTCACGGTACAATTCGCGCCACTGCCCTCGCCGGGCAACGCGGCGCCGATTGGTCCAGTCGAAAATCTGCAGAGTGCCCAACAATCGGAAGCCTCCGGTCGATTGCCCAACTGATGCTCGCTCGTTCATCACCAACTCGACACGTTGATTCAACATCCACTCCGAATTCGGAATTCGATGCAGCGGCGAGTTGGTCTGACCGAGGGCCTCGGCCGGGTCGAGTTGGTTTGTGCATCTTGATCGGTGCGATCGTCATGGGCATGTTGTTTTTCATGAACTGGCAAGATCGTCACGTCGCGGAACCCGCCGCGATTGGGCAACCTGTCGTCGGGTTGCCACCGTTGGAGCAACCGCTGCCAAGTTTGTGGATCGAAGAATTGACTTGGACCGAAATCGCTCAAGCCCAAGCTGTCGGATACGACACGGTGCTGTTGGCGACGGGCGGTACCGAGCAAAACGGCCCGCACTTGCCGACCGGCAAACACAACGCGATCGTGCGATTCACGGCCCACGAGATTGCCGCTCGTCGTGGTGGCACATTGCTTGCTCCGGTGCTGGCTTATGTTCCCGAGCAACCGCATGTGAATTTCCCTGGCACCATCAGTTTGCCGCCCGAAGTCTTTCAGAATGTTGTGGAAGCTGCGACGCAGAGCTTTTTGACACAAGGGTTCAAATACGTCATTTTGTTAGGAGATAGCGGCGGCAATCAAGAGCCGTTGCGCGCGGCGGCCGCGTCGTTGAAGCTCCGCTGCAGGTCCGGACAGCGAGTTTTGTTTCTCGATCAATATTATGAGGGTCATGGGCAGTCCGAATGGCTTCGCGAACAGGGTTTTACGGTCAAGGCGTTGGGAACGCATGCGGGAGTGGCGGACACGTCCGAATGGTTGGCGGTCCGACCGGACGGTCTCCGGAACCTGGAATCGCTCCAGCGAACGGACCTTGGCCACGACGGCAGTCCGGAGTTGGCCACGGCGGAACTGGGTCGAACGCTATTAGAAATGAAGATCAATGCCGCGTTGCGCCAACTCACTGAGGCGCTGCCGCGTTAGTCGAAAGGGCCGATCCGCGATCGAGCGACTGTCGATTCTGACGTGTCGCACGATTGGACCGGTCACGACGGCTTGAGGTGCGACAATTCGTGGTGCGTGTCGATCGGCTCGACTGCTGTTTTTGCTACCAACGGAAGCGGCACGGAATCTTTCGTCACCCGTCGGTCGAAGGGCCGACACTCTAAACTAAGGAATTGTCCTGAATTAGATTCCCGACTTGGGGGAGCG
>JAUXWY010000002.1 GCA_030681235.1 Pirellulaceae bacterium | reverse complement strand
CTTGTTGATGGGCTTCGTTTCTCGAGCCCTGGAGTACGAGGCCGACGGGTTTGTTCTGGAATACAACCAAACCACACGAACCAGCGACATGGAGTCAAACGCGCAAACTTCAGTGACCCCGGATGATTTGATTACGGCGATTCGTTGCACCGCCGAATTGACTGGCATGGCGCTCACTCATGTCACCTGGATGCATCCGTCGATTGCCGAACGAATCGAGCGACTTCAGCATTGCCAGACGTCGCCGGTTTTACGCCAAGTCATGAAACGTCGCCTGCGAGTGCTCAAGGCCAAGTTGTTAGGAGCCGTTTTGCTTTTTGCAGGCCTCCTCGCGATGCACGGCTTGGTGTGGACCATCTAGGAACTCGTACTCAGGCGCATGCCGGTACTCTTACGCCCACTCGCTTGGGAGTGGGAAAGTGGTCTTCCAATACTTGAGACCATCAGCGGCACGGTGGACTCGTTGGTTGGCTGTGAGCCCGTGAGTACATTGGTCAGTCAGTGTGTAATGCCCTTGCGGGTCGACCAAACGAATCCGATTCTTGGGTTCAGATTTGGAGCGAAGTCGAGAAAAACTACGACGTGTAGTGTGTGCCGCGTTTGGCGGGTGTTGTCTTCGGATTTTTTTTCGGCGATTAGCGGAAATTAATGTCGATTACCGGTCCGGCTTCAGACACGCGTGTGGACCATCGCGGTCTCGGTGGACTGGTTGCGAGCAGCTGTTTGCAGCAGTCGGGTGCTTCCAGTTTGTCATCAGTAGGTAGTCGGTAACATTAGACCGTAGAGGATGACGCAAATCAAAAACTGTAATCGATCTTGGCGAGTCGATTGGATGCGAACCTGGCGATTTGCCCTGGACGCGGTTTTTCCTAGGCGGCCAGTCCCTACACCGCCAGACTCCGGAATCTCCGGTCGTGGCTCGGCCACCTCCCTCCGTGCCTACGCCCACCGGCTCCGCTTACCTGTCCCTGTCCGGCTCCGCCGGGACCTGTGCCCGACTGGGGGGACTCAGGGCTAGGCGGAAGCCGACGCTGCTCGTGCGGTCCGTCGGGGTGACGTAGTAGCGGTTCGCCGACCGGCAAGCCGCCGCGCCGGAGCCCCAACTGCCGCCGCGGCTCACGCGGTTCGAGCCCCTTGTATTCCAATCATTCGTCCACTCAAATAGGCTTCCATGAATGTCATACAGACCACCTACGCTGGGACGCAGCAGCCCAGTCCTATGCGACCAATCACCTGAGTTGGCTTGGTACCAGCAATAATCGCCCAGTAAACTCTCGCTATCGCCAAAACTGTAGGTTGTCTCCGTCCCAGACCGAGCCACGTATTCCCATTCCGCTTCGGTCAACAACCGAAACCCCGGTCGGCCCGTCCGCAGCGGCCATTCCGTAGTCACCGGTAAATTCAGCCAGCCAGGGCCCTGGGATTCAGCCCCTTCCGGGAACTCCAATTCCTCGTAACTCTGCCGTGCTTCGTCAAGCCCCAACGCCGAACTTAGCCAGCGGCAGTAGTTCACGCAATCAAACCAGCTCAGGCCAAAGGTCGGATCTTCGTCGCCTAACAATCTCTTAAATTGGCGCTCCCAGCTCTGCCGATGCGTGTCACCATCAATTGGACTGAATTGTCGCCACGTCACCTCCCGGTCGCTGACGGCCAGCGGACCGGATACTTTCCCTCGCTGGCGATTTTTTGGGTCGCCCATCTCAAATTTCCCGCCGGCAAACACGATCATCGTGAAATAGATCGGAGCCGCTAGATCGATCAACGGCTTCGCGTTCGTCGTTTTTACTCCGACTGTCGCTTCATCAGCGGCCGCATCGTCATTAAGCCCGTTTTTCGGACCCGGGTCAGCAGCCCTTCGAGGTGGATCGATTTTCAAGACATACCACTCACGCTGACCACTTTCATCATAATCCAACGGTGTTTCATCAACCCGCCGCACCACTTCGTCTTGCCCCCAACGACGCAGCAACCAGCCCAAGGCGCTGTGGACCGCTCGACTGGGGTGGCTGCCGTACATCTGCGCCAGGTCTGCGACAAACGCCTCCCGCTGTTGGGCCGGAAGTTGCTCCAACGTGTACTCCCCCAACCCCAATAAGAAGCCGTACAGTCGAAAAAAGTGATGTTGTCGCTGCTGTGGGTCGGCTGGAACCGGCTGGGCTTGCAGTTCCTGAAAACTCTTGATCAGCAAGGAGGAGCTGACCTCGCGTCCCCGGATGCGATAAATGAACTGCGACAGGGCTTCCGGATCTCGATCGACCGTTAGGAACTGGTAAACGGGTGTCGGGTCCTCCAGTCGCACCAGCGCCACCGCCGCATTGGCTTGCTTCGCGATGTGTGCCAAACGCAAACGCTGCAGATCTTCGGTTGGTAGATCAGGGTTCTCCGGCGTAAAGGGTTGGGCCAACTCATTGCGTAGAACCTCCAGTGCCTGCTGACGAAACCGAGAATAATTAGGAAACATCTTGCTGAACTGACGTGGTTGTCCCACCAGTACCAATTCATGCAACAACTTAAAATCATCCGCCGCATAACTTTCCAGAATCTCCGTGGCCAGATCAATTTCCGTTTGCGGCCGTGACTCGGCACTGGCGGCATAAATTCGCTGCAGTTCCGGATTGAGTGGCTTAGCCACCGGTCGTAGGGCCTCGATCCAGACGGCGATCCGCAGAGGGTTTTCCTGAACAACCTGGTCGGCGACCTGCCCGGCAATGGACACCCATTGCTCGTCCTTCGGAGCATAGTTGGCCAAGGCACTGGCCGCCTGCAACAGACTCTGCGGATCGTGCTGTTTGGCAGTCGTCCACAACTGGGGCTCGATCAGCATTGCACGGGGCTGTAGTTGACTGACCAGCAGCGGAACCTGATTCGCGTCAGCTGACAAGAGACGCTGCAACAAATAATCGACCTGCCCAGGATCGCTGGGCAAGAGCCCGAGGCTCAGTTTCAACCGTTCCGCCGATTGCAGAGCGTGCTGCTCCAAGGCCGTTTTGAGTTTGGGGACGACAACCGTTCGCATGGCCTCCGGCATCGCAATCAAATCGGGTAGTTTGTCGTAGTCCGCCGTTTGGATGGAGCTGACCAGGTTGATTGCGTCCCGTTCCAGTTGACGGGCATCGTTCCAGCGTTTTAGCCCAATGCCACCCACCATCAGTAGCACACCCAACATCGTCACCCATCCGGCTCGCAAAGTGTGATCGCGAGTCGCACGGGACATCAACCGCTGTTCATTGGGGTTCCATTTGGCCTGTTCGGTCAAGCGACGGATGGTGAGCCATTCCCAAAGGGTTGGGAGTTGTTTGTTCTCCGGCTTCGCCGCCCAAGTCGCTGCTCGTTCGGCCAACTTCAATTCCGCTCGACCATTTTTCGTCTCACGTTGCTTCCGCGTCAGCCAGTCCCGCAACGAATGCACCAAGTAGTCATGCGTCAATTGATAGAAGTGAGAAGAGCGAAGTGTAAAGTGAGAAGTTATGGAGGAGCGATCGGTTACACGCTGCCTTTCACTCTTCTCACTTCTCTCTTCTCCCTTCTCAATTCCCTCCGGATCGGTCGGCGTGATCAGCCGGATTTCACTGTCCAGGATGCGGATCAGATCATCAAAGTCTTTGGGGCGGTTGCCGTAGCCGCTGGCTTCCAATAGCTCGGCATACGACCGCATGGTGCCTTTGATGTCGGTGCCGGAATCGGGAAGTAACGCTTTCAGAACCGCACGAGCTGCTTTCTGGTGCAACCGGTGTCTGGGAACAGCAGTCTGTACGCTAAACGTCTCTTCCAGGAATGTGACGCCGATACCCTTCGTGCCACCGACTTCTTTCAGCGTGGCCGGTGTCCAAGCCTTACCCTTCATCATCTCCGCGAACAAAGCCAGCCGTACACAAATGACTTTGCCATCTTCGGCCAGACCAGCGACGGACTCTTTGAGGAAGGACTTTTTCTCGTTGTCCACTTCGCGAAGGCTGTCGGGAAGTTTACCGAAGGCTCGCCCAAATGCCGCCAAGACTTTTCGGGCATGATCGAGATCAAAAAGGTCAGCGAGGGCCATGTTACTACCCGGCACAAAGTCGACTTCTAACTGCATACCGAACCGGGTTGCCGCCAACCAAAAATCATCCCGTACCATCACGATGCACTGCACCCGGCCCCCGTCGCACTGCCGTAGGGCTTGCACCAGCTCGCTGTTTTCTTCTTCCTTCTTGGCGTGCAACCATTGCTCGAACTGGTCGAGGACAATCAGCACCTTCTTGCCGACCGGGATGCCCTGGCCTCGTCGCAACGCTGCCAGCGTGGCTTTCAGACTCAGGTTGTCTTCTAGGCCTGGACAACGTTTTCGCAATCCATGTAGCAAACGTGTTTCCGTCTCGTCTGGTGTGGCTTCAACGTATACCGCGATCACGTCGGCCGAGAGTCGCGGCAACAGCCCAGCTTTGACCAACGACGACTTGCCGCAACCCGAAGGGCCATAGACCAAGCCAACCGAAAACGTATTGTCAGGATCGGATTCTTCAATTCGAGTCTTCCAAAACCGCAAGCTGTCGGGTAGGCCCTCTCGATCTCGGGGACCAGGAAGCAGTTCCAGGAAGAAATCGGCATCGTGAGCATCGAATGATCGCAAGCCCTTGGGCACGATCTTCACCGGCTGACTGTCCGCGAAGGCCGGAGTCGTCGGGGTTGGCGTGGGGGACTGGGCTCTACCAGAGTCAGCACTCAATCGGTCGTTATCTCCGATTGGTAACCCGGCGGGAGTGGCGGGCGAATGGCCTACATGCAGCTGAGCCTGCTCTTGCAAGAACAGCCACAGGTCTTGAGCCAGATCGAAGCCGGTCGAGTAGCGGTCGGTCGCTCGTTTGGCCAGGGCTTTGTGGCAGATTCGTTCCAGTTCCTTGGGGATGTTCTCGTCGTATTGCCGGAGGGGCCTCGGTTCATAGCGGATGATCCGCTCGGAGACTTCCTGGAAGGTGTCACCACGAAACGCTCGGCGACCGACCAGCAACTCGTAGAACACAGCTCCAAGGCTAAAAATGTCCGAGCGACCGTCGACGCGATGCCCTTCGCCCCGAGCCTGTTCCGGGGATATGTAGGCCGGAGTGCCGGCGAAATGAGGGCCCTGCCCGATGTTCTCTTCGCGAAGGGCCAAGCCGAAGTCAACCACGTAAGGTTGTTGGTCCTTGCCGATCAGAATATTGCCCGGCTTGACATCACGATGCACCAACCCCGCCTTGTGGGCGTAATGCAAAGCCTCGGCAATGGCGGCGATCCACTGGGCAGCTTGGCGATAACCCAGTCGTTTCTGTTTGAGCACAGCAGCCAGATCGGAGCCTTCAATAAATTTCGACACGATGAAGCAACGAACTTCGTTCGTGCTGCCCACGTCGTAGACCGGAACGATGTGCGGGTGGTCCAACTTGGCGACCGTGCGGGCCTCGGCGATATAGCTCGCAATGTTTTCAGGGTCGCCAATCAGGTGGGCATGGGGTACTTTGATCGCGACGCGTCGGTCCAGTTGCTCATCATGGGCCAAGTAGACCAGGCCGAATCCGCCTTTGCCTAAGACACGCTCGATGCGATACCGGCCGATGTAGGCCACTGCCGGTTTTACGTCGTCAGGTTTGGGAGCGTTGCGGGTTGCTCCTTGTTCGACGATGAATGCCACCGAACCGCTATCCGCAAGTTCCGGAGCCAAGTAGTCACCAGTGACATCCAATTGCCGGGCGGCGCGATTAGCCGGTGTAGGACTGATGAGGTTGGAAAGGCAAACCGCAGGGTCCAAGCCCACGGACTCACACAGGTCGCGATAGTCATCGACCGAAACCACCTCGCCCAATTGTTGGCGATGTTTCGCGTCCAATGGTACGAGTTGTTGTAATAAAGAACTCCGCAGTTCGTCGGATACCCGACTGAGGAAATCGAACAAAGCCGGCCTTTGGCCAGATTGCCAAGCCCGCTCGAAGTCCACGAGGATCTTTGCCAAAACGTTTTCGTCGCGATCCACTTGGATACCTGCTTGTGACAAACCTGAGAGCACCGACAGCCGCAAACAGCTGCTTGTAACCAGTGTAACCGATTTTTGCGAGTCAATTGCTTGCGAAACTAGCGCTTCGCCTCTGGACCTCCGATGTTACAGGAACAATTCAACACACCGTCGCTCCGCCTGCGGGCTACGGCATCTCCGGTCCGGGGGTTCCGTTACGCGACCTCCGTGCCTAAAACCACTGGCTTCACTCTGTTTGCTTCCCTAATCGTCAAATCTTAACAGTCTTCGCAAATCACTCTAACAATCTTGCAAATCACTTCACAAAAATGGAGCAAACTTGGATTTTATTTTGCAGAAGTTTTCCTGTCTTCCCGATTTGGAATATTAGGAGTAATCGAAACAACCAGATCCTTTGTAATAAGTCCTACAAAATGAAAACGAAAACATCGCTCAGAACATTTTTTCTCGGGATTGCCGTTGGCACTTTGACAACAGCGTCCACTGCCGAAATCTACGCACAAGGCATCTTTCTTCCCGCAAGCGGAGCGGTCAATCGCGGAATGGGCGGCGCAACGACGGGTGCTGCCATCGAAGCGATTGGTTCCATGTATTGGAACCCCTCAACGATCAGCCACCTTCCAACCAATGAAATGGCTTTTGGATTCGAGACCCTTTACGGAAACTACTCGATTGCCTCGTCAGTCCCAGGTCTCGGCGCTGGAATAACCGATGCCGAAAGTGGGGCCAATCCCGTGCCTACGATCGCTTGGGTTCACCACACGAATCATCCGGACGTCACGTTTGGTCTCGGAATTTTTGGTGTTGCCGGATTTGGGCTCAACATCAGAGGTGATGCCACCAACCCTGTCCTTTCCCCTCCATTTGCATTGGGAGGGGCTGGCGTCGGAGGAATCAAGTCCGAGGCGACCTTTTTTCAGATGAATCCGGCTATCTCCATCAATGTAACGGAGCGACTATCCTTCGCAGCTGGGCCAACCATTGGGATGGGGAAGATCACGCTGGACGACAATGCCTTTGTCGCTGCCAATGCGGATGGCCTTTACCCACGGGGAGACGGGACTCGATATCATTGGGGATTGGGGGCTCAAGCCGGTTTTCACTACATCCACGATTCCCGGTGGCAACTTGGAGCCAACGTCAAAACTCCGACATGGTTTGAGCCATTCAGATATTTCTCGGAAGACGCCACTGGCCTTCCTCGCATCGACAAAGTGGATGTAACCCTGCCCCTGATCGTTTCCACAGGTGTCTCGTACCGCGGGGTTCCGGGAACCATCCTTGCCGCCGATCTACGATACTTGAATTATGCGGACACCTCGGGTCTCCCGCCGGGTACCGCGCGGATGGCAGTGTAACCGGCCTTGGCTTTCGTGATCAGTTTGCCGCCGCGTTTGGAGCACAATTCGAGTTAGGGCCCCGCTTGGATGGTCGCATTGGCTACACGTATTCCTCGGACTTGATCAACGACGAAGACACGTTTTTTAATCTTGCCTCGGACTTGAGTTATCAGCACGTAACAGGGTGTGGCATGACGTATCACCTGACCGAAAACGTGTCGGTCAGCGGCGCCTATAACTACATTTGGGAATGGGGATCCACAGGCCCCTACAATTTGCCAGGCGTTGGCGCGGTTCCAGGAACCGAAGTAGCGACTCAAGCAGACACACACATTGCCACGGTGGGCGTTAACGTGCGGTATTAATAATTGCCACAGAAAACCGGTGGAATCGCTAGATATTCTGGCTGTAGCTTGGTCTTGCTTCACACAGGAACGAACGATGGCATAGGAACGGATTGTGGTGGTGATAGGGTTCGCGCCCGTCCGGCGGTTCTCAAAGACGGGAAGATCTTCGCAGATAGATAGGTGCCATCCATCATAAGAACAGGCTCCACCCTTTCCTTCACAATCCGAGGGCTTGAAAGTCCGTGCGATTCCGCAATGATTCGAATTCAGGGTTCGTCGCGAGAATATCAATTTCTTCAAAACCCTTTTGGACGGCCTGTTCGAGTAGACGCACGGCGATGGCTGCATACTCTTCTGTAAGCGTCATCTTTTCTGGACCGGATAGTTCTTTGTCCGAGTCAACCGCAACAGAGCACTCGATACACTACTGCGCGGCACTTTTTAGAACAAAAATCAAAACATGTGCAGGTGTCGCGGATGGCAATTCAGCGATGGTCTCACGTACCTCCGCCAGGGCTTGGCGATGATTTCCTAGCCGCTTGTGTAATCGGGCCCGGGCGATGCGCGTCGAAGCCCGCATTGCGACCGATTCGACATCCACGGCTCGTTCATAGTCATGAAGCGCCTCTTCCAGTCTTCCCAGGCGAATGCAGACGTTTGCGCGATCTTCTAGCATTCCTGGATAACTCGTAGCGAGTTGACGGTCGTCCGGGGACCGCTGCAAGACCTTCTCCGTCAGCCCGATCGCTCGATCCAACAAAATCTCCGCGAGGGCGAGGTTTTCTTCCTTAAACACGAGTCGGGCTAACTGTCCGGTTACAACCGCTACATGCAGTTCCGTACTAGGATTGTCGACCAACGGTTCCTGTGTGTCCCCAGCTTTCTCATTTGTATTGACCTCGTTTCCCTCGCACCAAGCGATGCCAGCATTCGATACCCATATACCAATCCGACCATAGGATGCTGCGACCGTCCAGGGATCTCAATGCATTTTTCAGAGGTTATACAACAATGCAACTCCAAAATTCAAATACTGAGCGAGTGCTACTTGCTGAAAAAGGCTATATAATGAAAGCCCTGGTTTCGACCAATGCGGGTAGTTGTTATTGGTTGGCCGGCGCAAGGACATCAACAATCGACGTCCATAAACCTCTGATTTGGAGTTGAAGATGCAGGACCTTTTTAGGTATTTCAATGCCCGTTTTGATCGCTTGCCATTTCTTTTCTATTCACTTCTGATGTTTTCGTTAGACTGTGACACCAGTTTAGGGCAAGCCAGCGACATCGCCGCGAATATCGAAATTTTGACAAAGAAAATTGATCAAAACGGGAACGACGCGAATCTTTTTCTAGAACGAGCAAAACTCTACCTTGAATTGAGCGAACATCAGCGCAGCGAAGAGTTTACCTCTGAATTGGCATTCCCAATTGTGCGTGCCGGTGTTGAGGCAAACGAACTTGCGATTCAAGATTCCTCGTCGGCAATTGCACGTAACCCCGAGTTTTGCGATGCCTATTTCCTGCGGGCCAGGATCAGGATACGCCACCCCGATTCCATGGACTACGGAAAATGGTCTATGTTGTACAAACATTTTGATCCCGTTCCGTATCAAGAGTATGGTGAGTCCCCTAGTCCCGAGAATGCCAAAAGGATGTTTCATGACCTGATTCTTCCCGATCTCAACGCCGGTCTAAAATGGCAGCCAGATTCAAAACAGGGCCAGGACGACCGCATGTTTGTATTGCGGGTGCTGGGAAAGGGGGACCAAGTACTCAATGAAGTCAATCAAATGCTACAGAAATCTGACATCACTCAAGAAAGAAGGACGGAACTGCTCCGGATCAGGCTCAGCATCTTCAATTGGGAGAAAATTGGGGATGCCGATCAGGCAAACGAAGATGAAGCCGCGATCAAGGTTTACGAGGAAGCGATGCGTCAAGAGGAGTTCAAAACGTTTGCCGAATCTTCTATTATTCAGTTGACAGACAGGCTTGGATCGGTTGATTTGAGTTCGAACGAGCGGGCAGAGCTCCTGAGTTCCCGAGCCGAGTTTGGAACACCAATTGTTGAAACGCCGCGCCAACTTTTACGACAAGACAAACCAGAAGGAATTGGCAGCGGCAGATCGAGACCTTGCGAAGAGAATCCATGATGACGGATACCGACCGAATTCACGACTAATTGGAGGCTCCGGCAAATAAGCGGCGGTGATTATTTGGCGGAATTCGAATTTGTCGAGAATGGCAAGAGTAGCCCAAAGCGAAAAGCGACGACATCATTTCTTTTTACCTGAAAATCAAGACTTTCATCGCGATAGACGCGCAAGCCTACATTAATGCGTAACAGACTCCGTTTGACCATTGGTTTATTAGAACAGGCCGACGCCTCAAAACGTCGGCCTGTTCGCGTTTGTGACCCTTGTTTTCCCGGCGATTGCCAAACTCTCGCCTCTCCAACTCTCACCTTTTCGCCCCCACTCCAATGGCCGGCTTGAATTTCGATCTGCTTGGGCTGTTAAAGAAAAACTTCAGGCCTGGCAGCCAAGATAATCCGGCATCAAGTGCATTGGTATCATTCGCTCGTCGGGTTTCCTATAATTTCGCCAGTCGATTAGCGGACATTCGAGAGAGGGTTAGGAAACGACCATGCAAAATTCGAAGAGCATGAGAAGACGGTTTATTCTGGCACGATCTATAGTTGTCACGGCGGATAATGCGAACCTTTGTGGTTGCGGACGCGGATTTCATTTTGGCGTGTCGTATCCCCAACCTACCCTCATTAAACCACTCTCGGAGTTCGAGCCATGAACAATCAGGCGGGGGACGCCGGAATCAACATCTTTGAACAGATCAGCCAGATCTGCCGCGAGTTCCGCAAGTTGCTCGTCGACGGACAAACTCCTCGAATCGAAATATATCTGGCAAGGATCATGGAGAACGGACGGGAAACATTATTTTCCAACTTATTGGAAGTTGAAGTCAATTTCCGACAGCGAAAGAGCGAACGCCTCGATTCTGACGAGTACGTCAGACGATTTCCGCAATATGCCAAACAGATTCGCCGGGCGTTCTTTGAGCCGACGATGGGTTCGATGGATTCGTCCGACAGCACGGATGGCGAAACACGAGCGGTAAAAAATGCGGCATCCCCGATGGACACACCGACGTTCGACAGCCCCGCGGCCAATCGCTTGGGGGACTACGAATTAGTGCGTGAACTTGGTCGCGGTGGGATGGGGGTGGTCTACGAAGCGCGGCACACGAAGACCGGCAATCGTGTGGCGCTCAAGACGCTGCCGACGGGTCACGACGGGCAGGAACTGAATGCCGATCGACTACATCGGTTCCGCAAAGAGTTCCGTTCGCTGTCCGAAATCAACCATCCCAACCTAGTTGGCATGCAAAGCCTGGAAGTCGATGGGGCGCAGTGGTTTTTTACGATGGACTTGATCGAGGGTGAAGACTTTCTCAGCTTCGTGCGGCCGCAGGATGTGTTGGATGAATCCCGCTTGCGTGACGCGCTGAAACAATTGGCGCGAGGGATCATGGCCCTGCATCAGCGGCGGATCATTCATCGGGATCTGAAACCCAGCAACGTGTTGGTAGAACGCCATGGCCGCGTGGCCATCCTGGACTTCGGCTTGGTGGCCGAGATGCAGAAAGTCACCGACGTGACACAAACTCGTTCGGCGATGTTCGCCGGGACACCGCGCTATGCGGCGCCCGAACAAATGCTAGGGCAGCGCAGCGAAGCCTCCGACTGGTACGCGCTGGGGGTGATGCTGTACGAGTCGTTGACCGGTGAATTGCCCTTTGCGGCCAAGAACCCGATGGAGCTCCTGCGACTGAAACACGAGCAGAACCCACCGAGCTTATCCGGCCGCGCTGATCTGCCCAGTGACATGGCCGAATTGGTCGACGGCCTACTCAAACGAGTACCAACTGAACGCTTGAGTTCCGCGGTGATTGGCGCACGATTGCAACTGGCGGACGAGACCCGCGCCCACAGCTCCACGGGCACTGCTGGCTCGACGGGTTCCTCGGGGTCGATGGCTGACGAGGACGAGCCCAACTTCCTGGAACCGCAGGAGGAAGAGATTGTTCTGATCGGCCGGGAGACGCAGTTGGCCCAATTGGAGGAAGCCCGGCAAGAGATGCTGCGAACACGCCAGCCCGTCGTGGTGTGGGTGACAGGACTGAGTGGGGAGGGGAAATCCTCGCTCGTGGAAAAATTCCTCGGACCACTGCGGCGCGGTACCGAGATGCTGGTCTTGTCTGGCCGCTGCTACGACCGAGAATCAGTACCCTTTAAAGTGATCGACAGTTTTATCGAGCCACTGGTGCGATTCCTGCGATCCCAGAAGGCTGCGATTCTGGAGCAGTTGCTGCCTCCGGACATCGAGATGCTGGCTCAACTGTTTCCGGTTTTAGGCCGGGTGCCGCCGATTGCCAACCGGCGCGGCCGAAAAATCTCCGGGCTGGATGACAAACAACTGCGGAATCTGGCGTTCGCCGCGCTGCGCGACTTGATGACCAACATCGCTCGAACCACTCCCTTGGTAATCCATGTGGATGATTTGCAGTGGGGAGACGCCGACAGCGCGGCAGTGATGGTCAGTCTCTTGAATCCGCCGAATGCACCCAGTGCATTGTTGCTGGGCAGCTTTCGCAGCGACGAAATGGACGACAGTCCCTTTCTGAGAGAGTGGAACCAACGAATCAGCGGCCGGCACGAATGGATGGCGACTCGCAACATCATGGTGGAGCCATTGACGGAGGCCCAGTGCCTGAAATTCCTCCATCAGAGATTTGCCGCGATTGGCGAGGCCGTCAACCAAGGTGCAAACGAGCTGTTCAAAAACACGAGGGGGAATCCCTATTTTCTCGAGCAATTGATCGAGGGTTTCGATGCGGACAGCGGATCCTTCAAGTCAATTCCATTGGCTCAGGTCGTCGAGAACCGGTTGCGGAATTGCCCGCAGGGTGCCAGGGAACTACTGGAAGTCATTGCGATCGCGGGCAAGGCGGTTTCTGTCAGTGAAGTTTCGACGGTAGCCGGTCACCGATCACCAGCGATTGCCGCGATTACGCACATGCGCAGCGAACGGCTGGTTCGCCTGATCGGCTCAAAAGTTGACCAACTGGTCGATACCTATCACGACAAGATTCGCGAGGCGGTATTGGCGGGCATGGAAACTACTGCTCGCGAACAATGGCATCGGCAGTTCGCGGACGTCATCGAGGAATCCTGCTTGCCGCCATTGACTGGCAGGCCGGCGGATCGTGAGCAAGCCACGGCGGCTCGGGTATTCGATCTGGCGCACCATTGTTTCGCAAGCAATGACCCACGAGCGTTCGGGTATCAGCTTCGAGCCGGCGAGATTTCGCTCGGGGCGGGCGCCATGGAAGCGGCGCTGGATCACTTGCAGAAGGCGGGCGAACGAAAACCGGAATCCATCGACAAAGCTACGGAGTTTCGACTCCGTTTTCTAACCGCAAAAGCCAAAGCGAATTGCCATCAATACTCTGAGGCCAACGCGGATTTCAATTCCGCTCTTGAGTTTGCCACAACGCGGTTGAATAGAGCCAAATGCCACCAACAACTGAGCGAAATCCACTGGAAACGCAGTGAATACGCCGAGTCACAGCGGTGCCTTTGCCTTGGGTTTGAGGAGTTTGGGATCCGTTTGCCGCAAACGTTGTTCCAAAAACTCTGCGCGGGGTTTTCTTCGATGGTCACGTTCCATTTCGTTCCTGCTCGCTTGTACTTCAAATTGAAAAACTTTTCGCCAGAAGAGCTCGACCTGCTCTCGAGGATGTATGGCAACTTACACACGACCTTAGGACAATTGGATGTATCGGTGTTTCTCCTTACGAACATTCGTGGGGCTGTCGTCGCCAAGGTTTCTGAAGATACAACTCTCAAAAGTATCATCTATACTCAGTATGCCTCCACGCTTCAATTCGCGGGTGTTCCTTGGTTCCCAAGACGGTTAATGCGTTGGGCGAATACCTATTCAGCTCAACTTGCGGATCTGCCGGACCAAGCGTCTGCGTATCAAGGTGTATATCACTATAGTCGAGGCGAACTTGAAGCTGCCATGCGAGCTTTCGTTCAAGCCGAAAGCGGATTGATTCGTTCGGGAGATTATTTGTATTGGGGTTGCCCGCATTTCCTTTGGCATGTCTGGTCCATCCGAGGTAATGCGTCCAAGGTTGTGCACTATTCGCGGCGCGAACATAAAGTCGCCCTTGCATCTGGTGATCGCATCGTGCTTGCTTATTCTGAATACGGACAGGCCGAAGGGTTCGCGCGCCAAGGCAGGACGGATGAAGCATTAGTACTTGCAAACAGCGCCTTGGAAACGCTGGACTCCCTCAAGGCCTTTGCGTTGTGTATTGCACAGGTTCAGCTGGCCAGAGTGTTGCTCCAGATCGGTGAGTACGAGAACGCACGCCGCCATCTAGGGAAGGCTATTCGCATGTATCTCCGGTTGGTGTTCAATGAACTCACGTTCCCGGCATTGCCGTTGTATGTGGACGCCTCCGTGTCGCCCAACTGGTGCAAACGCACTCAACAGGTCATCCGAAGTTCCATTCCACTTCGTGTACGCCTTTGCGCCCAAGTAGCGAGAATTCTGTGCGGGCTCTTTCCGAACCATCGTCCGGCCACCTACCGAGCCTCGGGCCGGTTGGCCGTTGCGAAAGGCAAAACACGCAAGGCAATCAAATATTTCGACAAGGCCATCGCTGCGGCCGAGAAGATTGGCGCGGAGTACGAACTGGCTCGGTCGTTGATCGACAAGTCGATGCTGGACCATCCACAAGCAACTGCCGACCGGCAGTGCGGGTTGGATTTGCTAGAATCGTTGGGCTGCGTTCTTCCCGATGCAGAGGTTGAGTACTTGGGCCTTGATCGCGCTGCCCATCATGCTCGGGCGGCGGAGGCAAGGGTGCGACATGAAGCTGAATTGGAGGCCGGGAAATGAACCGTCGTGATGATCACGTGAGCTTGAACATCTTTGATCAGATCGATTCGATCTGTCGCGAATTCCGTGCCGAGTTGAAGAAGGGCAAGCGGCCGAAACTGGAACAGTGGTTCGATCAAGTGCCAGACGATGCCCAAGCACAGTTGTTCTTGAATCTGCTGCAAACCGAAATTGCGTTTCGCAACAAGAGTCATGAAACTCCAAGTTCTGACGATTACCTACGACGCTTTCCTCAATTTGCTCGCCAGGTACGGCAGGTGTTTCATGAGCAATCAATGATGTCGGTCGATGAGTCACAAGCATCGCCACTGGATGACGCCGATGTTCAAACACGGACGCTGGTGGGTCCGTCGGCGCATCGCTTGGGCGACTACGAACTGCTCCGCGAATTGGGACGCGGTGGGATGGGTGTGGTCTATGGCGCGCGAAACATCAAGACTAGGAACCAAGTGGCACTCAAGACCTTGCCCACGGGTCATGATGGCCAGGAAGTCAACGCGGAACGCTTGCACCGGTTCCGCCGCGAGTTCCGCAGTCTCTCCGAAATCAACCACCCCAACTTGGTCGGGATGCAGACCCTGGAGGTTGACGGCGGCCAGTGGTTCTTCACCATGGATCTGGTCGAGGGACAAGACTTCCTCAGCTACGTCCGGCCCGGTAACCAGTGCGACGCGGAACGGCTGCGCAGTGGACTGGGCCAACTGGTCCGCGGGCTGTCGCACCTGCACCAGCGCCGGATCGTGCACCGGGACGTGAAGCCCAGCAACGTGCTGGTCGAGCGCGACGGGACGGTCAAGATCCTCGATTTCGGTTTGGTGGCCGAACTGCAGCAGGTCAACGACATGACCCAGACCCGCTCGGGCATGTTTGCCGGGACGCCGCGTTACGCGGCCCCCGAGCAAATGTTCGGGCAACGAAGCGAAGCCAGCGATTGGTACGCCGTGGGCGTGATGCTCTACGAAGCCTTGACCGGTGAACCGCCCTTCCGAGGGAACCACATCGAAGTCCTCCGACAGAAACAGGACAATGACTCGCCGCCATTGTCGGGCCGTGCGGATTTGCCCGCGGATCTAGCCGATCTTGCCGATCGGATGCTGCGGCGTGATCCGAGTCAACGTCCAACGATGGCCGTGATAGCCGAGAGGCTGGGGCTGAACTTCGAAACGCGCGGCACCGCAGGCTCGACCGACAGCGCTGGCGAAGAAGGGTTTTTGGAGTCAATGGCTTCCGAGCAAATCCTGATCGGCCGGGATGATCAGTTAGCCCAACTCGATCAGTCCAAAGACGAACTCTTGCGCACCCGCCAGCCACAAGTCGTGATGATCCGTGGTTTGAGTGGTGAAGGAAAGTCGGCACTGGCGGAGAAGTTTCTGCATCCGCTGCGGATGGGGACAGAGATGCTGGTCCTCTCGGGTCGGTGTTACGACCGCGAATCAGTACCGTTCAAGGCCGTTGATTGCCTGATCGACTCGCTGGTTTCGTTCTTGCGCGGGCGCAAGACCGAGCAACTGGCGGTGTTGCTGCCGGACGACATCGCGATGTTGGCGCATATTTTCCCGATGTTGCGGCGTGTGCCGTTGATTGCCGATCGATGTGGCACCGGTCAACCCACCGTGGACAGCAAGCAAATTCGCTATCGGGCGTTTGCGGCTCTGCGCGACTTGTTGGTCAATATCAGCAAGTCGTTGCCGGTCGTGCTGTTTGTGGACGACTTGCAATGGGGCGACGCGGACAGTGCCGAGGCGATGGCCGGGCTGCTACAACCGCCCGAAGCTCCGGCCGTGATGTTGCTGGGAAGTTTTCGCCGCGACGAAGCGGATGAAAGTCCCTTTCTCAAAGCTTGGTACAAGTCACAGGTCGACAAACCGAACCCCATCTCACAACGGATCGTGGAAGTTCATCCGTTGACCCCAGACCAGTGCCTGACTCTGGTTGCCATGCGCGTGGGAATCGCCCCGGGAACGATCAAGGAACAAGCCAGCGAGTTGTTTACTGACACGCAGGGGAATCCGTACTTCTTGGAGCAGTTGATCGAGGGCTACGATGCGGCGACTTGTTCGTTCCGCGCCGTGCCGCTGAACGAGATCATTGCGACCAAGCTCAAGCGACTTCCACCCAATGCATCGCAACTGCTGGACGTGATCGCGGTGGCCGGTAAAGCGGTCACACTTTCCGAAGCGTCTCAAGTCGCTGGCCACGATCGCCCGGCTTTCGAAACGATCACGCACATGCGCAGCGAACGGCTGGTTCGCCTGGTGGGCAGCGGAGACCAACAGTTAGTCGACACGTACCACGACAAAATTAGAGAGACGACATTGGGGCGGATGGACGCGGCAGCCCGGCAAACGCTGCATTTGGAATTCGCCGAATCGATCCAGTCGAGTCAAGCGATCGATCAGGCCGCCGTCGAAGCCTTTCTAAGTCAGTCATTTGCCAAACCGGTCGCACCACCGTTTTCGACGGCACGAATCTATGATCTCGCCTATCACTTTCATTTGGCTGAAGATCCTCGTGCCACGAGCTATCAGTTACTGGCCGGTGAACTTGCATTTCAGTCGTATGCCTCGGACGAAGCGATTCAGTTCTTGTTGCGAACTAATACCGTATTGCAAGATAACGTACCCAAAGACCGGCGCGCCCGACTATGGCATCGTCTGGCCGTATCGTCCAGTCGCATCTTGGATTTTGACCGGGCTGTTGCACAGTTTGAGGCCGGTATTGAGTACACTGAATCTGGACTGGAACGGGCATTCTTTTATGCGGGTATCGCCTCGGTCCATCAAACCCGTGCCACATATGACTTAGCGACAGAATTCCATGATCGGGCATTAAGCGCACTGGGAAGAAAGCGCCCGAAAGGCTTGATCGCCTATCTGACAGGTGCCATCAACTTTGGAAAACTTTTTTTCTTTCCTGAAGGCTGGTTGCGCGGAAAGCCGGGGGAATCTAACGAGGAGTTACGGCTTGAACAAGCCATTTATATTGACTTAGTGCAATTGCTGTTCGATAGAATCATCCCATTGATCGAATACCCAGCGGCGCTCATGCGACTGGCAACTTTGTCGCATCGATGTGATGACGCTGGGTTGGCATGTGGTGTCGCTATGACGTCGGCTCATCTTGGAATCAGCGGACTTCCCAAAATGGGTCGGCAATTAGCACGTCGCGCGATGGCACGCATTGGTGACAGGACGGATCCAGAAACGGAGGGAATCTATCGATATTGCACTGCTTCAGCTTTATCCTACTCCGGCGACTTCTCTGTCGCCCACGAAGAATTCGCTAAGTCGATACCTTTGCTGACAAGAGCTGGATCGCATTTTCATTGTGCACCTGCTCTGCACATGTGGCGGCACTTATTCGAAGCAGTAGGTACAGCCAGTGCAGAGGTAAGTGCCGCCCGGAAGCTGATCGAGCTGACCAGCAACTCCGGTGATTTGCGCAGTCTGTGCTGGGGGCAGTACGATCTGGCGGGTGGACTGGCGCGACATGGCCAAATTGGGGACGCAGTGATCGCGATCGAACAAGCTCAAAAAAGTTGGCAAAGTGTCCGCCTGAATATGACAACCCCAATATTCTTTGCGCAGCGCAGCTTTGTCTTTTTACAAGCCTCCAAATATGAGCTAGCCCGGAGCTCGTCAGATTTTTCTTGGAGGATTGCCATTCGTCACTTTCGGTTAATGGATGTTGCGCTTCGCAGCCTCGCCTGGCACCTGGAGTGTGTTGCCGGTCCACACTGGGCAACTGCTCCACACGATCTCGACCGCGGCCTGATTCGCAAGCGCTGCCGCTGGGCTCGGATCCTGGCGATCTTCCATGTGAAGATTCGTCCCCACCTGCTGCGCGCCCGGGGGCGGGCACTGGTGGCCCTTGGCAAAAAGCACAACGGCATTCGAAGCATCGAGAAGGCGGTTAGAGTCGCTCGCGATCTCGGCATGAAATACGACCTGGCCAAGGCACTACTGGACCTCGCGGCAATCAAGGAATCCGGTCGCGATCAGAACCGCCGAGAAGCGGTGGCGTTGCTCAAAGAAATGGAATCCGTCATCCCCCGCGCGGAGGCCTGGCTGTTGGGCGATCAATACGACGAAGCCGTCGTGGCGCCCGAATTTGACCTGGCCGCCTGGGAACAGAAACACGGCCCCATCACACCAACCCCGTCAGGTCTGGTATCGGATGAGATATCTTGATTAACACATCAGGCGATGCACATCTTGATCAGTCGGGCTGGAAACTGGTACGCGTACGGTTCGCCCCGATCGGCTCACGCTTGGCTTGACCGACCACGCGACCCTTTTGTAACCGTTCACGATCCAAACGCGGGCTGCCGCAAATTTGGCGGTTGGAATTGCTTTTCGACGCCAGGTTTGAATTCGCCAAATTTGCTCTGGCCACGCGGTTAACCAACGCCGCTTGCTTCGCTCGTGAACGGTTACACTTTTTATTTACCGCCACGCGAGGAAACTGGTGCCGAGCGCAAACAAGGCCGATGGAAAAAGGGTGGCATAAGTATTGGCAGATTAGTGAGCTTGTTGCGTTGCATAAGCCAGCAACCTATAACTAATGGACTTTCTCAAAGGATAGGGCTTTGTTGAAAGCAACCCGACCCTTGCTGCATAAGTCTCGCAGTGGTCGTCACCAACACAAGGTATGGCCATGAGCGAGCAACTGGAGACCATCACAAATTTTGGCGCCAACATCTCCTTTACGCCGCGCCGAGTCTACCGTCCCGCCAGCGACTTCGAAGTGCTCGATATTCTGCGCCGGCACAAACAAGATCAGATCCGAGTCGTTGGACGATTGCATGCGTGGTCGCCACTCGTCGAGTCGACCGATGTCATCATCAGTCTTGAGAATCTCAAGGCAGTCGAAATATTAGAACGCGATGGCGAAAAAGTGGCGATCGTCGGAGCAGGTTGCCAGATCAAACGACTCTTGGCGGAATTGCAAAAGGACGGTTTGACCGCCCCCGCGGTTGGGCTGATTTCCGAGCAGACCATTGCCGGGGCCATGGCCACAGCCACCCATGGGTCTGGGCGACAAGCACTATGCCATTTTTCCAGAGCCGTTCGAGTCGCCCATTTCGATTCCGCGACCAGCGAACCGATCATTTCCGAAGTGCGAGGTGGCGAAGAACTGCGCGCGATCCAATGTTCTCTGGGTATGTTGGGAGTCATTCTCAGAGTTGAAATCTGCCTTGGGACGAGCGTTTTCTGGTTCAACATCGTTTCGAGACCGAAGCCCCACGCAGTTGGCTGGCTCCATTCTATCGCCTCTACTGGTTTCTCGTCATTGACGTCGGCCTACACATTGTACTCGTGGTGCTTTCCCGTTGGTGAAAAAGCCGATGGGGCATAAGGTGGTTTTTCCGCTGGCTGGCACCGTTGACACTGATCAGGAACTGCCGGAACGCACCTGCATCCAAATAGCCTTCTGTAGGGCGAATTAGGTACCCACGCAGTTTTGCTCCGCGTCGCGGTTAAACGAAAATTGAACGGTATTGCGCCTACCCAACTCTGCTTCTTCCGCTAGTGAACCGTTTCGAAATTCGAAACGGCGTACATTTGTGGTATGATTGAGTCGTGCGTCCCGGTATCCTCGGAACCTGTCAGATTTACCACTATCTTTTCCAGTTGATTAACCAATGGACACGCCCGAACCAATAGCGCCGGAAGAACGTGCTGATTCGATACAGAACGGCGTGACTCAACGTTTTAACTCCCGACCGGAGCGTTGTAGCACCACCGAATTCCTGTGTTTGCTTGTGACGCAGCTACTGTGTGTTGTTACGTTGCTGGCACCGCCGGATGGAGGACAGTGGCTACGCTACACGCTTGAGGTTGTGTTAGGACTGGACGTGGTCGCGTACGTGGCCTTCAATTTCGGTGAGCTTCGCCGGTATAGCCGTTTTTCACGGATGGCCATGGCGCTTTTTGTTATCGCGGTCTTTAGCGGATTCATTGTGTCAATGGCCATAGAATTGCACCGACTGCCGTAGTTTTTGGCCAAGAAACGGGCGTGTCTGACGATTCACCGATTTGTCTTCTTGCGGATCGGAAGTTCGATTTCATTTCAGCGCACCATTCGTAAGCGACAATGACTTTGCCCGTTTTGAGAAGGCAATTGAATGAAGCCGCGGATAATCCTGTTTCGTCACTACCCCGAAGCAGTCCCTCCCGCACTTGCAATCTCATTGCATATATGTTAAACAGCAATACGCAGGCAGCTGCATGCGACTTGCAATAGCGAATATAGCCTCTCGCCAGTAGCTTTATCGCATTAAATCTGGAAACGAGGGTTTTGGGTTGTGGATGGCCGTGATTTGTTTCGCGATTGCGATTGCCGCTTTTGTACCGGGGTGGCGCAAACATCGGCGACTCATGCCGCTGGCGATCGGTGGCGTTGGATTAGCTCTAATCTCCGTTGCCGCTTTTGGCTTGGCGGGAGAGTGTTGCGCCGGGTGCGACGCGACGTCAGCCGTATCCGCGGGAGAAGCAGTTGATCCGGGAGAGGCTTGCACAGACGCCTGTTGCGAAAACGCGACAGCCAAGCCCGACGGCGGCAAATCACTTGCTTTCTCGGCCAACTTGGCGAAGAGCAGTCAAGGACGGCCGACACACTTCCTATCCGGCATTGCTCCGTGGCTCACACCCATTGGCGGGCTGATCTTGGTGACCGCTCATCTATTGAATCGCCGCTATGGCTGTTTACGTGGATGCTGCTCTGGCCCAAAAATCAACTAAGATCGTAGTCCGCGACGTCCGGATCGCTTCGCGATACAACAGAGCGCGAAAGCGCATCTCTTTTCTCAACGGACAGGGCAACGCGGAAGCCGCAGTTGTTGTAACTGACAAACGGGCGGAGCCCACCGCGGAACGCCGACCGGCAAAGTGTGGCCACGAGGCCTCGACCGCCGCCACGGATCGCGCGGTAAAACCCCTCTTTGGGTCCACCAGGATCGGTGACCGCCCCTTTCGGATACTCACCAATCCAATCCGAACAAATCTCCCAAACATTTCCGTGCATGTCATGCAATCCCCATGCGTTCGACTTCTTCTCTCCAACGGGCTGCGTTTGATCATTGTCATTGTCGATGTACCACGCGTAGTCGTCCAGCAACTTCGAACTTTCTCCAAAGCTGAAGGCTGTCTGGTTTCCCGCGCGACATGCGTACTCCCACTCCGCTTCGGTTGGCAAGCGATAGACCCGACCTGCTTTCGTCTCCTCGGGAAGTTCCGACAGCCGTTTACAAAACTCGACCGATTCTTCCCACGACCCACCCTGTCTTTTTCTGCACTATCGCCCACGTGCCATCGTCCAATGATCGAACCCAGCGGCGACTGCAAATGGATGATTTGGTCGCTCGGGCAGTCCCGATCGATTGACTCGAGTCTATGATATAATGATATGATTTGCGATCGGTCATTGAATGACACCCAGCAACCCAAGTCGATGCACCCTTAGAGCTTCACAGGAGTTTGAGCAGAATGAAGATGGAGTTAGGATCATGGGCACATCCCAATGGTGTCCAATTTGGAGTCTGGGCTCCTTACGCCGATTCCGTCTCTGTCGTCGGACCGTTTAACGATTGGGACGAGCACGCCAATCCGTGCGCCAGGGACGAGCGGGGGAATTGGTTTGTCGATGTCGCTTCCGCTAGAGTGGGCGATGAATATCGCTATATCTTGCATCACCAAGGACAGCGTCTTTCCCGAATTGACCCGCGCGCCAGAGATGTTACGAACTCGATTGGAAATGGGGTCGTCGCAAACCCGGAATTCGACTGGGGCGACGATGATTTTCAACTGCCGCACTGGAACAAGTTGGTCATCTATGAACTCCATCTCGGTACCTTCGCAAGCAAAAACGGGGCGATTGGAACTTTCGACGACGCGATTGAACGACTCCCCTATTTGAAGTCGTTGGGGATCAATGCCATTGAAATCATGCCGCTCGCAGAGTTCGCAGGTGACTATTCTTGGGGATACAACCCGGCCCATCCTTTTGCGGTGGAATCCGCCTATGGCGGACCTGATGGATTGAAAAGGTTCGTGAAGAAGTCTCACGAGCATGGCATCGGGATCATTGGAGATGTTGTCTACAACCACTTCGGTCCATCGGACCTGTCAATGTGGCAATTCGATGGCTGGAGTGAGAACGGAAAGGGAGGCATCTATTTTTACAATGACTGGCGATCATCGACTCCGTGGGGTGATACTCGGCCAGACTATGGACGCGGCGAAGTTCGGCAATACATTTTCGACAACGCCATGATGTGGCTGGATGAATATCGCTTTGATGGGCTCCGATACGACATGACGCTTTACATGCGCAGTTTGAACGGAGATGAAGCAATAGTTTTGCCGGACGGCTTTAGTCTCGCTCAATGGATTAATCGCGAGGCTAGCTTGCGGTTTCCCCACAAGATCATGATCGCTGAAGACTTAAGAAACAACGAATCGCTAACTGAGAATCATGCGAACGGCGGCGCACACTTTGGCTCGCAATGGGCGGCGGATTTTGTGCATCCTGTTCGCACGTCACTCATCGAAATCGACGATCGAAATCGATCGATGCACGAGGTATGTGCGGCGATCACAACAAAATACAACAATGACGCATTTCGCAGGGTCATCTATACCGAGTCTCATGACGAAGTTGCCAATGGGAAGCAACGCGTGGTCTCGGAAATTGATCCCAGTGATTCGCCGAATCGCTATGCGATCAAGCGGGCTTCAGAACAAAAACACAAAAAAACCGACATGATCGATGCTTGTACAGCGTCGAACACGTCGGTGTATTTTTTAATAAGCCTCTCAGCACGGCTGAGCTGCTCGTTAATTAATCTTCCGAAGGTAGCAAACTGTACGCGCGAGCGTGGCAATAGTCAAGTCTTGAGCTTGAGTCAAATCCATGGGCATTCATTCCCCGAAAGACTTCTTGATGACGTGCATGGTCGCTGCCCCCGTTTGCACGGCCCCACGATTGCATCAACGGGCTGTCTTTCGGGCATACGGATTGGCAGTTGCCAGTTTTTCCACAATTTTGAACCCCACCTGCTGCAATCATCGCTTCAATGCGGTGCGTCACGAATGATTGGCCATTCGGGATGGAGTTAATCAACACTGCTTGGCTCATCGCTCCCGCACCTATTCGCGATTAGCAGAACTTATGAGCTTGGTGCCTGTCCCAAACGCGGGTAGAAACTCGACGCGCTCATCGTGGTGTCAGGATTAGCCGCGGTCGCGTACCTGACCTTCAATTTAGGGGCACTTCGCCAGAATAGCCTATTTTAACGGATGGCCACGGCGTTCGTCAGCAACGCGATCTTAGCCCGATTCTTCATGACGTCGGCGATTGAAATCAGCCGCTTGCCAAACGTCTTCTAGTAGAACCAATGGGCGTTACTGGACTCGAACCAGTGACCTCCACGATGTCAACGTGGCGCTCTAGCCAACTGAGCTAAACGCCCTCTTAAAGAGAGCTACCCAAAGTTTTCTGTCTATCGGCCCGCTGACCAACAGACGTTGAGCCAAAGTTTGGCGTTCTGGGACGACTTCGTCAAGCCCTCGAAACGCCGTTTGTAGCACTCCCAATTGGCCAAAAAATGCGATTGTTTGCACGCCGTAGCGAAACTTGCCAAGAGTTTCCGCGGGGGTGGGGAAAGTCGGCGTGGAAGGTGTCGCTACGGCCCGCCGAAAATTTCAGCGTGGCCGATCACGACCCAAACGCGTGCCGCAAATTTGGCGGTTGGAGCTGGTTTTGCCGCGAAGTTGGAATTCGCCAAAGATGCTCTGGCCACGCGGTTAACTAACGCCGCTTGGTCCAATCGTGAAGGATTCCTGTTTATCAGCACCGACTTGCATTGTCACGTCGACTCAAGCTGCCAACCGTTTTCCGCCGGCCCGCAATTGAAAGAGCCCAAAGATTTCGTTCTTGGTCAAACTCAGGTTCTTCGGCCCGTTGGTCGCCGAAAACAATGTCTCGAACAACTGGCGCTTTTCTTCCAAGATCGAATGGATCCGTTCTTCAATCGTTCCCTCGCTGGTCATGCGAGTGATCGTCACGCTGCCCGCCGCTCCGATCCGATGCGCACGATTGATCGCTTGATCCTCGATCGCCGGATTCCACCACCGATCAAACAGGAACACGTAGCGACAGAACTGCAAATTGAGTCCCACACTGCCCGCGCCGTAGCTCATCAACAACACATGCTTTGTGGGATCTTCTTTGAACTGCTTCAAAATTGGGTCGCGGTGCTTTGACGGAATACGACCGTGGTACTCGAGCGGTCCGAAGCGTTCCATCGTCGGTCGCATTTGATCGACCGTCTTGACCCATTGGCTGAACACGATGGCCTTCTGACCGCTGGCGGCTACCTCCTCCATGTCGGCCTCCAGACGCTGCAACTTCATGCTGGCGCCG
>JAUXWY010000515.1 GCA_030681235.1 Pirellulaceae bacterium | reverse complement strand
ATCGCTGACATTTTGCACTTTGAGTACGAGTCGGGCCCCGGTTCGACTCATCTGGAACCCCGCAACGCGGCCGTGTCGAGTCACATCTAGCGATTTTGCCACTCTCAGGATCGCGGCCAACTTGCAGACGGTTGCCCGATCGCGGCGGTCCAGCATGCCGTAGAACTCATGGGTCGGCTGTGGGACCGCCCGTCGATGATACCGAGCCACCAAAGCGGCTAATAACAGGTTCTTTGCGCTGATCCCAAAAAACTCGCTCGATCGAATCAGATAAAGAGAGTGTTTGTGATAACTGCGTACATTGACAAACATGCCGACCTCGTGCAACCAAGCGGCAACTTGCAAGATGAGCAAACAATTCTCAGTCAACGCAAATTCAGAAGCCAATTCGCGAAATATTTGCTCGGATAGCTGACAGACGTGGGCGGCGTGTTTTTCATCAATGCCGTACTTGGTGGCAGCGGACCGCACTGATGCCAATATTTGGGGGCGAATTTTTGCCGCACGACCTCCACCAGCCATGTCCAGCAACAAGCCTTCTCGCAAGTTGGTGTCGGTCAACGAAAGGCTCGTTAACTTGAAGCGGCGAGCGAGATCCGTGTACGCCATCAAGGCCGGAGCAAACGACTCGGCGTCGGCAATGCTCAGGCGGTAACGTCCAACCAATTGGTCGGTCGACGTGGCCCAGACGGTTTCAAAAAGCTGTTCGAGGTCACCTACGTCGATCGTTTCCACGTCGCCCGGTGGCCGGTCCGGGTAAAGGATATCGGCGGCCAACCGGATGTCGCCACCCATCACCAACATCTGGTCGGGTGGGTTTGCTCCCATCGCCATCTCCAACCGATCGCCCACGCGAGATACTTCCCCTTCCATGATTTCTCGGATGCGGTCACGCGAAGTGCGAAAACCGTCGAGCGTTCGTCGCATGCGGAGCGACCCCATTCGGAAAGTGTTCGAGTAAATGACGTCGCGATTCTCCAGAACAATCGCTTCCGTGCTCCCACCACCGATTTCAATGGCAAAGGTTCGGCCTTGGCCTAATTCTGGGTGTTTATCAAAGACCCCCAACACTTCCAAGTACGTGACTCGGTGAACATCGGCTTCGTCCAGTGGCTCGATTTCGAACCCGGTCAAATTGAACACATGGTCGATTAATTCGATCCGGTTCCTAGCCTCACGGACCGCACTGGTGGCAACAATTCGGACCGAGGCCGGTGTGTCCAAGCGAAATTCGGCCAATTTCTTCCGGCAAATCCGCAACGCGCGAACCGTCGCGGTCGCCGTTTTTCGCTCGATCCTACCGAGGGTAAAGGTGTCGATGCCCAAACTGACCGGCAACTTTAGCTCGTCGATGATCCTCAACCGTCCGTCGCAGTTGACCTCCCCGATAGCCATTCGCAGGCTGGTGGCCCCGATGTCGATCACCGCTCCGAAAAACATGGTCGGGCCGCTCTGATCACTGAGCGTGCGACTGAGACCTGCGGGAGATCCATCAGATTTTGGTAACTTGGACATGGTCAGACGCCTCGATCGGCTGGTACAATTGAACCGCTCCGCCTGGATGATAACAGTTTCGCGATAACCTGCTCAATGGTGGTTGGCCACAAGAGATTGGTATCTTTTTTGCAGTTGCATCGGCGGCTGCCAAGGAGACTGCCACAGCTATGAAAAATGAGATGGACGACTACTACAAAATCCTCGGCGTCAAACGCGACGCGACTGCGGCCGAATTAAAAAAAGCCTATCGAAAGATGGCACAAAAGCACCACCCCGACTTGGCCGACGAAGGAAGTAAGGACAAGGCCAAAGCCGAGTTCCAAAAGGTCCAACAGGCTTACGATGTACTCAAGGACCCGGAAAAACGGCAACTCTACGACCAATTGGGACCAGACTTCGAGCGAATGTCCGGCGGTGGCGGCGGTCGACCGTACCAAGGTTTTCCAGGCGGCGGACAAGGCGGCTTCGATTTTAGCGAGATGTTCGGCGAGCAAGGGCCTGGAGCTGGGCCCGGTGGCCGAACTCCCGGGGGTGGCGGCGGTTTCGGGTTCGAGGACATCTTCCGACAGTTCACGGGCGGCGGTCCCGGTCGCGGTGACAGAGCTCGACCCAAAGCCGCCAGCAAAGGCGCGGACATCCAAGCATCGGTCACCATTCCGTTTGCCGTGGCGATCGAGGGTGGGGAAACCGCAGTCCCGATCCAACGCGGAGGACGATCCGAAACCCTCAAAGTCAAGATTCCCGCCGGCATCGAAGATGGCAAAAAGATGCGGCTGCGCGGGCAGGGCGATACCCCGCCCGGTGCCCCTCCCGGTGACTTGCTGTTGACGGTTCAAGTTGCGGAACATCCTTGCTTCCGGCGAACGAGCGACAACCTGATCGCGATTCTTCCAATCACCGTGGCCGAGGCGATCAAAGGTGCTCGAATTGACGTCCCCACGCCTAAAGGCACCGTCACCGTGACCGTGCCGCCAGGAAGTTCTAGCGGCAAGAAACTGCGCCTCCGCGGCCTCGGAGTACGCGGCAAAGACGGAGCCGGGGACTTGATCCTCGAGCTGAGCATCGTGTTGCCCGAAACGATCGGTTCCGACGCGACTCGGGTCGCGGAACAACTCGAGTCGTTATGGGCCAACCAAATCCCGCGACAACATCTCCGCTGGTAAGATCGTCTGCTCGCTCGCATAATGAGTCGCCTTCCACCCGGTCGACTTCGACCCGCTGTCAGCCACGGGCTCAGCGGCCAGTTTCTTTCCCGTTGGTGCGGCGAGCGACAATGAACGACAAAATACGCGGAATGACCATCACCTTCGACGACGTGCTCTTGGAGCCTCGCTACAGCGAAGTTGTCCCTTCCGAAGTCGATGTGAGCACGCATCTAACCCATCGAATTCGGCTGAATATCCCGCTACTCAGTTCACCGATGGACACGGTTACCGAAAGTGAGATGGCCATCGCACTTGCAAAAGTGGGTGGACTAGGGGTTATACACAAAAACCTCAGCGTCGAAGCTCAGACCGAGGAAGTCAACAAAGTCAAACGCAGTGCCAACGGAATTATCGAAGACCCCGTGACCCTATTGCCGGACGATTCGATCGCCAAGGCGCGGCAAGTCATGCAGCAACACAACGTCTCGGGCATCCCGATCGTCAACGATGGGGGTCGGCTCGTCGGCATTCTGACGCGACGAGATTTGAGGTTTTTGGAAGAAAACGACAAGTTGATTCGCGATGTGATGACCAGCGAACACTTGGTGACGGCTAAGGGAAATTTGACGCTTGCGGAAGCTGAGCAGATTTTAACGGCTAAAAAGGTGGAGAAACTTTTACTAATTGACGAAGAAGGAAGATTAACGGGTTTAATCACCATCAAAGACATCGACATGATGAACCGGTTTCCGAACGCTTGCAAGGACAAGCAAGGTCGGTTACGGGCCGGGGCAGCCGTTGGTGTGTTCGATTTCGAACGCGTGGAAAGCTTGATTCGCAAAGGAGTGGACATCCTGATTGTGGATTCGGCGCACGGTCATTCGAAGAACGTGATTGAAACTGTTCGTGAAATCAAACGCCAATGGGACATTGATGTTGTCGCCGGGAATGTCGCGACCGAAGAGGGCACGCGAGATTTGATCCGAGCGGGAGCGGATGCTGTCAAGGTTGGCATCGGACCGGGCTCGATCTGTACAACACGGGTCGTCTCGGGAGTCGGCGTGCCTCAGATTTCAGCGGTGATGAATGCTGCCAAGGCAGCCCTGGAGACCAACACCCCGATCATTTCGGATGGCGGCGTGCGGTTTTCGGGTGACATTACCAAAGCGATCGCGGCCGGCGCGCATAGCGTCATGATCGGCAGCCTGTTTGCGGGAATGGCGGAAAGCCCTGGACAGATGATTCTGTACCAAGGTCGGACCTTCAAAGCCTACCGCGGCATGGGGTCGATGGGTGCAATGGTCAAAGGGTCCAGCGAGCGTTATCGCCAAGCTGGAGCCCCCAATGGCAAGTTTGTTCCCGAAGGCGTCGAAGGCCGAGTCCCGTTTCGGGGTTCGCTCAGCGATTTCACGTTCCAATTGGTTGGCGGGTTGCGAGCAGGCATGGGGTACTGCGGGACTCGTTCGATCGAAGAATTGCGTAAGGAAGCGCGATTCATCCAGATTTCGGCGGCTAGTGTCAGAGAGAATCATCCACATGATATCGCCATCACGCAGGAAGCACCAAATTACAGCCCTGAAATCGGCGGCGGGGATTTTCTGTAACAGGTTACGGCGTCACGGTTGGCGCCGGGCCGCGAGTTGTGTCGCGTTGATTGCTTCGTTGAATCTGGCGTTCGCAGATTCTCTTTCCGCTCAACAACGGGCCATTGGCAGTGGTGTCCGCAAAGCTGCCGCGCCTTGGCAAGTGGTCCCGGCAGCCGAGCCAACGACCGCCCAACTTTCTCCCATTCAAGAACTGCATCGCCGAGCCTATTACCAAGCGATCCAGGCGGGTTACAACCCAGCTCAGGCAAAAGCTCACGCCGATTCGGTCGCGCAAAATGCTACCGCCGCCCAACAGCAAACGCACCCGAATCCCTATCCACCACAAGTTCAGCACCCCCAACAGTGGGAACAACATCGCGTCAACGCGCAACAACAAATGGCTGCTGCCCAACAGAACGCGCGGTTGTGGGAGTCTGTGCAAAGGCAACGCGGCGTCATCGCCCAAACGCCGCAACCGAATCGAGCGGCTGGCCAACGAACTCCCATGGCGATGCAGCAAAATCAAATGCCCACGCCCGTTCCAGCTCAACAGGAACGCATGGCCACTCGCTCCAACGCGGTCGACGAGGCGGAAGCAAGAGGCGTACGAGCAGCATCGGCTCAATTGGCAAAAATGCACGCTCGTTCGGAACGCATCGATACTGCGGTGGAGGCTGCAACATTGGCTCCACCTGCGGCACCGCCGATGAAGACTCCTGTGGCTCCTCCTGCCAGGTTGGTCGGAACCCCGCGTCTTGGCACAACATCCACCGCGCCTCGTTCCGTTCTGGAACCAGCGTCGGAATTGGAGTTGCCGGGACCGCAAGCCTCAAACGCAGCTCCGCCTACACCCGCGACACTGCTGCCGTCGACCCCACCGGCCGCCAATCCTCAGAGCGCCCCGCGAGTCCCGCGGAAGTTGCCCAACGTCGATCCAAAACCCTTGCAACGCCCGCGATCGAACCTTGAAGTTGAGTTGGAAGGGTTCACCGGTGAAATGACCAACGATGGGGGTGAAGACGAGCCAAATCCCGCAACCAATCAACAGGTCGCTTACCAACAACCCCTTCAGGCTCCATCCTATGCTCGGCGGGATTATGTACCGACCTTGGGTCAGGGTGGCGCCGCGACGCCCGCTCCTGCCCAACTGGTCGGACGGCCCATGCCTCCAGCCGAAACCAATGTTCACGGTTTTGCAGTCGAACCGGTCCCAACTGGAATGGACCTGGCACTGCCGACGGAGTCGCTTAATGCACAATGGGACGAACAGAACCACGAGTTCACGGTTCCGCCGCCGACCGGCATTCGCGTCAATCCAGTTTCCAGCGGCGGACGTCGGATGGGAAGTCGACGCGTCTATTCGCAAGACGAACCTAACGACGGGAATCTACAGGAGAAGTTGGAAGAGGTGCCGCCGCTATCGGTTGATCGATCCGATTCACTGCAAGACGAATCCGTCGTGGGCATGAAGACTTGCGCCGACCTGCGACAAGAACTGTTGGGGGTGCGCCTTAGCGATATCTCGTTGGATCTATCCACCCCAGCCAGCACCCTGGAGCCTAGTGAAGCTTCCGCCGCAATTCGCGACTGGCGAGACGGACAGGATCAGGTCATTGCGACCGGGCGAGTCGTTTCTGTCAACGGACAAGCGGTTCGTATCGTCGAAAATGGCGGTACGGAAAGAACACTCCAGTTCTCCAATTTGAGCGCGAAAGACCAACAGGCGGCTTGGGAATCCTTGGACCTACCGTTCGAATGCGAGTTCCTTGGTACCGAAGCGTATTGCCGAAGCTTTGCACCGACGCACGTCGCTTGGCACGCCTCGAACCTGTGCCACAAACCGTTGTACTTCGAAGATATTCAATTGGAACGTTACGGGCATACCGTCGGCCCAATCAAACAACCGGTCAAGTCAGCCGCCAAGTTCTTGATCCAAGCGGCACTACTCCCGTACCAAATGGCTTTGCATCCACCGAACGAATGCCAGTACCCGCTGGGTTTGTTCCGACCAGGGAATTGTGCTCCGTACCTAAGACCGCCATTCCCTTGGGAACGGCGGGCCATCGGCTACCAAGCTGGAGTCGCCACTGGATTGTTCTTAATCGTTCCCTAACGAAACACGATTGCAAATTACTTCGCGAGAGCGATTGGAACCGAACGATGCGGATTGCCTCGGCACCGCATCGTTCGGATTTTTTTGTTCTCGTCGAAATTGGCGATCTTAAGATCGCTTACTTCCCATCGCGACGGGATTGCGACCGACGATTCGCAGCAGCAACGTGCGATTTGATGTGGACATTGCCACTCATCGCCATACGTGACTTGGAAGCCTTGGCTCCCAAACGGACATTTTCCGCGATTTGATTCTTGCTGAGTTTAGCCGAATCAGGATGGCGAACGGGTGCTTTCGCGCTGATCTGGGCCATTACGGGCTTCCCGCTCCGAGCGGCCTCGCGCTTCGCAGCCGACTTTTCCCGCAATTTCTTTTCGGCAACTGCGGCAGCAACTTTCTTGCTGGGTGCTGGCTTGACCATTTTGCTCGTTGCTGGTTTAGCCGGAGCCGATTTGGCAACCGCGGGCTTCGAACCGACCTTCACAGCAGCCGCCGACTTGACGGCAACCGGCGTCACGACGGGTTTGGCAGCGGCGGATTTGGATGCAACTGGCTTGGCTGCTGCAACTGGTTTGGCAGCACCGTTTGGTTTGGCGGCACCGTTTGGTTTGGCGGCACCGTTCGGTTTGGCGGCACCGTTTGGTTTGGCAGCTGCGACTGGTTTGCCTGCGACTGGTTTCTTGTTGACTTGGGCCGAGGTTGTCGGCGCTGGCAACGACTTTGCCGTCGTCGCTTTGTTTGGTTTCGTGGCAGTGCCCACTTGAACCGCGGCCGCTAACACTGGAGTTGATTTTCGGGCCACGCTTTGTTCCTGTCCCTTGGATTTCCCCTGTACATTCTTAACCGCCATGTGAAACTCTCTTCCCTAAAAGTGCCAACCAATAACATTTTTGCAAGCCCTATCGACCCAAGTTCTAACCAAATTGATTTCTTAACACAATGATGGACGAACCACACCACCGGGGTCTCACCGAAAAAGTGGAACTCGATAGGCGAATGTGGTTTGCCGTTCCATACACCCAGACCTAACTGCTGCACTAAGGCAAGTTGCCCCGAGCGATCAAGAAGTTTCGAAGTCATTGCAGTAGCATTTTGGCTCTCTTTGTCCTAAAATGGAGGCGGACTTCGAGTGGTTTTTCTAGTACAAGAACTGCCCCTTGATTTGACCGCGTACAATTTACATGACGACTCGACGAATGTGGTTATGTCGCTTATCGATCCAAATGTTACGGAAGTAGGTTCACCGATCTGGGCGCTGGCTCGGTTGTTTCCGCCCCAAGGTAGTTGGAGTAGTGACGAGTACTTGCAATTGGACGCAGGTCGATTGGTGGAGTTTGATTCGGGTAATGTGGAGATCCTGGAATTGCCGTCACCCGAACATCAACGTTTGGTTCTGTTGATTTACCGATGGCTGTTTGCTTGGTCGCAACAGCGTTCCGAACCGGGCGAAGTGTTTGTCGCGCCTCTGCCGATTCGTTTGTGGTCCGAGAAGTATCGGGAACCGGATGTCGTTTGGTTGCAGAGTTCTCGTCCGCGTGTCGGTGGTTATCCTGACGGTGCGGATTTGGTCGTGGAAGTCACAAGCCCCGGCGTGGATGCCCGCAAACGCGACTTGGTCATCAAAGTCGCTGAATACGCTCGGGCAGCGATCGAAGAGTATTGGATCATTGACCAGGAACAACGGCAGGTGCAAGTTGGGCGTTTGGTTCAAGGTCGTTATGAATTTGAAGTTTTTTCCGAAAGTCAGATCGCAATTTCTCGCCTTGATCCAAGTCGCCAGATTTCTGTCGGCGAGCTATTTCCAGAAGCCTAGCTCACTAGTTTTTGACCGGACACGACTTGCTCCAAATCAAACTGCTCCATATTCGCCTGCGTCGCAGGGCTTGCAATTCCTGGAGCGACCGTATCGCTTGGTTCAACGAAGCCGCGATCGCGGCAGATCTGCGCGTTATCTTACCCGAGGTTGGTCGCTGCGTCAAACTTTTGCTCGTCTCCTGAATGTCGTTGCTGCGACGGTTACCGCGCTTCCGCTGTTCACCGTACTGTCAGAAGTTCCGTATTTTTGCCGACGACCTAAAACCCGCGAACTCGAAGTACTGCAACAGCCCGGTCCCTGAAAATCTGTTGTCCTCCCTGAATCTGCTGGAATCCCTGATCGTTTTATTCTCCAACAGATTCAGGAACGCCAGCAGATGAAACGTACACCAAGCGGAACTTTGCTTCGAAGATCTCGACCAACATTGCCGAGCCACTCCCGAGCGTACTTGGACAGCGGATAAGAAAATTGGTAACCGTTCACGCCCAGAGCCGGGAGAGTTGGTTAACCGCGTGGCGCGAGCAAATTTGGCGAATTACAACTTGGCTAAAAACAACAGTTCCAACCGCCAAATTCGACCATCAAAATCGAAGCAAGAAAACGCAGCCCAAGCTCGCGCCCGACGAAGCAACATTCTGACATTCAATAGAAGAACTCCGACAGCGAACAAACGTACGTGAATAAACGAATTGAAGAGTCGATTTCAATCGACCAGCAACACCAATTGCGAAAAAATCGCAAGCGATGCTTTAGAATCTCGTGTCAAAGGGTGCTCGAACTCAGAGAGCAACTCGGATGCCAAGAATTAAAAACCCATAGCGGCCTTGGATATCCCTTGCGAAATTGCGTCCCCGCAGAGCTTCGCTCCGTTTCCCCAGGCTCTTTCAGTTTAATCGGAACCACGACATTATTGAACACCCGCACATGCCTAAACAAATCCACCCAAACGGCAAGATTACGACTTGCCTATTGACTTAATTTAAGACCGTCGCTTATTTGGTTATTCCGCTTCTTCGTGTTGGACTCGACGCCAATGAATGGCGAACAAGACCGAGCCGATCACGACAGCCAGGAGACCACCGAACATAGCGCCCCAAATTGAGCCACCAACCCAAGCGTATCGCAACATAGGAGCAAAGTCATCGGGAACACCAATGAACGCATTGCGATAGAATTCAGGGCTCAACGTCGCGAGTCCCATGGCAATTAGGCCACCGACCGCCCAGCAGCAATAGATGGCCAAGACAATCACGAACATGTGTCGGAATGCAAATTTGAATGTACAGCGTGCGCGGGACACGAGTCCGACGACTAATGTGAACACGACCGAAAACATGATCCCGTAAATCAGACCCTCGAATATCCCTTGGGCGATGCTTGCACGCCAGATGTCTTCAACATCTTGCCATCGCATGATGTTGCGAAAATAGAGAGGACTCACCGCGCCATTGATGGCGTTTGTAGATGCCCCGATGACCGCTCCACCAACGATCGCTGTCGCGGCAATCAATATCAATGCGACGGGGCGTGCATTTTCGGATTGTGGTCTGGCAACGCTCATACGTGGCAGTCAGTTTGCGGAACGGCTGCCATCACCGAGCACGAGGAGTAGGGCAACCATTGCCAAACTGCGTGTTCGAGTGCTCCGTGTGCATGGCTTTGTTCGTCGATGTCCTATTTTCTAAGATTCTATGCAGTTGCAGTGGCTTCTGAATTCTGCATTGCCTTGAGTTTAGTCCGTCTGTTGAGTGAATAGTAGCCCCAAATTGCTCCAATGATGATGGCCGAAAGCGCTGAAATAGCAGCAAACACCTTATAGATTAAGTTCACGACTGCGGGCCAGTATCCGTCCACATTTGGTGACGGGTCATTTAGTCCGGGGTAATCAATGGTTAATCGATAAGCTGCGTAACCGAAGTAGTTGGAAGTTGCCACAAGCGTGACAATAAGTATGGCCGTGATCACGGAACCAATTGTGTAACGGAGACTCGTTGGACCAATTTCGACGGCGACCATCGGAGGTTGGTACGGGTTTGGCGGTACGAATTGTTCTGTGGCCAAAGTCATATGTTTTAGTCGACGAACAACGTATTGCAATCTAACCGGTAGCGGGTGGGTTTGTTCTTGGCCCAGGCTTTGGGTGGACCCGCTGCCGGTTAGATTGGGCGTTGAACTTGGCCGACGGAGCGGGACGGAATGGCCGC
>JAUXWY010000489.1 GCA_030681235.1 Pirellulaceae bacterium | reverse complement strand
TTCGCTGTTCTGCCTCACTAAGAGGCCCATTGTTGCGAACTTTCGCATCGGGTGATGAGTCGCGCGTCGGCCATTTTGCATAGTTAGATCTGGGAGGGATGCCATTTCGGTTCCCTCGCAGTTCTTTCCATGGAGGCCGAATCATCGACGCTTACTCTCTCGACTCTCTTCCCGCTGATGACCAACTTCCAAACGATATCCTCGTCATTAATTGGCGAGATCGACGGCGGCGTTCCAGGAATCGCTGATTCGAAGTTCATCGATTTGGGCGGCTGCGCGAGTGCCCAGCGAAAGTCGAATTGAAGCGAACTTCACCGGCCCAGTCGACGCTGTTCCGTAGACGGTCCAAACGGACGGCTGAGCTTCATCGACCAGCTCATTCGGCCGGTAGACTCGTAAGTTCGCGGTGGTGGTGTTTGATTCCGCTTTGAGCATGAAAACAAAAAGATGAGGCTCGCCAAAGCCGAGTGATGTTGCGGTTTCGTCAATCGTACCCGAGTTGTTCAGAAACAATCGCTGGTTTGAACGGACACCAAACGAAACCGAATGACGTCTGGTAAATCTTGGTGACGCGGAATCGGGTTCCAGGACAATTTGTATCGCACCGGATGGTTCATCGTCCTTGCTATCGGCGGCAGACTGTTCACCGGAAGGCTGTTCGCCAGCAAACCGCTTTCCGGAAGATTGGCGACTGATTAACAGACTCACAAAGATTATCTCCCCCGGGCTCAACTCAATTGGCTTTTCAAATTGCCTGCGCAGACTTTCTCCGCCTCGAAACGACAGCAAACGTCGGCCAGAGCGGTCGTTGCCGAAGACCATCCCAGGCGGAGCATCGATAACTTCGGCGAGCCTTCCGCGACCAAAACCAGCAGATTCCCAGCCACCGGACCAACCGAATCCGCTGCGATCTCGCCGAAGCTGGCCAGCGAGATTCTCGAATCCGTCATAGGCGAGCAATTCGCCGCCGCCTGCCTTACGGACTTGTTCGTCGATGCGTCGTACGAACTGCCGTTGACCAAAGGGGATGTGACGCGAGCGTGCAGGCTCGCTGCGAAGGTAACGCCGGGCTTCACCGGTAGCAATCCTGTCCTCAAAGTTCACATCGGCAGCGGTCGGCGTCCAGATCACGCTGCCATCAAAGACATGGACCTCGGTCGCCAGTGAATCCAAAGCAACCGCATACTGTGTCCCTTCATCGATGATCTGGGCTTCGGGGGTTTCGAGGAGAAAGCCATTCGATACTTCCGTAACGTTGACAAAAACGGTGCCGGCAAGGAGTCGCGCTGAGTCGGCTGTGTTGACGAACAGTTCACAAGGACCTTCAAGGACAACATTCGTCCCCGAATCGAAGCGAAGTTCGGCGGCACCGGATGTCAGCTTGATCAGGCCAGCACCCAACATTCCATCGGGAAGCGATGGCGGTTGCTGCCAAACACAAGCCGCTTGCGCGATCCATCTTCCCAGTGGCGGCGCGGTCGGCTGCGTCGCTTGCGGTGTTGGCTTGTTCTGCTGATCTGCCAGGTTGAGTTGGTCCCGATCAGGTTGCTGCGTCCACCACACGGTGATCGCTAGGATCGAAGCGGCCGTGGCGATCAACGCAATGGGCCAACCCCAGGTGGTTCGCAAACTCGTTTTACTCGCTGAATCGCTGGCCATTACTTGATGTTGCGCACCACTGTCAGCGGCCCAAGTTCTCAAGCCCGCCTCAATATCCATCCGCTCGCGGAATATCGCGCGGGCCGAGGGGTCTTCCTTCAAACGATTCTGCAACGACTGGTGTTCGGCCTCCGTGATGGTGCCATTGATCAAAGCGTTGATGGATTGCTGGAGCGTCTCATCAATCATGATGCCGCTCCTTCCGGTGTGATCCGGAGACGAATGCAGGCGAGAAGTTTTTCGCGGAGACGGGCAAGTTGCTTGTAGAGCGCCGTTCGTTCGCGTCCCAATTGTTGTGCGACTTCGGTAATCGATTCCGTACCGGCGTAGCATTGCTGAAGGATCAACTGTTGTCGCTCCGAGAGTTCCCTCAGGCAATGCCGTAAAGCATCCAGCCGCGATTCCGAGAGCGATTCTTCTTCGGCAGCTTCGCGTGCCATCAGTTCAACCAGTTCGACATCGAAATGAAGTCGACTCCGCCGCTGTACGGTGAGGAAGTTACGGACTTCATTGAAGGCGATCCCACACGCCCAGTGAAAGAAGCTACCCTGGGCATCGAAATCCTGCATCTTTTTCCACAGCACAATACTCGTCTTTTGAAACACATCCTCGACATCCGCCGGATTGACCAATTGCTTGGCGATAAAAGCGAACAGGCGATGACGATGCTCCATCAGCAGCGCCATGAAGGCGGCGGTGTCGTCGTCAGCATCAGGTTGTTCGTTTCTGCTCGTCAACTGCTGGACCTCCCGTTGAGCGGTTCAATTTTTCGCGTCGTCCAGGAGTGATCTTACAGCAATACCACGATTGGACGGAATATCCGGAAACTTCGTCGAAAATAGTACCAACGGCTACCAACCCCAACGGGGTTCAACATCTGGGAAAACGTGATGCTGGAAATATTTCGGATTTCGCGGGCAATCTGATTGTTTCCGTACGAACACTGACGGGCCGTACAATTTCGGCATTTGAACCAATGATGCTAAATCCGGAGTGTGAGGATGAGATTTTGGACTTTAGCCGTTTTCGTACTGTCCTTACCAACGCTGCTTCATGCCGATGAGACATTTGTGAAGATTCAACGAGTCAGCGGGAATCAAGTGGCGGTGGTTCCCGATGCAGCCAATGACGGTGGTGGAGCCATGCGAGGTGGCCGGAGACGTCGGGGCGGGGCCGCAACCACGCAGCCAACCATCTTGACGGTCTCTCCCGACACAAAGATCACCTCGGCGATGCGAGAGCGGCGGACGTTTGAGTTTCGTGTCGGTGGGGAACTGGCGGGTGGCCTGAAACATCGTGTGTTCCAGGAAATGAAAGCTCCGCTGTCGGCCCGCATCGTGAGCGACGGCAATCAGATCACGGAAATCAACGTGATCATCTCCGAAACCGACATCAATCAGTCGACTACAACCTCCAGCGGCGAAGCGATCATCGCAGTTCGCCCCAAACGTCCTCCGATGAAGCGATTGTCCGGAGCGGGAGAAGCGAAATGACCCGAAGCGTTCTGGTTTGTACGATCATTCTGGGCTGTCTCCATTGGTCGATGGGAAGCCAAAATCAACTAAGTGCTCAGGACGACGTTCACTTCTTCGAGTCGAAGATACGCCCGGTGCTGATCAAGCACTGTTACGAGTGCCATTCAACCGAATCAGGAAAGGCGCGTGGCGGTCTGAAAGTCGATTCTCGGGACGCGCTGCAGGGCGGTGGAGACTCCGGCCCGGCGGTGGTCGCCAAGTCGCTGGACGAGAGCCAGTTGTATCAAGCGTTGTTGTATCACGACGATGGCTGGCAGATGCCGCCGAAAGGGAAACTGCCGCAGGCAACGATCGACGACTTTCGCCGCTGGATTCTGATGGGGGCACCCGATCCTCGCGTCACTGCCATCAATCCAAGCGCAGCCAGCGTGATCAACATCGAGGCAGGCCGACAGTTCTGGGCGTATCAAAGGTTATCGCCAACTCCACCACCGGCAACAGCAACGACGAATTGGTCCGCAGCTTCGCTCGGTCGAACTGCGATCGATCGGTTTGTTGAAGCGAAGCTGCGCGAGCAAGGCTTAACTCCCGTCGACGACGCTTCGCCGGAAGTGCTTGTGCGGCGACTGTATTTCACGCTGACGGGGCTCCCCCCGTCGCCTGAAGATTTGCAAAAGTGGACTTCGGGGCTTCGAGCAGCAAGTGACGCGACTCGCCAGGCCGCAGTCGCACAGTTTGTCGATGAGTTGCTGGCCTCCGACCGCTATGGTGAACGTTGGGGACGGCATTGGATGGACGTGGCTCGTTTTGCTGAATCAACAGGCGGCGATCACAACAATGTTTACCAGCACGCTTGGCGATACCGCGACTATGTGATCGATGCGTTCAACGAAGACAAACCGTTTGATCAATTCATTCGTGAACAGATCGCCGGCGACCTGTTGCCGATCGGCAGCGAACAGGAATGGGCGAACAACATCATCGCGACTGGGTTTCTAGCAATCGGCGTCAAGTCTGTCGGGGAAGAAGATCAGCAGCGGTACTTGGCGGATCTTGTTGACGAACAGATCGATACGACCACGCGCGCGTTTCTCGCAACCACGGTTGCATGTGCTCGCTGTCACGATCACAAATTCGATCCGATTCCACAAGCCGACTACTACGCGATTGCCGGTATCTTCCGATCAACGGAAACGCACTACGGTTTACTCAAGGCCCAAGCCAGACAAGCGACAACTCTGATCGATCTAACCGGCATGGGACCCTCGGCAGGAAAGCCGGAACTCAATGCAGAAGAATACGCAGCACTTGTCAAACAACGCGATGATGCCGCCCAAGCCATCGCAGATGCGATGAAAAAAATCCGCTCCGGCGAAAACGTCTTTCGGGGACTGCTCCGCAAATATCGGTCGGATCGTGATGAAACCGAAGCGGCACTACAAGCTTATTCGGATCGTGGTCAGCCACGTGTGTTCGCGATGGGAACTCAGGATCGTGACGCAGCGTTACCGACTCGCCTCTTGATCCGCGGGGAACTCGACAAGCCAGCTCAGTTTGTCGAACGAGGTGTATTGCAGGTACTCAGCCCGCCGAAGAAGCAGACGCTGGTTGCGTTGACAAAAGACGCTGGCTTTCGTCGGAATCGTACACCTGGTTTGCCAAGGATGACGCATCACAGCCAAAGCGGACGATTGGAGTTGGCCGAGTGGATCGCCAGCCCCGAGAACCCACTGACAGCTCGCGTGATTGCCAATCGGGTTTGGCACTGGATGTACGGCAGCGGGCTGGTGCGGACGGTTGATGATTTCGGTAACGCCGGAGAGACGCCGAGCCATCCTGAGTTGCTGGATTACCTGGCGAGCCGACTGATTGAAGAGCACTGGTCGATCAAGGCACTGATCCGCGAAATTGCCCTGTCGCGAACATGGCAACTCGCATCGACCTACGAAGCGCAGAACTTCGGCATGGACCCCGACAACCGTTTCTATTGGCGAATGAATCAGCGGCGGCTGGAAGCAGAAGCGGTCCGCGATGCCATGCTCGCCGTTTCCGGGCAACTGGATCTGGAGCGTCCGCTGGGAACCTATCTGCGAGAGGCAGGCGAGGGGGGCGTGGGGCAAAATGTTTTCGAGCCCGTGATTCGTGCGATCGACGCTAACACGCGATCGGTGTATCTCCCACGCGTCCGCAGCGTGCTGCCCGAAATGTTGGAGACGTTCGACGCGCCCGATGCCAGTCTTGTCACTGGCAGCCGTGATACAACCTTGACTCCGTTGCAGTCGCTCTTGCTGATGAATAATCGTTTCGTGCAGGAGCAAGCGATCGTTTTGGCCGATCAACTGGAGGGCCTCTCCCAGAAGCAACAGGTGATCAGGCTCTACGAAGTGGCATTCGGACGGGCACCTACCCAGCGAGAAATCCAAATGGCGACCGAGTTCTTGGC
>JAUXWY010000485.1 GCA_030681235.1 Pirellulaceae bacterium | reverse complement strand
AAGGGGAGAAGGGAGACCATGAGGCGCGGGCTCGCTACGCTCCGAAGACCTGCTTAGCAACCGTTCTTGGAACGGCGTCGCTCGTCTCCTGGAGTCGAAAAAACGTGGCACATCAAGTCGTTAACTTAGCGGTATTGGGCTGAAGCCGGCCGGGTTTGCAAAAAGGGCTTCTTCACACCTCCCGCCGGCTAAAGCCGGGACACCCAGCGCTCGTGCAACCGGATCGACTTCGGTCCTCGATTGGATGTCGCTGGGGTTTCGGGTCGCACACGACGATTGAGTCGTGTAGAATGAAGGCCAGGGGCAGCAGGCTTCGGAGGGAAGAAGTCTCCTCCCGCCGCCCCCGGCACCATCCTCGCCAACAACGCCCCCGCCCCAAACCCTACCTTCGTTGACCGCGATCGATCGGTACAAACATGACAACGCCCCTCCAAATTCGTTGGATGCCCGGTCGTGCGAATGGCTCAAGCCGGAGCGTTCGCTGGACTTTGGGGTTGTTGATTGGCCTATGGTTCGGCGGCGCCACCACATTGTTGGCGAGCAATGATTCGGCGGTTCCCAAATTTGAACTCGACATCCAGCCGATCTTCACGGCCAACGGTTGCAATGCGGGCGGTTGCCATGGCAAGTCGCGTGGGCAAAACGGCTTCGCGTTATCGCTGCTGGGTTTCGACGACGATTTTGATTACGCGGCGATCGTGCAAGAAGGCCGAGGCCGCCGTGTGTTTCCGGCGGACCCAAGTTTCAGCCTCTTGCTCCAAAAAGGTGCGGGACAGGTTCCACATGGCGGTGGCGTCCGTCTGCCCGTCGATAGCGAAGCGTACAACACGGTCAAGTCTTGGATCGAAGGAGGCATGCCGCGAGTTTCGGCCAACGACCCTGTCTTCGAACGATTGCGGTTGGTGGCCCCGCAGGATGCACTGGAACCGGGTCAAACGATGGCGATGCAAGTCTTCGCCGAATACTCGGACGGTTCGACGCGTGACGTGACCACAACCAGTTTTTTTCAATCGAGCGAACCGACGGTCGTCGTCGTTAGCGAGCAAGGAATCGTCCGCGCGGGAGCTTTGCCGGGCGATGCCACGATCATGGCTCGATATCGCGGGCAAATTGCGACCTGGGATTCGGTCATTCCTCGGTTGCAAAACATCGCGGCATCCGAATTTGCGGCGCTTCCGCGCTACAATTTCATTGACGACATCGTGTGGCAGAAGTTGGCTCGGTTGAATATCCTTCCCAGCAAGTTGATCAGCGACGAGACCTTTTTGCGGCGGGTATCGATCGACTTGATCGGACGCTTGCCAACTGCGGAAGAAGCGCGGGCGTGGATCGACGATACTCGGCCCAACAAACGCGAGTTGTTGGTCGATCGATTGTTAGCTCGGCCGGAGTACGCGGACTATTGGGCGAACAAATGGGCGGATTTGCTTCGTCCCAATCCGTACCGTGTGGGCATCAAAGCGACACAAAGCCTGGACGTATGGCTGCGTGATGTGTTTCGTGAAAATCGGCCCTACGACGTGTGGGTTCGGCAGTTATTAACGGCTCAAGGGAGCACGTGGCGAAATGGAGCAGTGGTGGTGTTCCGCGACCGTCGTTCGCCCGACGAGTTGGCTACGTTGGTGAGCCAACTCTTTTTGGGGAGCCGCTTGGAATGTGCGAAGTGTCATCAACACCCGTTCGAAGTATATGGCCAAGAAGACTTTTATAGTTTGGCTGCCTATTTTGCGAGGGTCGGTTACAAAGGCACCGGACTTTCGCCGCCGATCTCCGGTAGCGAGGAGATGGTATTGGTCAAAGACAGCGGAAGTGTCGCTCATCCAATCACGGGCAAAACCTTAACGCCTCGTCCGTTGTGGAAGCTGCGATCGGGCGATGGTTCGGAAGACGAGCCGAAAGAGAACTTGGAGTCCAGCGGGCCGTTCCCGAAAGACCCGCGCGAAGACCTGGTGGATTGGATGGCGGCGCCCGACAACGATGGCTTTGCGGAAGCGGCCGCCAATCGGATTTGGGGCGAACTATTCGGACGCGGCATCGTTGATCCGGTGGACGATATTCGTGCGACCAACCCGCCCAGTAACCCGGAGCTCCTTCGCGCCTTGGGGGTTGAATTTCGGCGAGTTGGCTACGACCAAAAAGCGTTTTTGAAAACGGTCGTGCTCTCGGCGGTTTATCAATTGTCGTCGATTCCCAACGAATCCAATGTCGGCGATCAACGAAATTTTTCACGCCATTATCGGCGACTCAGTCGCGCGGAAGTTATTGCGGATTCGTTGGCAGACGTGACGGGAATTGTAGATCATTGGCCGGGCATGGCCAAAGGAGCCCGAGCCATGCAGATGTGGACGTTCCGTTCGGACTCGGAAATGCTGGATGTTTTCGGACGACCGGACCCTAATCAAGATCCACCTTGCGAACGGTTGCCAGAAGCAACCATGACGCAAGCGCTGCACTTGATGAACACCCAGACGATTCAGGCGAAGATTTCGGACGACGCGGGACTGCCGGCTCGCTTGGTTGCCGGAAACTTGGAACCAACCGCGTTGTTGGAAACGCTCTATCTAACGGTGTACAACCGTCGACCGTCGGTCGGGGAACTCGAGCGATTGTTGCCGCTGTTGGCGACGGAAAATGTCGCTCGCCAAACGACCTTGGAAAACCTACTGTGGGCCATGCTCAACTCACCGGAGTTCATCTATGAAGACTGAGAACTTGCACGACCTTCGCCAAGAATCTGTCTT
>JAUXWY010000478.1 GCA_030681235.1 Pirellulaceae bacterium | reverse complement strand
CCGCCGGCTAAAGCCGGTACACCAGCGTTCGCTCAATTGCCTTTGTACATGGTGGTCCGAGCGTACAGAGCGCCAGTTTTTATTCTTCCAGCGGATCAAGGCTCCTCGATCACAATCAACTCGCGCAGTTCAGGAGAATTTCGCATCTCGCACATGGCCTTTTGGAGCGACACACTGTCGCGTTGATCCTCGACGCCGAAGTGAAAGCTGAATCCTTCGTATTCGTCGGTTTTGAACGAGTGCAATCCACTCAGATTGACTTGGTGTCGAGCGAACACGGCCAAGATTTTTTCCAATAGTCCTGGTTGATCGCGCCGAGTGTGAATGACTTTGCTGTTGTCCGAACTCAGGTCCGCCATGACCCGAGACATTTGCAGAAATCCCTTCATCCCCGATTGGATGTTGCGGCTCTTGAATTGCCGACGGCTGCGGTTCAATCGTTCGACGATTTGGTCCCGCTCGCCATTAGTGACTTCCTGCAACAGCAGGCCCGCCTGTTGGTGGACTTTTTGCAGCACGTCCAAAGTGTGGCGGCGATTGAGGATTTGAATGTCGGCATAGAGTTCAGGATGGGCGGCCAAGATTCGGGACATGGCCGCAACGGCCAAGCGATACGGCGGTGTGGCGTAATGTTCGATTTCACTCACGCTCAATCCGTGCTGCTCCATACTTTCAAACGCTCCCATCATGATCATCGACAACGCATGCGGCAGGGCTTGCACATAGGCCATGATTCGATCGTGTTCGATCGGATCGGTCACGTAGTAATTCGCCTGGAGCGACTTGAGGATCTTCAACAGGAATGTCTCCCAATCGGGATTGCTCACGCGTCCGTAACACATGGCAACCGTCTGTCCGTTCCAATTCGGCAAATCGGGCCCGCACAGCGGATGCAGCCCGATCACATCCGCCTGCGACCGGAGCATCGCGGACATCACATCCGCCTTCAAGCTGGTGATGTCCAACCACAGTTGGTCCGGGCGACTGAAGCGACACGCTTTTTCGATGGTCGGAATGGTCTGTTGAATCGGAACAGAAAAGATAACGACATCGGCTTTTTGAACCAATTCCGAAAGAGGCAGCCAACCCGGTACGACGTCATTCCCAATAACTGGGTATCCCATTTCTTGAAACCGACGATGCAGCCATTGCCCGTAACGGCCCGCGATCCCGACAATGCCAATGAGTGGTGTTGCGGGAACCGGATTATTCCCGGAGCTGTCGGCGATGCGAACGGCTTTGGATCGCTTTCGTTTTTTTGCCATCGAGGGTCCGTCAAACAAAAAATGGCGGTTTCATGACGAACGAAAGATCGCTCGCACCATGCGGGTACCATAGCTTATTTTTGAGGATTTGGGCAGGAATTCGCACCATTGAAGAAAGCCTCGGACAGGAGTAGATTTGGGCCAATCGTTCACGGCCTGGCCGGTTGCGGTCAAACGGTGGTGGTGCAGGTTGTCGCGGATGTCCTGCGACGGGACCATTGGGCGCGCTGTGCAACGGTCGTTTCGATGGCACGCATTGGTTTAATCACGCATTGGTTTAATAACGAGCAATAGGTTAACAATGAGCAATTCTGCGGGGGAAAGTGGTCAAACGGCCGGAAATGGTGGCTCGGCGAGTGGCATTTCGCTCTCTTTGGCCGGCCGAGTGGCTCTGGTGACCGGCAATTCAACGGGCTTGGGGAAAGCGATTGGACTGACACTTGGTCGGGCTGGAGCGATTGTACCGATCAATTACTTCAATAACGATACTCGCGCCCGACAAGCGATGGCCGAATACGAGGCGGCCGGAATCCAGACGATGCTGGTCAAGGCGGACGTGACCAAGCCCGACGATGTCAACGATATGATCCAACAAATCGAAACCCGATTTGGATCGGTCGATATTTTGGTTCCGAACGCGACCTGCGAACAACCTCAACGGCCGATCGAAGAATACGATTGGGAATTTTATCAGTCGATGATCGACTTCTTTCTCAAGAGCCCCTATCTGCTGACTCGGCGCACGTTACCCGCCATGAAGGACCAGCGATTCGGCCGCATCATCAACATCACGAGCGAAGTATTTCATCGCGCCGTGTCACCGTTCAGTGCCTACGTTGCAGCCAAAGGTGCTCAGATCGGTTGGTCTAGGAGCATGTCGCAGGAGCTGGCCCCGTTTGGTATCACGGTCAACATGGTGGCTCCCGGATGGATTCCAGTCGAACGTCATCTCCACGACCCCGAAGAACAGAAGCAGGGCTACTTCTCAATGATTCCGGCGCAGCGGTGGGGCGTTCCGGACGATGTCGCCAATGCGGTTTTGTATCTGGCTTCCGAACAAGCCGGATTTGTCACAGGGCAAACGGTGGCCGTCAACGGTGGCATGACGGCTTGGATGTAACGTCCGCGCCGTCGTATTGCGGAATTCGCACAGAATTCCGTTGAAGCGCGGAGCGATCGTGTTTCACTGCGGAAGTCCTGCGACTTCCGCGACAACTGTTTCATTTCCTGAAGGAACGTTTAACAATGAGTGCAAGTGTCATGGCCCATGCTGAACCCGACCATTCTGTTTCCGCCGACCCACTGATCAAGCAAGCTCTGATCAGCGTTAGCGACAAGTCGGGACTGGAGGAGCTCGCGCGAGGATTGGTCGCCGCTGGGGTGACGATTTACAGCACGGGCGGCACGGCCAAGTTCTTGCAGCAACATCTCATCCCGGTCCGCGATGTCGCCCAATACACCGGTTTTCCCGAGATGATGGACGGACGCGTCAAAACGCTTCATCCGAAGATTTTTGCGGGCATCCTGTGTCGCCATCATCGAGCCGATGACTTGGCGAGCATGGACGAACATGGCATCCTGCCGTTTGCCTTGGTGGTCGTGAATCTCTACCCCTTCGAAGAGACGATTCGTCAACCAGAAGTCACGATCCCGGCCGCTGTCGAGCAGATCGACATTGGTGGCCCAAGTCTCGTGCGGGCCGCCGCCAAGAACCATCGCTTCACCACCATCTGCACGTCGCCCAAACAATACAGCCAAGTGTTGTCTGAGATTCGCGGCAATGGCTCGACAACGCTGAAGTTGCGTCAAAGGCTGATGACCGAGGCATTCGCGCACACGGCTGCTTACGACGCCGCGATTTCGAATTACTTTCAACAACAGTGGCCGGCGGAAGAAACAAAAACGACTGCGGCAACGGCCGGCGTTCTGCCTAATACGCTCCATTTGACCTACTACAAGCAAGCGGAACTGCGGTACGGGGAAAATCCGCATCAATCGGCGGCCGTTTACGATGGTGGGGGTCAAAGTGGTCCGAGCATCGTGACGGCTCGGCAACTCAACGGCAAAGAACTTTCCTACAACAACATTCTCGACTTGGACGCGGCGTTCAACATGGTGCGATTGCTGCCGGACCCGGCGGTCGTTGTCCTCAAGCATAACAACCCATGTGGCGCTGCTGCCAACCATGCCATTTCGGAAGCCACACGACTGGCGATGGAAGGCGATCCCGTCAGCGCTTTCGGCTCCATCTTGGGCTTCAACCGAACCATGGATGTCGCCAGCGCTCAGTACCTGTGTACTCCCGGATTATTTGTCGAGGCGATCGTGGCGCCCGAGTTTGAACCTGCCGCACTCGAATTGCTGTTGTCGGTTCCCAAGTGGAAGTCGAACGTTCGGCTGATGACCCTTGGCCCAATGCCGGTCCCGCAACCCGAACCTCAGATTCGGCAAATCACGGGCGGATTGTTGGTCCAGCAAACCGATGTACTGCCGATCGATCCGGCGACCTGGGAAACCGTGACCACGACTCCGATCGACGAGTCATTGCGTTCCGAGCTGTTGTTTGCCTGGGCGATGGTTCGCCAAGTCAAGAGCAACGCGATCACCCTGTCGCAGGATCGGGCCCTGGTCGGAGTTGGTGCTGGGCAAATGAGCCGAGTGGACTCGGTGCGGATTGCAATCGAAAAAGCTGGCCTTCGAGCGGCCGGAAGTATCCTGGCGAGCGACGCGTTTTTCCCGTTCCCCGATTCGGTCGAACAAGCCGCTGCCGCCGGTGTTCGCGCCCTGATCCAACCGGGTGGCAGTCGCCGTGACGAAGAAGTCATCGCCGCCTGCAATCGACACGGGATGCCAATGATCTTCACCAAGACCCGTCACTTCAAACACTAGTGCGCTGCCAGGGCCAGGGAGTAGAATTGGAATAAGCGGATTGTGTCATCCGCGTGGCCAGAGCAAATTTGGCGAGTTCCCGACCTGGCGACCATAACAGGTCCTACCGCCAAGTTTGCAGCGGCCCGCGTTTGGGCCGTGAACGGCTACAAAAAATAGTTTCGACAAAGCACTGGAGAACGCCGCCCGATCATGCTCAATGTCCCCGAATTTCAAAAAGCCGCTAAGGACTTTCGCGCCGGAAAGTTGGACATCCAACAGTTTACTCGATTGCTATACGCAGTCGGCGACGCGAGTACTTCGCAACCGACGAAAGCCGATGCTCGGGTTGGCACTAACGAGTCGTTGCCTCGCTCGGGGCAAACGTCGCAAGCCGATTCGGCAAATGCCGCCAACGGACCACGCCTCAACCTGGATTTGGCTCGCGTCACTCGTTGCGGTTACTCGGAAGTGATCTATGCCCCGGGAAAGTCCTTGGAGGATCTCAACCTAGCCGCTCAACGCTTGTTATCCGAGCGTCAAAGCGTTCTGATCACTCGGTTGGAAGCACCGGACGCCTCCGCACTGCTCGAGCGATTTCCGACGGCTCGCCATAACGCCCAAGCTCGTACTTTTAGCATTGCCTCAGGGAATGACGCGACGGCGGCTCGGGCGAATGTCGGAACGGTCGCGGTGTTGACCGCGGGAACTGGCGATATTCCGGTGGCAGAAGAGGCCTGCGAGACGCTCCGTTGGATGGGCTTTATACCGACCAGCATTTACGACATCGGGGTGGCCGGGCCGCAACGGTTATTGAACCAAGTTCCGTTTCTTCAGACCTGCGACGTCATCGTCGTGGTCGCCGGAATGGAAGGAGCATTGCCCAGTGTCGTGGGTGGGCATGTCGCTTGTCCAGTGATCGCGGTTCCAACCAGCTTGGGCTACGGGGCTCACTTTCAAGGACTTGTGCCGTTGTTGGGGATGATCAACAGCTGCGCCGCCAATGTCATTGCCGTCAATATCGACTCGGGATTCAAAGGGGGCTTTGTGGCCGGATTGATCTTGAGTAAGCTGCGTGCTAGCGTTTAGCCCCGACAAATGGCGGGTTGAACTTGAAGGAAAGTTTCGAAGTATTGTAAAATTCGCTCGCTTCGCCAGGGATGGCGTTAGCTGCTGCGAATCATTCGTAGTTGTCTCTTGGGTTGAAGCTTTTGGCTTTTGGTCAAGCTGTTGGAACGGCTTATCTCAAAAGTTTTCTTCACCAGCAAGAGCAATTTGGAGCGGAGTTCGTTGCGGCTTGGTCGGAAGGCAATTCCGGCTGCGGTGGTTATTCGGCGAAAGCCGAGGGACAACCGATTCTCAAGGACGAGAGCCACCGTTGGCGGCCTCGCGAAAGGTTTGTGAGCTTGATTCAAGCTCGCGTGGTGATAGGCCAAGGGAGGCGTCGTGGTTCGCGGATCACTGACGGAACATTTCGAAGTCAAAGAACGCGTCCGCCAAGCGACCGACATCGTTGAATTGATCGGTGGCTATGGTGAGATGCGACGGCAAGGTCGCAATTGGGTGACCCGTTGCCCGTGGCATGATGACCGCCGCCCTAGTCTGCAAGTGAATCCGGCTCGGCAAAGTTGGAAGTGCTGGGTCTGCAATGTTGGTGGCGATGCCTTTAGTTTCTTGATGAAGCGAGAGAATCTCGACTTTCCTGCGGCACTGCGTCTGTTGGCCGAGAAGGCTGGTGTTCCGGTCGAGCATTTGGCGGGCAACAAAAGCGGCCTGCACCGCGAGCAAAAAAACGCGTTGCTTCAGGCGATGCAGTGGGCGGTTGATCTTTATCACAATCACTTGCTCCATAGCGACGAAGCCGAACCTGCTCGCGAGTACTTGCGGCACCGCGGTTTGTTGCCGCCGGCCGTCGAGGCCTTCCGCGTTGGGTACGCTCCCGAGCAATGGTCGTGGTTGTTGGATCGAGCCAAAACAGCCGGTCATTCGGCGACCACCTTAAAAGAAATCGGCTTGGTTCAATCGCGCGAACAAAATGGCTTTTACGACTTTTATCGCGGGCGCTTGATTTTCCCAATCTTTGATGTTCAAAGCCGAGCGATCAGCTTGGGTGGCCGCGTTCTACCGACGATTGCCGAACGCGAAGAAGCCATGGGCCGCCATGCCGCAAAATACATCAACGGCCCGGAAACACCGATCTATACCAAGAGCGACAATCTGTTTGGGCTCAACTTGGTGCGATCGGCGGTCGAGAAATCACGGCACTTGGTAATCGTCGAAGGTTATACCGACGTCATGATGGCCTGGCAGGCCGGTTTGCAAAACGTGGTCGCCGTCCAAGGTACGGCGTTGAACGACCGACACATTCGCTTGATTCGGCGTTTTGCGGATCGCGTGACCTTGGTCTTGGACGGTGACGAAGCGGGCATTCGCCGCACCAATGAAATCTTGAATCTCTTTGTCGCCGAAGACATGGATCTGCGGATCATGATCCCTCCGGAGGGACTGGATCCGTGTGACTACTTGCTCAAGTACTCGGCCTCGCAGTTCGTGCAACTGTTGGACCGAGCTGAAGACGCCTTGGAGTACAAGATTCGGTTCGAAACGACCGGCTTCGATCCGCTCCGCGACACCCAGCGCGCGAACCAGGCCGTTAGTAATATTTTGAGTACGATCGCCCAGACCCCACGCAGCGTCGTCTTGGCGCGCGGCGAACGAAACTTGCGGGAACAGCAATTGCTGGCGCATTTGGCCAGTCGCTTTCAGGTCGAAGCTTGGTCGCTGTCCCAAAGATTGAACGAGTTACGCGGCGCTCGCGATCAACAGCAACGACGATCGTTGCAAATGGAACAGCCAGTCGAAACCGGAGTCGAACCGACGGTCACTCCGTGGTTGGATCCACGCAAGTGGGACTGGAAGCGTTTGGAAGTCCTGGAGCTATTGGTTCTGCAACCGGACTTCTTGGAGCTCGTTATCGAACGAGTGCCGTTGGAGTGGTTTTCAGACCGCACATCGCAGGCCGTCTATGGCCTCTACTGCAGTTGCTACGAAGATGGCGTGTCCGCCGACTTCGCGCAGATTTCGAATCGCACCGATGATCCAGAGCTACAAAACGTTTTGGTCTCCTTGGACGAATTCGCCCAAGAAAAGGATACACGAACGAACCTCAGCGTCGAGGATCGCCTTTCAAACGTGTTGGATTGGTTCTATCGCGAGGAGGTGAAAGCCAGCCAACGCCAAACCCGAGCCCAATTGGAGGAAACAAACTTAGACGAAGATCAAGAATTGGCTCAACTCCAGTCCTTGATCCAGATGGAACGACAAAGGCAAGGCATTCAACCGTCACCCGACGGCAAATAGTGCCTCGCTAATCTTTGTTAGATTGCGTTCACGATCTCGCTGCCGCGATGCGTCGAGAAAAGGAATGCAGAAAATTTGACCCAGTAAAAACTCAATCCCGCACAAGGAAGTCGCAGGAGCACACGCATGGAAGCTATCCAACAAGAGAATTTGAATCACTCCGCCGAGCTTGGTCAATTGATCGAACGCGGCAAATCGCAGGGTTACCTGACGTACGATCAGGTCAACGAGTATTTACCCGATGAGGCCAACGATTCGATCCGATTGAATCGATTGCTGGTCGCTTTGGAACAAAATGGGATTCGGCTTCAGGATCAACTGGCCATTGTCGCGGGCGAAGACACCTTCGGACCGTCCGAGCAAGACTTGGCGGACGCGGCGGAAGATCTTGCCTCTTTGAAAATCGAGAACATCTCGCGAAACACGACCGATCCCATTCGGATGTACTTGGCGCAAATGGCGGAGATCCCACTCCTTTCTCGAGATGAGGAAATTGGCTTAGCGAAACGTATCGAAATTACTCGCAAGCAGTTTCGCCGTCAGATTTTGGGTTGCGACTATGCCATGCAAGCGACCGTTGAAACTCTCAAGAAAGTCTATCAAGGCGAACTTCCGTTTGATCGGACAATCAAGGTCTCGCTGACCGAGCAGTTGACCAAAGAGCAGATCTCCGCTCGGATGCCTCACAATCTGCGAACCATCGAGCGAATGATCGCGGCCAATCGCCAAGACTTTTCTCTCTTGATTCGCAAGAGTGTGCCTCAGGCCGAAAAACGCGCCGCCCGCCTACGTTATTTGCGACGAAAGCAAAAGCTATTGTTGTTGGTCGAAGAACTTAGCCTCCGTACGCGGCGCGTCCAACCGTTGTTGCAACAATTGGCGGACTTGGCCCAACGAATGAACGATCTCCGAGCACTTGTGCAACGCACCAGCCCGTTGGACGAAAGCCGCCGAATCCCATTGCTGCACGAACTGCGTCATTTAATGCTGCAAACCGGCGAAAGCCCCGAGAGCCTGACGCAACGTGTCGAAAACGCCCAACGCTACTACGACTCCTTTGAGGAGTCCAAGCGAC
>JAUXWY010000471.1 GCA_030681235.1 Pirellulaceae bacterium | reverse complement strand
GAGACCACCGCCACGATCGGGCTTTTTTCTGGTGCTCCAGGAATGATCGCCGGTTGGCCACTATCGCCGGCGGCGAATAAATGTTCATGCGTTGTCAGATCCAAGCCACCGCCCGCGTTATTGGGTTGATGGCAGCCAAAGCACTTCGCTTGTAAGACTGGACGAACTTGTTTCGCGAAACTTATGATCTTGGTGGGTTCCGCTTCGGTTTGTTCTTGTGCGACGGAAACAGGCAACTGGGACCCGACAATGAGCGATGAAAGAGCAAGGCAACGAACAAACCAACGCTTCAACATGCGTAGCGATTCCTCGTGAATTTGGCAGGGCGGGCGGGAGGCGAGGGCACCGGGGCGGCAGGATGGTTGCGAAACAACCACGTTACCGCCTCGCAGCGGGACTTATCATCCCCTAAGCCAGACCAAATTGCAAGCGAATTCTGAATCGATCGTTCAAGGAGCTTCGACAACACGTTTTTCGTCGGCGGATTGCCGGGCGGCAAAACACAGAGCCAACGACTTCAAGTTGTTTCGGGCCGAGTGGTCCGGCTCCCGGTTTTCGAGAATGCTGTTGGCTAGTTCCGTCATGGCGCCGCCGAAACCGTCGGGAAACCAACCGCCGGTCAAAGGGATCTGGAATCGACCCTCGGAAGTGGCCACGAACAGGGCTTGGTCCGAGTAATCGGGACCCGTCGAATAGAGCGAGCCCAGGTGGCCGCTCAAATAGGTATCGTTTAGGGGCAAATACTTCGAGTCGCCGTTGAGGCACAAAGAAGCTTGGGCATCGTCGAATTGGACCGTGACTTGGGCCAAAAGCGGCGGTCTCATGTTTTGTTCCTTGGTGGACGCGATACTGGCGTGAACGGATCGCCAAGGTCGATCCGGCATCAGGGCCACGATCAGGTCAAACCAATGGATGGCGAAGTCATAGAGCAGCAAATGATGGATTTCCTCGAACGGAGTGCCTCGGGTCCAGGTATGGTCCCAATGCAATTGAAATCGAATCGAATTCAAATGTCCCAGCAAACCGTGGTGGACGGCGTTGCGGGCATAACTATAGTGCGGCGCCCAACGCGCATTCTGGTTGACCGCTAAATGAAGCCCGCAGTCGTGGGCTAATTTCACGAGCGATTCGCCAATCGCGAGATCTTCGACAAACGGTTTTTGACTTAGAACGTGTTTTCCGGCGCGAAGAGCCTCGGCGACGATCTGGGGGCGAATATCCGGATGAGTGGCGACATCGACAATCGTTATTCGAGGGTCGTCCAGAACAGCTCGATAATCGGTCGTTGTTGCGGCACCTGGACAATACTCGACGCGGCGTTTCTCGGCCTTGGCGAGCTCGATATCGCACAGGTGCAGGACCGGGTAGCCCAATCTGCGGTACGCTTCCAAGTGGTGTTCGGTGATGCCACCACAGGCGATCAAACCAATGGCGCCAGGAAACGGCCCGACCAGTGAAGGCCGATGGTTCAACCGGAAAGAATGAGGGATGGGTTCGGTCATCGGTCGTGGCCTTTTTCACGAAAGGGGGATCGGTCTGCTCCAAACGTAGGGTTTGCTCGGGCGGATTTGATAAATTGGCCGGTCGGGAAAGATCATTGATAACAGACGGATCGGTCGTTGTCGTCAGCGGGCAATGCCGATAGAATCCCCCTGGGCCCGGATTGGCCCATTTTTCGGTAATTCTTGGCAGCGAAGTAGCATTCATGAGTGAACAGGGATCGTTGTCTTACAAGTCGGCGGGCGTCGATTTGGATATTTACCGTGACTCGATGAGTCGTTTGCCGAAATTGATGCAGCGGACATTTTCGCCGCGGGTTCAAAAGTGGCCAGGTGGATTTGCGGGCCTGTTTCAACTGGATTTTCAGCCCGGCTTGTTTGCCCGCAATTACGAAGATCCGGTTTTGGTGGCTGGCAGTGACGGCGTCGGTACGAAGTTGACCGTCGCGAAAATGATGAATCGTCACGACTCGATCGGCGTCGATCTCGTGGCAATGTGTGTCAACGATGTTATTTGTTGCGGTGCGGAGCCACTGTTCTTTTTGGATTATGTCGCCATGAGCCACGACGATCCGCAGCGGTTGGAGCAAATTGTCAAAGGCATCAGTGACGGCTGCGTCCAATCGGACTGCGCGCTTTTGGGCGGAGAAACCGCGATTATGCCGGGGTTGTACCAGGGGGACGACTACGATCTCGCTGGTTTTTGCGTCGGGGTCGTTGAAAAAAAGAACTTGATCCAAGGCCAACACATTCAGGTTGGCGATGTCGTCATCGGGATCGCGTCCGCCGGATTTCATTCCAACGGTTACAGCCTTGTCCGCAAGACCATCTTCGAGCACGCGGGTCTAAAGGTCGACGATCCGACCGGGTTTTCGGCGGAAACGGTGGGCGAATGCCTGTTGCGGCCAACGACGATTTACGCCCGGTTGTTGCGGTCCATTCGAGCGCGGTACAAGGTGAAAAAAGTGATTCATGGGATGGTCCATATTACCGGGGGAGGGTTGCCGGAAAATGTGGATCGAGTCTTGCCGGAGGGAACGGGCGTAGAAATCGACTCGACTTCGTGGACTCCCGGTCCCGAGTTTAGTTGGCTGCAGAAATTGGGCGGGATTCCGCGAGAGGAGATGTTTCGGGTGTTCAATATGGGGATTGGTTTTGCCCTTATTGTCAGCCCACATTTTTCACACAGCATTGTGGCGGCGATCCAGAATCACGGGATTTCGGCTTGGGAAATTGGTCGAGTGGTGCCTGGTAACCAAAATGTCGTGATCCATTAAACGGTCTTGGCGATTTTGTTCGAGTCGAGATTTTGGGTGAATTTCACGTCAAATATCA
>JAUXWY010000456.1 GCA_030681235.1 Pirellulaceae bacterium | reverse complement strand
AAACGACCAATTGTACTTGTGTCGCACCGCCAATTGACCTCGGGCGCCCATTTGTCGCACGAGGTCCGGATCGCTTTGCAGTGCTCTGATTGCGGTAGCGATTTCGCCAGGATTCACCGGGTCGACACAATAGCCGCAGTTTTCGGTTTCGACAATCTCGCGCAAGATCGGAAAATTCGAGGCGATCACTGGCAAACCGGCCGCCATGTACTCGAACATCTTGACGGGCAGAGCGTCAACGTAGCTGATGGTGGGGTGCAAGGTTACCAAACCGGCCACGGACCGGGCGAAGACGGTTTCGATTTCAGCTCGCGTGATGAACCCGAGCCAATTGACTTGACTCCAACCGGGCTGGCTTTCCAATTCGGCAAAAAACTTCGGATGTGGACAACGACCGGCTAGATTCATCCGAACCGTTGGGGCTAGCGCCAGGGCCTGGACCATTTCCAAGACCCCACGGATCCGGGTAATGTCGCCAACATAGGTCACGAGCGGTTCGGCGCTGGCAGGACGCGAGACTTGGAATTCGAACTCGGCTAATAATGGATAGTTGCGAACAGTGACCACCCGAGGATGGAACTTCTGGAATTTATGAGCGATCGTTTCGGTAGCGGAAATGATCGCGCTGAGGTAACGGCAGCTGCGGCGTTCGTACCAGGCGGCCAAAGCCGAGGCCAGTTTCTTGGTCGCGCCCGGCAGATAGGCCTTGCCCAGCAATTGAACGGGAAAATCTTCGTGCGAGTCAAAGAGGACTTGACCGCCGGACTTCGCCAGGCGCGGAGCCGCTTGCAGCAGTTCCGGGTCGTGCAAATGGAAAACTTGGGCTCGTAATTCGCACGCCTTGGCGGCGACTCGCCGAACCGAATTGCGGACTCGATCCAAAAAGCTGTGGCTCTTGCCGACATCGTGAATATGGATGTCGTGATAGACTTCGTCGCCTTTGCCATCGGCCACGATCAAGTGCACCTCGTAGTTGGCTGCGTGGAGGCTGCGGCATTGCTTCCAAAAAATGCGAGTGTCGTGCCTGACATGCACCGAGGTCAAATGCGCGACACGAATTCGATGGGCGACACCGAGCTCGCTCAATGTCTGTTTCCGATCGTGTGTGTGGTCGATTGCGGAGCCGAAATGACTCCTGGATCCTTAGCGACTTGTCGGCCCGGGACGTGAATCATTCGCCGCCGTCCTTTGCCGCGCCGCTTCGGCCAAGACAAAGTCGAGAGAACCAACGCCAAAGAAAACCAAAACGTAGGATTATTGGAGATCGAGTAGGAAACCAGGGTTTGCAAAAAGTAGTGAAGGTACAAAATTGAAAAAATCGAGCGATAGTCATTCAATTCAAGCAACTGATACGACCGGTACAGCGCAAACAAACAAACAATGATGAACGGCACGCCTCCTAATAATCCGGTCGCCATCAACGCTTCAATCACGGAATTGTGCGGATAGTTACCATCGAGCGAGATCGAGCCCCCGTAAAGCGGACTGGCTGCAAACGCATTCCAGCCGGCTTGCAAGAGAAACACTCGGCCTTCAGCCGAACGATCTTCGAATTGCCCCGACTGAACGCCATCGTAAAACTGGAGCATGCGATTATGCAGACCACTGTCGAGCCGTTCGCCTACAACAATCAAGAGGCCAATATAGAGTCCGATGGTTAGGACCAAGGGAATCATCCGTTGGATTGCCACTTTCCACGAGGTTGCCGACGCGAACATGAGCAGCACGACCACACCAAAGACCACGGCCATCGAACCACGCGAGGCGCCCAACAACATCGATCCCACCGACATCGCTAAGGCCGAAAAGCCCAAGGTGTGCCGCACGACCAAAGAGAAGCCGCCTGGATTACAGACGATCATGAAGATCCCCAAGCAGGCCGTTAAGGATGCGGTGTAGCTTAGGAACAGCGGGCTGGTCGCAATCACGTCGCCGTAGACTTCCGCTACTCGAACTCGCATGAAGCCTGTGCCGAACAACCCTTGGTACAACGTCAGAATGATTGCATTGGCGAGCATGGCGATGATCAACAACACCACGGTCGCTCTCTTGACCGCGCGCGGCCCAAACGTGACGAATCCTCCGATCATCGGCAAAATACCGGTGCCCAAGAACTGCGACAAGATCTCGTTGCGATCTCGCCCGACCAATTCGGCTCGTGGGTTGCTCCAAAGAGCCAACAAGTAGGTGATCACAAACAGCCCGATCACCGCCAGCCAACCGCCGGAATACTTCGGCATGCGTTTCAGCAAGGCATGTAGAAAGATGTAGCCCGTCATTGCCAAAATGATCGCGCGGAACGGGATTGTTAGCTGCCGGGAGTCCACGCCATAGGGCGCCGTTGACAAGACAGCCAAGGCAAACCCGGGAAAGATCATCCCCCAAAGGGTGATCGCCAAAAGTTGTTCGACCCAACCGTCTTTGGACTTGGGAAAGTCTTGACCGCTATAGGGTCCAGTGCCTTTTTGTAGCTTGCCGGTCATGTGTTTCGTCGAGTCAATGTTCGAAGACCGAAGATTACTAAGCCTAATAGTCCGCAACCGTTCACAGCCCAAACGCGAGCCGCCGCAACGTTAGCCGCCCAGCAGCGTCCTTGCCTTGGCGAAGAATTTGCCGACGGCAAAGACCTGCAACAAATATGCGATGCTGGCGACGGTCGCCAAGCCAACCATGGGCAACGTACCTAGTGACCCTGAAAGTTTTGCCGTGGCCAGAACAACGATAAGGCACAAATTCATCTTCTGCGAGCTTAGTAAATTCCACGCTGTCAACAAAATGGCGACACCCGACTTGCGCAGGAGGTATCCGAAAAACGCTGCATAGATCATGCAACCAAACAGCGAGAACAGCACCATGCTCACGAGCGGGTCTCCCAGCATTCCCCCATAAATCAACGCGCCAACTCGTGACACAAACAGCAATAGACTAAGGGCGAGCCCCATTTCTTGCAACTGCAATACGTTCAGCAGATTCGACATCGGCACATAGAGAAATTGAAACAGTAGCCAGGGAGCCAGTATTTGGGCAAAGAGGCCTGCGGTTTCCCATTTGGTTCCAAACACCAAACCAAATACGTCGCTGCCTACAATGGCAATCACGAGAAACGGGAACAAGGACAAACGAAACAGATAGCTCGCGGTTTCGGTCACGAGGTTGCAGAGATTTCCTTCCCGATGCGCGACACTCGCGTTTTGGAAAAATACTTGCGACATCGAGCGACCAACCAGCGACATCGGAATATTCAACAGTCGATGACCAAGTGAATAATGTCCAACGACGGTTATCGGAAAGTAGTACCCCAACAGCAGGATCGGTAAATTGGATGAAGCGATGTTGAGCAACTCGGCCCAAGTATCAACGATGGGAAACTTGCGGTACTTGATGATCTGTTGATAAATGACGCTCGGATGAATGGTCGCCCTAAACAACTGAAAATCGTTTTTCCAAGTCGTCAGCGCGAGCACGAAAATGGAGACCAGCTGTCCGATCAATTGAAACGCGACCAAGACGGTGCCGGTGGCATGGCCGAGGCTACCGGCGGCGATCGAACCCGAAGCTTGAGAAAATGTCGCCGCAGTCTTGGCCACGGATTGATTGACATAACGACGCTTTCGAGTTTGCCAGTAGCTGAGTGCTGCCAACCAGCCATGAAACAAAATCGCGATGGGAATCAACCAGATCAATTCTGCTAAAGCGGGCTGGTCCCAATGCGCCGCCAATGGTTGCCGAACCCAGAGAACGATCGGAATCAAGAGTGCTGCAACAACTAGCGGAAACAGCAGGCATGCTGCTAGGACGTTACATGCATCTTCATCGCGCTCCGGTAGGACCAACGCCAATTCGTAGCGTAAACACGCCACAACACCTATGATCAAGACCACGGCGGTGAACACCGCTGCCAAGCCAAAAGCGTCGGGATCGAAGAACCACGCCAGGACCGGGACGCTGGCGATCGCAATCCCTTGCGAGATCACGGTGCCCGAGATCAACTTGGCGGCGTCGCTTCGAAAGCGAGAGGAGCCGGCTGCGGTCACAGGGGAGGCTATTCTAACAATCCAATATCTCGGATGGCATCTTTAAGTGCCGCTACGATTTGGTCTTGTTCGCTCTCGCCTAGAAACGGATGCATCGGCAAACTGATCACTTCGTCAGCGGCCTTTTCGGCGACCGGAAAGTCACCACGTTGGCAGCCGTACGGGGCGAACACGGGTTGCTCGTGAACACACTTCGGATAATACACCGCGGTCGGGATCCCCACCGCTTTCAGGCGGTCGGCGACATCCGAACGGTTCGGAATACGAATCGTGTATTGCGCGTATACATGGGTATTGCCGGGTTGCACTTCGGGGACCGTGCAAACATCGCGTAATAAGTCCGAGTAACGGGCTCCAATCGCGTTGCGGCGTTCGACTTCCCAATCGAAGTGGGGCAACTTTCCGAGGATGACGGCAGCTTGCAACGTGTCCATGCGACCGTTCATGCCCACGTAAGGATGGTGGTGCCGTTGCAATCCGCCGTGTGTCCGAATCGCGGACATCTTGAGTGTCAGTGCTTCGTCATTGGAAAACAGCGCGCCGCCGTCGCCAAAACAACCCAACGGTTTGGCCGGAAAGAAACTCGTGCTGGAGACTCTAGTGACGCCGCAACTGCGCTTGCCAGACTGAGTAGCCCCAAAACTCTGGGCGGCGTCTTCGATCACCGTAATGCCGTAACGAGCCGCGATTTCGTTGATTCGCGCGTAATCCGGCATCTGGCCGAATAAGCTGACCGGAATAATCGCTTTGGTTCGCGTCGTGATGGCTTGTTCGATTTGGTCGATGTCGATGTTGTAGTCATTAGCCTGGACGTCGACAAAAACCGGAGTGGCACCGACCAACAGGATGACTTCTGCGGAACTGATCCAAGTGAACGGAACCGTAATGACCTCGTCGCCCGGTCCGATGTCCAACGCTCGGAGGGCGATTTCCAAACTGTCCGTGCCGCTGGCGACCGACAAGCAATGTTTCACCCCGACATACTGGGCCAAGGCCGCTTCCATCTCGGCAATTTCGGGACCCATGATGAACTTGCCGTGATCCAAGACGGCCCGCATCCGAGCGTCGATCTCGGATTGGTACTTGAGGTATTGGGTTCTTAGATCGATGAATTCCATGGGTGGTAAGTGGTTCTTTGTTCTTTGTTCTTTGTTCTTTGTTCTTTGTTCTTTGTTCTTTGTTCTTTGTTCTTTGTTCTTTGTTCTTGGGATTTGTCCCGAAATAAGTTCCGGATTTCGATGGCTCTACCAATACAAAGATAGTTTAGCGAGCGCTGGTGTACCGGCTTCAGCCGGCGGGTGCAGTGAAAACGCTTTTTTCAGCCACTCGCCGGCTGAAACCAGTACACCAGCGCTCGCTAACCCGGTACCGCCATGGGTATCGGATTTTCGAATTCGGACGCTCCCCCAAGTCGGGAATTTAATTCAGGACAATTCCTTGGGGCTTGGGGCTTGGGGCTTGAGGCGCGGTGCTTGGTTCTTAGTTTTTCGTTATAGCCGGGCTCGTTGTCACTTGGCCGTCGCTGAGGCGGTAGATGGCGTTTGTATGGCTGCATTTGGCCTCTCCGGAGCCCTCTAATGGCAACGGAAGTTGTTCGCCGAATTCACTCATCCAACCGATTTGTTTGCCGGGCACACCGACCACGAGCGCGTAGTCGGGCACGTTGCGATTGATCACGGCTCCGGCGCCAATAAAAGCGAATTGACCGATGGTCACGCCACAAACAATCGTACAATTCGCGCCTAATGTGGCGCCGCGTTTGACCAAGGTGTCGCGGTATTCGTTCTTCCGTTCGACAAACGAACGCGGATTGTAGACATTGGTAAACACCATGCTCGGGCCGCAGAACACGCCGTCCTCCAGAGTCACGTTGTCGTAGACCGAAACGTTGTTTTGGATTTTGCAATCGTTGCCGATCGACACGCGATTGCCGACAAAGACGTTTTGCCCGAGCGACACATTGCGCCCGATCTTCGCGCCGCTACAAACGTGCGCAAAATGCCAAACGCGGGAACCGTCGCCGATTTCGGCGCCGGGGTCGACAATTGCGGACGGATGGATGGTGATGGACATGAGGACTCCCTAGCGTGTCGGGTCTAGAGGTTTTCCGCTTAGGAACGGATGAGCCGTCTCGTTGGGCGAGACGACCGTGCTCGTGCGAATTTGGTAGACCAACTCGATGGCCGGTTGCGATTCGGCGATTCCAAAACCACCGCCCGACAAGATGTCTTTGTAGACTTCGGTGTGCAGGTCCGTGAATCCTGTCGAGAGATCAATTTCTTGACCGTCGACCGTGATCGAGCGAAACGCGTGACCGTCCTTGGCGCGGACTTCGGCGGGAAGATCGGCTTCGTCAACGGATAAGAACCAGCGGACGCGAGCCTTTTCCAACTCCAAGACGCCGCTCATGCGTGACGGTTGGCTGAGGTGCAAATAGTTACGATTGGAGCGGCCGTAGATCCAGGTTAAGAAATCGAAGAAGTGGACACCGATGTTCATGGCCACTCCACCGGAACGCTCGACATTCCCTTTCCACGATTGATGGTACCACTTGCCCCGCCGAGTGATGTAGGTCAGACAGATTTCGCGTCGG
>JAUXWY010000449.1 GCA_030681235.1 Pirellulaceae bacterium | reverse complement strand
GTCGGAGCCATTGGTCCAAGGTCGCCGCGATCGAGTTGCGGCGTTCGGCCAGTCCCTGCCGGGCGATCTTGAGTTGACCCGCCAACTCATCCCAGCGACTCCGATCCGATTTACGCGGCACAAAAACGATCGGTGGTGTGTTCGGGATGTTCCCATCCATCACCGGTTGTGTCGTGTTGTTGAAGAACGCTGCCAATTGATAGAAGTCGACTTGTGTGACCGGGTCAAACTTGTGGTCGTGACAAACCGCGCATCCGACGGTCAGCCCCATCCATGTTTGCGCCAGTGTTTCGGTTCGATCGACCGAGTACAAGACGCGGTACTCCTCTTCGATGACTCCGCCTTCATTCGTCGTGATGTTGCAACGGTTGAATCCCGTGGCAATCTGTTGATCCAGTGTCGCGTTGGGCAACATGTCACCGGCCAATTGTTCAATCGTGAACTGATCAAACGGCATATTCTGATTGAATGCGTCGATGACCCAATCGCGATAAGCCCAGATCTCGCGGTAGTTGTCGAAATGGATTCCATGCGTGTCGGCGTAGCGAGCTAGATCGAGCCAATAGCGACCGCGATGTTCGCCCCACATCGGGCTGGCCAAATACTTGTCGACCAAGGCCTCGTAAGCAGCGGGAGTTGGATTTGCCACAAACGCTTGGACGTCTTCTGGCTTCGGAGGTAGCCCCGTAATGTCGAGCGCCAATCGCCGGGCCAAGACAGCCGGGTCCGCCGGTCCATTGGGTTGCAGATCCAGCGATTCCAGCTTCGCCAATACGAATCGGTCGATTGGGTTGGTCACCCAGCCTTCGTTCTTGACTTTCGGCAAAGCGGGATTGATGGGAGCAGCAAACGCCCAATGCGATTGGTACTTCGCTCCCGCTTGAATCCAGCGCCGCAGCAATTCTCGCTCGCTATCGCTTAACGATTTGTGCGAGGTCTTCGGGGGCATCAGTGCCGGATCTTCACTGTCCAAGTGAATTCGCGCGATCAGTTCGCTTGAATCCGGATCGCCGGCAACAATCGCACCGCCCTCGACCGCGGCCTCGAATTGATCCAACCTTAGATCGGCCGCCCGAGTCTTTGCGTCGGGACCATGACAGGCAAAGCACTTGTCCGCCAGAATCGGGCGAATGTCCCGAGCGTATTCGACGGTGTCTTGGGCTATTGAGCCCGCGGTCGAAGCGGACCCCCATAACACGACGACCAATGTCAGCCAGCCGAAACAGGGGCAGTTGACGAAGACTCTCGAAAAGTGATGCATCGTTTCCACTTTCAAAGGCAGGAAAACGGCTGTGACAGATAGGTGGGAACCAAGCCCAGCTGAGCCAACCTTGGTTTGTGAATATCTTAACCGCAGAAACGCCTTAACGGTAGACGCTTCCCCGTTCAAAACGCCATCGAACCGCGAGATTTTGCCGCACCCGCCGAACGTCGAAGTATCCGAAATCGACTCTGATGGTCTTGCCCATACAAAGGCAATTCAGCGCGCGCTGGTGTACCGGCTTCAGCCGGCGGGAGTGTGAGAGAGCTCTTTAGCGCGCGCTGGTGTACCGGCTTCAGCCGGCGGGAGTGTGAAAGACCTCTTTAGCGCGCGCTGGTGTACCGGCTTCAGCCGGCGGGAGTGTGAGAGAGCTCTTTAGCGACCGCTGGTGTACCGGCTTCAGCCGGCGGGAGTGTGAGAGAGCTCTTTAGCGACCGCTGGTGTACCGGCTTCAGCCAGCACACCGGCTTCAGCCAGCACACCAGCGCTCGCTAAACCGATACCGTTACAAGTTCGCGGATTTTCCCAAGCCGGACTCTCCCTCCGGCGGGAATATTATTCGCGACAATTCCTTAGCGCAACTGGTCAAAATCCTCATCCGGCCATAGACTGTGTTGTGTGGCCTATCGCGAGGCGATCAGGCGACATTGGAGATCAATCATGGAACTCGACGACGAACTGTGCCTCTGTTTTCATGTGAGTCGCAGGAAGATCGAGAATTTTATCCGCAGAACAAATCCACAACGCCCCAGCCAACTAAGCGAATGCTTGGGCGCTGGGACGGGTTGTGGTTGGTGCCGTCCTTTCTTGAAGCGACTCTGGCAAAGAGCCCAACCTAGCTCGGATGCCAGAGACCGAAAAACGTCGGCTTGTGGTGTTTCGAACGATAGTTTGTCCTCGGAGACATCAACCTCTGACCAGGCGTCGAAGACTTCGATCGCAAATCCAACCGGACACGTTACGGAAATGGACAATACCGACGCGGTGGAATCTGTAACCGCTCTGGACTATGCTCGACAAAGAGCAAAGTATCGCCAGCAACAGGACGAGATCAAAGACGCGCAACAATAGCGGCTTAGTCAGCGCTGCTGTGTCGGCTTTACGCGGTCGGCAGCTGAATAAAGCGGTTCCACAGCGCCCCGCCAGCTAAAGCTCAATACCGCGAAGTTAAGCGACCCTGAGATCTCATTCGTGATGCCGACCAATGGTCCCAGTTATCGGTCGACGACGACATTCGCCTGGCGTTACGAGCGATCCTGCCCCAACCGGAAGAACAGCCAAGCAAGCCGCAGCAAAACTCTGGAGATCCAATCCGCACAACGGGCCACAAGCAAACAACGGTCGAGGGACAGACTGGTCCGCCCGGGCCCCTGCCGAGCTTGTCTCGGTTGAGCCAAGGATTCTCCACTAAGACAGAGACGGAAGCCGCAAGACAAACGGTCGCGGGACAGACTGGTTTAGCAAACCAACTTGACCGAGACCGCAACGGCTTACCTCCGCAAGCCCGGCCACTCTGTACCCAAGAGTCAGCCCCGATCGGCCTACTTGCGTACGTGTCCGAAGCAAAGTCGGTTCTACGGCCTTCCAACCCCGAGTCGCTGGATGTAGCGAGAAACCTAACGATCCGCCGAGCAAGTCGGCGGGATTCGACGTTGGCCGGTGAACGGTGAACGACACTCATCCGATGGCAAACGTTTGAGTGCTTCGGCGTGGCGGTCGCGGTACAACGGTTGTCGGCGATGTGGGGAGGAGACGACGAAGCTGAGTCATTGGGGGCAGTACGATACCCAGCGGATCTATCAAGGCGTCGGCGGCCTGTTGGCACTATTAACGATGGTGCCCTGGAAAGAAATGACCAGCGCCCTGGAACAACTTCGAGCCGGTCGAACGGTCGCGCATAGTAGAGCGAGCGCCCCGATCGCTCTTCCCCATCGGCACGATCGAGGCGCTCGTGCTACTATCAGCGACCTCGATTCTACGTCCAACGCGCCGATCGCTCTCGCAGCAGAAAAATACTCTGAGTCAACAAACCACTCTGCAGCAAGATCAACAACCGATCTCAACATCGATCGCACTCAATGGCCGATGAAAATTCAAAACGCTTTGGACGGCACGCACTACTTCTGCAAGATCCGCAACAAAGCGATCTATTGGTACTTGGTCGAACTGATCGCCGAGCGATTGAAGTCCGGCGAACTTCACAATCCGAAAATCTACGAATTCAATCCCGACGTGGTGTATGATCCCAAGCGACACTGC
>JAUXWY010000438.1 GCA_030681235.1 Pirellulaceae bacterium | reverse complement strand
AAGACGAAGACCATTGAGGCCAGCGAATGACAAAGCTTGTCGAACACACCTCCTTCGTCACCCAAGAGATAACTTTGATCCATGAACGACTTCTGATACCGCGCGATAATCAGCAAGATATTGCGACCGAGGACGCGGTTGCGAGACAACGCGCGGCGCACGAGACGCAGTTTTTCTGGGAACGGATTCCTGAGGCCAGCCACCGAACCAACCCAGGGAGAAAACGAACCCAAGACTCGTGTGGCAATGAACCAACCGAACCGAGTTTTTGCCATCAGTGCCGACTTGCCTTGCACTTCGGCCAAGCCAATCGGTTCGAGGTACTGGGTGCGAATCATGCGTGTCATCGCATTCGGTGCACCGACGTCAGCCAACACCGGATTGGGTCCTTCGTAAACGGTGCAGATGGTGAACTCGTGCATATTCTCGCCGACGAAATTGGCGATCAATTTGGCTTGTTCATCGCTGGACAATTCGCGGTGTTCGTCGCGCACGGTTGCTCGGCGCTCATCTTGGTGAACCGATCGACCGCCGAGAATCTGATACGTGTGAATCGCAGCCTGGAGCAAAGCCTTCGTGGCATACACCTTGGCAACCATGCCCAAGGTCTCATCGCGAACACCTTTGGCACCCAAACGAAAGCACAAATCGCCCAGCGAACGGCCGGCGAGGGCTTGGCAGACGGCGCGGCCTATCCAGGTCCGAATTCGGGGCGAGGCCCCGATCGGTTTGCCAAACGTGCTACGAAACGAAATCCAGCCACCGGGGGCAAATCGCTTTTGTAGACCGTTGTCGGAAACGATTTGGTTTGGGTCCAGGATCAACTGGGCCAACAGCTTGAACACCTTTGCTGCACTATTGACACAAATGCCGCCGCGTCCTCTGGCCAAAGAACTAAATGCTTGCGCCAGGCCTTTGCCTTTCGGACCTAATAGTTGCTTGGCCGACACTCGATGGTCCGTCAAACGAAAGCGAGCGTTCCAAAGATAATCGAAGGCCGTCAAGCGATTGCGGACCATCTTGAATGACGTCGAGTCCGCCTTGGGAACTTCAAAAATAAGCATTCCGGAATCTCGGCCGGGTGGGAGATTTTCGCCTTCCAGTTTTAAGACCAAGATACAAATGCCACCATAGATCACATTCGTAATCGGCCATTTGACTCCCGAGATCACGTACTCGTCGCCAACTCGCTTGGCGGTCAAAGATAGCTTTGAGGGATCGGCCCCAACGCCGGGTTCGGTAAGTGCAAACGACCCGAGCAGTTCTCCGCGGGCCATGCGGGGGAGGTAATACTGCTTTTGCTCATCCGAGCCAAAGTCCAGGATCGGGACCGTGGGGCCAAGGAAGTTGTGGACCTCAAACATGACCGCGATGTCGGGGTGCACAAACGTGAGGGCTCGAAGCAGCGGCCCGAGGTCGCCCAGTTTCGCGCCGCTGCCCCCATAATTTTCGGGGATTGCCAGTCCGAAGAAACCTCGTTCGGCCAAGCCGCGAATTGTATCGTCGTGAAACAGCATCCGCGAATGATCGAGCAGTGTCCCCGCCGACTTCCTCTGGAGCAAGAATTCGAGCGACTTTGCCATGGTTTCCGCGACCTTTGGGCTCGGCGAGAACCGACCTGCGTCAAAGTCAGAGGCCGAGGCAGAACCAAACAAGGAAACCAGCGTCGGTGCTTCGCCAGAGAATTGGCGTTCGGCACCGCGGTCGGCCTCGTCCAAAGTCGACAGCGACGCCACTTCCGCATCCGACCGCCCGGCTTGTTTCAAGATCAACGCCACGATATCGGTCGGCGGTCCAGGCTGCGGTGCATTCATCGTTCTAAAACCAAAGTTATGGGTCTTAAAGGATATCGAAAGGTCGTTATCATTGTCCGGCGGAGGTTTCTACGCCGTTGTTGGTCAGAAGTAACCTCTCCGCCTCGATTGTACGATCCCCACAAAATTCGCACAGCCCCAACGTCGAACTGCGACATTTTGCCAAGTTCCTGCCGGCCTAAGGCATTGAAATCGGGCATCGAGACCGAAAATGCCAGCTTTCCTGGTGAATTGTCGCGTTATGTTGAATCTTCGTCGGGAAATGAGATACAATTTAGGGTTGTGGTCGGATGTTCGGCAGTGGGTTGGACGTTGTCTAGGGAATCAATGATGCAGCGAATTAAGCACGGCTTTACCCTGGTGGAGCTATTGGTCGTCATTGCAATTATTGGCGTTTTGATGGGCCTGTTATTGCCGGCGGTCCAGTACGCTCGGGAAGCAGCTCGCAATTCGTCATGTTTGAACAACATGCGGCAAATTGCGATGGCGACGGCAAATTTTGAGGGCTCGCATAGAGCCTTCCCCCCGGCCCGTTTTTATCAAAAGCAGGTGGGAACGCCCGGTTTGGATTGTGGTGGGACGGAACCCTCGTGGTTGGTGCGAATCCTGCCGTACATCGAGCAAGATAAGCTGTTCCGGAAATGGGACTTATCGAAACCCTATCGCGACCAAGATCCAACGGTGATGGCCGCTGCAATGCCGATCTATCTTTGCCCCACTCGGCACAGCGTCGATTCCGCCAACGCGCCGCCGGTGGATATGACCGTGATCGTCCGCTTGCCATGCGGTTGTCACGGTCGAATTCAAATCACGGTTATTGGCGGAGCGACGGGTGATTACGCAGGCAATCATGGTGATCCAACGCCAGGCGCGACCGGCGGCCCGCAAGATTATTATTACGGAGGCAATGGGAACGGAATCATTATTTCCTCGCAGGCCCAATGTATCGTGCGAGGTGGCGTTCGAGTTCCTGGGCCGTGGGTGGACCGGGTTCGAATCAGTGACGTTCGCGATGGTCTGTCGAACACGTTCTTGATCGGCGAACTGCAAGTCCGACCTCAAGACTTGAACACCATGCCTTTTAACGGTCCATTGTACAATGGTGAAGACTTGTCGGCATTTGCTCGTGTGGGTGGTCCCGGCGTGCCATTGTCCCGGGCGATCGATCAAGAACCCGGCCCAATTCTAGGTTTCGGAAGTTGGCATCCGGGCGTGTGTAATTTTGCCTTTGGTGACGGGTCCGTTCGGGGAGTCGATACTCTGATCGATACCCAGACGCTGGGCTATTTGTGCAATCGAGCGGACGGGCAAGTGATTGCAGACACCAGTCTCTAGAAAAGCAAGCCTTTAGACAACAAGCCTTTAGCAAGCAAGATGTTGCCGTGGTGCAGTTCAAGACATTGTTTTTGAGTTCCAGTCTTCAATGGCTGCGGGTGTCGATGTTGGCCTTATTGGTTGCGAGTCTTGTGGGTTGCGGTTCACAGACGAACACACATGTGGTCAAAGGCAAAGTCGTGTTCAGTGACGGCACGCCCGTCCAGTTTGGTGATATCGAGACATTGTCCGTCGAACAACGAGTCAACGCTCGTGGAAAGATCGAGAAGGACGGTTCCTTCACGTTGACGACGTACGAAGAGGGCGATGGTGCGGTGGCCGGCGAGCACAAGACCGTGATCATTCAAACGTCGGGCAATCCGTTGATCGCCAATGCGAAAATGGGGCCGATCACGCACACGCATGGTCACGACCTTGGTTCGAAGTATCGGTCGTACGATACCAGCGGGCTGACGTTTCGGGTGGAAGCCGGCAAGGTCAACGAAGTGACTCTCACGATTGACGAGTTCAAGCCAGGCAGGTCGGAGCATTGAGCAAAAGTATTTTGTAGCTTCGTTGAACGGTATTGCGGTTAACCAACTCATCCTGCTCTACGCGTGAGCAGTTACAGCGTTCCTTCGGCGGTTTGCACTTGCTCCAAGGTTAGCAGGCTTTCAAAGGCGATTCCCATGGACTCGAATTGCTCGCGGCCGCCGGCTTGGCGGTCGATGATGGCGATGACTTTTTCCACATTGAGGCCGAACTCTTGAGCGGCTTGGATGGCTTTGACACTGCTGCCTCCGCTCGTAACAACGTCTTCAACGATGACGACTCGATAGCCGGGCAGAACGGGCCCCTCAACTTGTTTTCCAGTTCCGTGAGCCTTCGCCTCTTTTCGCACGATAAAACCCAGCAAGTCTGCGCCGACCAAACCAGCGCGATGTACCAGACCGGCGGTGATCGGGTCGGCACCAATCGCCATGCCGCCGACGGCATCGGGCAGCCCGTCGCGTTGCAGCAGTTCGTAAAGGCCAGCGGTGACCTGAACCAAGCCCTGCGGGTGGAGCGTCAAACGTCGGCAATCTAGGTAGAAGTCCGCTCGGGCGCCGGAGGCCAAAACGAAATCGCCACGTTGATAGGCAAATTCGCGAACCAATCTCAATAAATTCGCACTATCGTACGTGGGCAGACTATTCATGACAGGTCCTTTGTCGCTAGATTGATGGGCTTGCTGCCGCCGCAGATTCGTGAGTATTGCTGCGAGGCGGCAGGACGGTCCTGCGGGTTGCCGAACCAGTCACAATTTAGCTCAATCTTGGCGTTTGCGAATGGGTCTACTTGTCCTCAACGTCGATCATCTGCCCGTTCATTTGTTGGGTCCGTATGGGAATTCATCGATCCCGACTCCGACGTTGAACGCGTGGGCCGCGCGTGGGATGACGGCGGACGCCGTGTTTCAAAGCGGCATTGGGGACGTCTTGCCAGCGATAAGTTTGCTCGCGGAGTTTCGTCGCCGCGCGGATTTGTGTCTCTCGCCTGGACACGAAGGTCGCAGCGTTTGGCCGACGTGCCCAATCGAAGCGGACGACGAGTCAAGTATTATAAGTTTGGTGCCGATTCGCAGGGCGTCACGTTTGGCGAAAGACTGGGAAGATTCGGCGGTCGCCACGTATCTGGAACGGGCCCTCAGCAAGTGGACCGAATCGATGTTGCCGACCGACTCGATCGTTTGGATGGATCTACCGCTATTTTCGGGGCCATGGGACGCGCCGCTGAAGTGGCGACAATACTTGGCGGGAGACGACGACCCCGAAGTCTATTCCGATTTAGATCCGCCTTATCTTGTCCTACCTAGCGATGGTTTCGGCGGACTGTTTATCGATGACTCGATTGATCCAGACCTTCGCTTGAGCTACGAACATGCGGCCGGGGCGATGCTTATGCTGCTGGATCATGCTTGCGAGTGGTTGCAGGCCTGTGTGGATGCATTGCCTCGCGAGGGTGAAATGGCCATCTTACTGACCTCCGAGTCGGGTTACAGTTTGGGCGAACATTTTGGGATCGGCAGTTTTCCTGACCGCGTTTGGGCGGAAGAAGCCCATGTTCCCATGATTCTTTTCGTAGGGGCGGCCGGAAAATATCCGGCTCGCATCCCGACGATCGCGTCGCAGCGACAATGTTTGAGTCTGTGGTTGACACAACCGAGCGAACGCCCTGCCCTGCCAACTGGTCTGGCAGCATCCAACGACTACGATGGGCTCGTCGTGCAAACGTTGACGAATTGGTCCAATTTCACGAACGACCGTTCTGACCTTGTGCCTAAGTACGCGGTCGTCAGCCGATCACCCAATCAAATCGCAATCCGAACGCAAACCTGGAGTTTTGTCTGGAAAGTCCGTCAATCACCGCACTTGTTTGTACGGCCCGACGATCGCTTTGAACAAAACGATGTCGCGTCCCGATGTCAGGACTTGGTTGCGACCATTCAGTGGTACTTGCCTGAATTGATGGCCAATTTTTCTGCCGATGATCTTCGTCGCGTGCCCGACTTCTTGTTCGAAACATGGTGCCGAGCCTGCGAGGTGTTGGCGCAAGATGGCCGAGCGCCGGACCATTCGACTTGGGCCCAACGATTGGCAACTCAACAGAACGGCAAGTTGCTGACTCGCGATGAACTACCGGAGTCGATGTGGTCCGAGGTCACTTGATCGAGACGACGCGTTTCGGCCGTGTGCCATTATATTGGGACCCATAGAGTAAATTGGGCGCCGCTTCCGACCACCGATTTGACTTCGATGTCGCCGCCGTGCTCTTGCATGATCTTCTTGCTAACCGGCAGTCCAAGTCCGGTACCGCGTCCGCCTTTCGAGCTTTCGAACAATGAAAATATTTTTTCAATGTCGTCGCTTTCGATTCCCGGTCCCGAATCGTCGACGATAATTTCCACGCGAGGTTGCGGTTCCGAGACCGTTCGGATGTGGAGTTGAACCCGTGGTTGTTCGGCTTCGCGGGCGGCGTCGATAGCGTTGGAGACGATATTGAGAACGGCTCGATGTAGCGACTCGTAGTCTGCCGACATCGCCGGCGGTTCCGGGATCGGAGTCCACTCGATGACGACGTTGAATTGTTTGGCTTTGTTTGTCAGGACGGAAAGGACATCTGTCAGTAAGTCGTTCAGATCGACGGACTCTCGCTGCGGTTCACGTTCTTTGCTGAAGGACAACATGTCCATGACGAGATTATAGATTCGGTCCTGATTGCGTTGTAGGAGAGCCCAACCATCTTGGATCGTGGGGAAATCTTGCGATTTGATTCCTTGCTCCAACAGATAGCCGCCACCTTGAAATCCTTGCAAGATGTTCTTGATATGGTGAGACATGACGGCGATCGTCTCGCCGATGGCCGCCAATCGTTCCGAGCGAACCAAGCCGGAATAAAACGAGGTGTCCTCGATCGCAATGCCCGATTGATTTCCGATCGCGATCATCATTTGTAAATGATCATGCTTGAATCGACGTCCGAACAACTCGTCGGGAGACTTGATCGAGGTTAGATCGTCCGTCAGTTTGGTGCTGGTATCGACATAGATCGCGCCCACAATGCCGTAGCGTCCGCGCATCGGAACACAAATGGCTTCGCGAATTCCCAATTGCATCACGCTGTCAGGATCATCCCAGCGTTCGTCTTCGGCAGCATTGCTGGTCAAGACCCCTTCTTCGGTGCTGAGAACGTATTCGAGAATCGTACGCGAAATGACGATCTCGCGATCTTCGAGGGTTGGGAAGCGATAGCGAGCGACTTTGGCCAAGGGCTGGTCGTTTTCCGGGTCCAATAAAAAGATGCAACCGCGGTCTGCCTGAACCCATTGCAGGATCAACTCCATAATGCGGTTCAGCAGTTGGTCGATGTCCAGTGTATGGCTGACCGCCAGGGCCGTTTGGTACATGATGTCCAAATGCCCGTCCCGTCCGGAGTCACTTTGCGGTCCAAACGAGGCGGGGGCGGATGCCGATCGCCAAATCTGGCTGACGGCATCATCGATCTGCGAGGCGGTACCTGTTTTGGCACTGGTGAGGGTTACTTCCGGGATGCTTCCGATCGTGGGCCGGGACGCTTTGGAGGTGAATAGGAGGAGAGTCCGGCCCAGCTGCAAATGGTCTCCGTGTGCCAGGACATGTTCGGTGGCTCGTTCTTGATTGATGACCGAACCGTTGGCGCTGCCCAGATCTTGAAAAACAAATTGGCCGTTCCGCAATAGAATTTGAGCATGTCGCCGGGAAACTTCGGAGTCGTGGACGCAGATGTCGTTTTCATGGTCACGACCAATGCGGACCAGGGGCAAGTTCAAGTAGAACCGCTGGCCTTGGTCTCTTCCGCGCAGCACAAACAACGACGACAAAAACGCTTCCTTCTCCGTAACCGTACAGGCCACCCCCAAATCACCTCGCCAAACCAATGGCTGTTCGGGTATTATGCCTTCCCGGCGCGCGGGTCACAAGGATTGTGCGGCCGTAGGAACCGTTCGGGAGCCGGACCGACCGACTGGCCTCGGCCGTGGAATGACTCGGTGATGCCAGGCGCGGGCGCCCGGCGGACATCAAACTGCGGACACCTCGCCAAAAAATGCCGGTTTTCGACCAGTTCGCGAAACTTCCTGGCAATCATGTACGTCCCAAGAAGGTGGAATCGTTGATCAACTCGACCGATAACGACTTGATTCGGGAGACGCTGGCGGGAAATCCGCACGCGTTCGAGGGGCTGGTGCGCCGCTACCAGGGGCGGCTGTTGTCGGCGATGGTCGCGGTTTGCGGAGCGATTCAGGAGGCTGAAGACGTGGTCCAAGAGGCCTTTCTTCAAGCCTTTTGCAAGTTGGATAGCTTCCGCAGCGAAAGCCGATTCTACACATGGTTGTACCGCATTGCGTTCAACCTGTCCGTGAACATGCGGCGGCGAAAACGGCCCGCGTTGGCCTTGGATCACCGCAACGGTCCCATCCAAATCGATGCAGCGGATCACGCGCCGGGTCCCGATGAACCTCTGGCGCAAGCCGAGCGTTCCGAAATGGTACTGAACGCGATCCAACGATTGCCGGACGAGTTTCGACAGGTATTGGTGCTGCGAGAACTGGAAGGGTTTTGTTACGAGACTATCGCCGAAGTCTTGGGGCTGCCGATTGGTACGGTCCGCAGTCGGCTCCACAGGGCTCGGCAACAATTGAAGGACGAATTGCAGGCTTGGTTTGCTGATTGACCGCCCAGCTGTTTTAGAAGGTGTCGATCCAGTGAATCCAATTGAGATAAACCCATGAATTCAAGTAACAAACTCAACAACGAATTACTCACTGCCTACTTCGATGGCGAATTGAGCCAAGCCGAGCAGATGCAGGTCGAACAGGCGTTGTTCGACAGTCCCGATTGTTTGCGGCAGCTCCGCGAGTGGGCGGTGTTGCGCGAGGCTCTGCAAAATACGTCGGTGGTGATCCAAGCTCAGACGGGTATTTCGGGGGATCGTCAGATTGCGAATGAACCCAGTGCTGCGGAAGCAGCGATCATGAATCGCATCGTGACCGCCATGGCTGGAGGTGAAGTGAAGTGGGCGTCGGGTGGATCGCTGCAAACAGCGACCGCTTCGTTGGATGCAGCTCCTGTTGCGGGCGAACCGTCCAAGGTCAGGCGGAGTGATTCCCATGTTGCAGAAGTCGCGGCGACGCAAATAACCGAACGGACACCCGAGCTTGCACGCGGTGATCATTCGCCATCAGGTTTTCGTCGATTGAATCCAACTCAACGTTTGCGGCGTTGGCGTTGGCAGTTGGTGGCGATTACAACGGTTGCCGCAAGCATGTTACTGGCCGTTTTCATGAATCAATACCCAGTTGGTCCGCGGAACGCTGGCACGGACGGCTCGCGAAGCGACGGAAATGTCGATCACTCGCCGGCCCTCGGCGAACGAGAATCAGCCGACTCATCAAGTGAAGTGGTCAGGTCGGCCGCACCGAGCAGTTCTGACTTTGCTGGTGCTGAAGACGTTGTCGGCGGTGGCAGGGCAGACGGTGGTGTGGTAAGCAACACAATGATGCCGGATGTAATTGTCGATGCACCGATGAATGCCAATCCCTCGACTTTTGACTACACAACTTTCGTTAGTTTCGATGTACCAGATGCAGGTGTGGGATTGCAGCAAATGCAGTCAGTGTTGGCCGAAAATCAGTTGGGACCGGGTGAGATTTATAAGCTAGACGATTCGCAAGTCGTTGTGTTGTCGGGCGATGCTAAGAAATTGGCTGAAGTTTTGAAAGAGTTTCAGGCAATTGGTGGTAACTCGCTGGCATTGTTGGCCACGGTTTCGCCAGAGGGTCTCGATCATCCGATTGCGGAACCACAAGGGATGGATCAATTGGCGGAGTCAGTCCAGAATTTCGATGGCATGGAAAAAGTAGTTCCCCCCAACGAGGGCATTGTTATTCAGGATTTAAGCTCGAATCAAGGTATTAGTTCACCGGAAGAAAATGTGGGCGTCCAAAATTCAATGATCGCTGGACAATACAGTCAAAACATCCCTTCGGTCAGCAATAGTCGACACGATGTAATTCGCGGCCAAGCAAATGTGCTCAATAACTTGGTTTCACCACCTGCGAACGTCTCGATCGAGGAGTTCCTTAATCGTCGACCAGCGCCGAAAGAACCCCGGGCTCCGTTTCGCGTTAACCAGGGAACACAGGGGCCGGGCGGCGGTGGTGAACAATCACTGGCGAATCCAGGTTCTAGTGATCAAAACGTGAATCGCTCGACTGCTCGTTTGCCGTCTACGGATCCTGCCGCAAATCAGCATCGCATCAACCAACAAGGTCCAGCTGGGTTAGTTGGGCCAGGAACAACACCGGCGGTTGCAGGCGGTCAAGTGGACGGTCAAATTCCACATCGTTCGGATCCAACGAATCGTGCGGCGATCAATTTAGACACAGAGGCATCGAATGGCTCGGGACCGACTCAAATTGTGGTGATACTTCGCCCGAAACCTCCCGTGCCGCAATCGCCCAACAATCAGAATCCATGAGAGCTACATGACTTGGGCGAATCCTCGCAAGCCAAGCGGTTCGCGACAAGTGTAGGGCTCGCCGTATCGAGCTCCAATCAATCGGCCCCAATAACCGGCCTCTTCCTCCAGCCGATCGAGAAAGCTCGGTCGGTCCGGACGATTTGCCATGAACTGACTTTGATAACATTCGATTGCGGTTCGCTTCTTTGTCCATTCTCGACTGATGTCCAGGATCCACATCGGTTGGATCGCGGCCCGCAAATGGATGCAGTAATAATGAAAGACTCGTTCGGGATGATGAGGTTGCCCCGGCATGTTTGTCTTGGAGAGCTTTGCCCAAAACCGAGCGTCTTCGATCAACCGCGTGGCGGCCACGTGATCGGGATGAGCGTCCTCCCAATAAGGGGCAAACAGCCATCGCGGCCGTGTCAGGCGAATGACTCCCGCCAAAGCCTCTCGCGCCGCCAGATTGGCTTCGAGACTGCGGTTGGGCAGGCCTAGATTGCTACGCCACGACAGGCCCAAGACGGAGGTTGCCGCGGCAGTCTCCGCAGCACGAATCTCTTTCGAACCATGCGGCGTTGGTTCACCGTCCGTCAGGTCCAGTACTCCAACGCGAAGGCCCTGAGCCAACATCGTTAGAATGCCACCACCCATCCCGAGTTCCGCGTCATCAGGATGGGGTGCGATAACCAACGCATCAAGAGGCATCTCGATAGAGTTCATTAGCGAGGGGCTTGTCGCGTGGTTTCCGCTGCTTGGGCGCGTCGGAAGGCGTCCATGTCTTGTCGACTTAACTGAGCCGTCTGAGTTAAGAAGTTATCGATCTGAGAACCTCCCAAAATCTCGTGCAACCGCGTCGTCATTGCAGCGATGGTCTTTCGATCAAACAAATCTCGATACAATTCTTCCTTGACCACATCGATGTCGGTGACCACGGGTTCGGTTTGTCCAAGGCCATACAAGATGACCCAACTGCCACCCTCAGAAATGATCCCTGAGATCTCGTTCGGTCGTAAGGCAAACGCGGCATCTTCCAGGTTCTTACGCCCGGTGTACCGTGCGATTGGGGGAACCTCCCCTCGATTGAATCGGGAGGAATTCTCCATCGAGTAGGTCTCGGCCAACCGTTGGAAGTTCTCGATCGTTGGATTTTCTCGGGCCATGCGCCAGACTTTTTCACAGCTCTTTTGATCGAAGGTCACAATCGCCAAAACTCGGACTCGAGGTCCGTAGTTCGCCTCGAAACCTTTCGTCATGTCGTCGTTGTTGATCGTCACGGAGCTCTGCACGAGTTTTCGCAACGCCGCCGATGGCCAAACCGCATCTTGGACATAAAAATCAATCTGCGATTCGTCGTTTTCGGTGACTCGTTCCAGCCAACGGTTTAGGTCGACTTTGCCGTTGGCGTCAACCTGCCCAGCGTCGGTAGCGACACGCGTGATTTCTTCGCGTAAATCGTCTTCGGTGACGGTCAGGTTGTTGGCCTTCAGTTGTTGCTTCAGCAGGACACGATGTACTTCAACTTCCAAGACATCAATGCCATAACGCGTGATGCATTCCTCCGCCAGGATTGCGACCGTCACAGGTTGTCCGTTGACCAACGCGGCCACGCCGGGATGTTGCGCTGTGAGAGTTGCGTCGTTTAACACATTGACGATTTGTGCGCGGCTTTGAAGGTCTTTGAAAATCAATGGAGCCTGTTCATCGAGTTTCTGAGTGGCCAGTATTCCCTGAATTCGCTCTTGGATCATTTTGATCTGAATGTTGTCGAGTTGAGCTGCAGGGTAGCGACGCTGACATTGAAAGATATAGAATTGGCCATAAAGTTCGACAACATCCGAAATTTGACCTTCTTGGAGCGCGAAGAGGACGGCTTCGGCCGCTGGCTCAACGTCGCCCATCTTGAATGGATTGGGGGAAAGACCCATGTAGGGTGCGGTGGCAGGGTCCAATGAGTAGTTCTTGGCCAGGGTGCCGAACTGGTCGGGATTCTTGCGGGCGGCTTGCAGGAGAATCTCGGCCTGTTCGCGTGTACTTTCGACAATCAAGCGGACCTGAACTTTAGGGCCATACTCGCGGTTGATCATGTTCGAAACTTCTTCCGGCGTCACGGTATAATTTCCAGCCGCCAATTTCCGCAATGCCAAATCTGTCCACACGATCTCGTCCTTGATTCGCTGCGGAGAGATGTTCTTCTTTTCAGACACAATCTGCAGGTATTGTTGGACCGACATCCCCTCGACGCCGACACCTTTGGCGACACGTTCCAGCTGTTTGTAGATTTCTTCTTCACTAATAACGATATTGCGTCGCTGGCATTCCATTTCAATCAACATTTTGTTGACCATCGACTGCAGCACTTCTTTGCCGTACCGGCCCAGACAAGCGTTGGCCAATTCTGGGCGAGTAATGGCTTCACCATTGACGACCGCGACGGTTTGAATTTTGTCCGAACTCGGGCTGCCCGGCGGTTGTGCCGAAGCGGCGGCTTGAGTGGTCGGCCGGTTTAGCACGGGTTGCGCTTCGGCTACCGTCGCAATAACCAGCAAAATCAAGCCAATACATGCAGGTCCCCACGTTCGAATTGGCGAAAAACGAACACCGCAGTAGGCAGGGACCCGCCGAGAAAGCCCAATAAATCGGCCCAAAATTGAAGTAATCAGCATGCGAACGACTCCCTTCGCTATCGCGCCATCTTTTTACTAATTTGCCACAACCGTGCTGGCAAGTGACCCCTGGCCACGGACGCAATCTATCATTGTTCGGGAAAAATGGTCAATATCGATTGTTTCAGCAAACTTGGGCGAAATTCCGATACAGAATCTGATTGCACCCTGCAAATGGAGGTCGATACCATGATTGAACAACTTCGGCGGCGCTTAATCGACGCCAACCAGTCGGATGTTTTGCGGTTCTGGGATCGCTTGGAACTCGAACAGCAGGCCAAGTTTGCCCAGCAGCTTGAGGGGGTCGATCTTGAGTTGGTTCAGCGATTGTACGAACAAGCCCAAACAACCGTAACCAATTGGTCCGACTTGGCAGACCAAGCCCAATCACCGCCGTCCGTGACGTTGGCCGAACAATCTGATCCGAAGTTGCGGCAACAGGCGGTGGCAATGGGCGAACAGGCCTTACGAGAGGGTAAAGTCGGTGTGGTATTGGTCGCGGGAGGGCAAGGTAGTCGCTTGGGATTTGATCGACCCAAAGGTATGTTCCCGATCGCACCGCTGTCCGGACGGACTTTGTTTGGGATGTTGATCGATCTGCTCAAGGCTCGGGCAAAATACTATGGCACCCGGATTCCACTTTACGTTATGACAAGTCCGGCGACCGACGGGGAAACTCGGGAGCACTTCGCCGACGTAATTGACTACGGTCTGCCCGCAGGTGATTTGCAAGTATTCTGTCAGGGCACCATGCCGGCAGTCGACGCGAAGACGGGTCAATTGTTGCTCAACGCGCCTGGTGAACTGTTCCTAAGTCCCGATGGGCACGGCGGAATGCTGCAAGCGTTTCAAGCGTCCGGATGTTTGGACGATACGCGACGGCGGGGAATCGAGAGCTTATTCTACTGCCAGGTTGACAATCCGCTGGTGCAACTCTGCGATCCACTTCTGGTTGGGCTTCACTTCCTAAATCGAGCGGATGTCACAACACAAGTGATTCGAAAGTCTCATCCGATGCAGAAAGTTGGCAATGTCATCCGAGTGGGCGACCATTTGGAGGTCATCGAGTACAGCGACTTGCCCGACGAGATGGCCCGTCAACAATTGACCGACGGGAGTTTGCGTTTTTGGGCCGGGAACATCGCCGTCCATATTTTTCAACGCGAATTCTTGGAGTATGCCGCCCGCCAAACTTCGGGCCAGGGAACTGGCTTGCCATTCCACATTGCCAAGAAAAAAGTCCCGTATTTGGACGAGCAGCGACGGCAAGTCCAACCCACCGAGGAAAACGCCTTCAAATTCGAGCGATTTATTTTCGACCTATTGCCAATGGCCCAGCGGGCCGTCGTCGTGGAAGTTGACGCGGCCGACGGTTTCGCGGCCGTGAAGAACGCCGCGTCGGCAATCTCGGAAACGGCTGAAACGACCCAAGCCGCGATCATCGCGCAACAAATACGATGGTTACGAGCGGCTGGTGTGCATGTTGCACCAGGTGTCCGCGTCGAGATCCACCCGTCGGTCGCGCACGATCAAGAGACGGTGCGACAAAAGTTTTCTGGACGCGAACCAATCGATGAGGATTTCTATTTCACTTCAAATTAGGTTCTACGTCGGCTTCAAGGAATTTAAACGCAATGCAGAGCCGACGGGGTGTGTGATCCAGGGCCCCATAGTCCAATTCCACTCCACGTCGGCGTCGCTGAGCGTTTTGGAAGCGGGGATAAGCGACGTGAGTGCCCAGAATTAGTTGGGCCGAGCGTTGTTCCGATAGATGTCGGCAAGTTCTTTATTTCCAGTTTGCAGATAAGCTTCGGCCAGCATGCGATGGATCTCTTTCAGGTTCTTGCCGCCATTGATTGCGAACTCCAAGTCGGAAATTGCTTGGTCCCAGCGACGCAAATTGTAATAGATGGAGCCACGAGTAAAACGAAATTCGCTGCGATCAGGAGCCAATTCGATCGCTTTATCGGCATAGCTGATCGCTTCGAATCGCCGTGAGGGATAGGCTTTGTTCAACACATAAGCCAAGTTGTTCTGGCCGCTTGCCAGTGTCGGGTCAGCCTCAACCGCCCGCACCAACAGGCTTCTGGATTCGTCCCACCGACTACGGCTCGCTAACAGACTCCCAAGTTGGGCGACAAGCTGCGGTTGCAGATCATCAGACTTCAACAGCTGCTCGAAAAGCAGCTCAATCGATTCATGCTTCTTGGAATTGGTTCCGATCAACACCAAACGGCGACTGACGATTTCTAAATCTTCCGCTTCGAGCGTCGTGGCGGCTAACTTGATCCTGGCCAATGTCTCACTTGGATCGGCCGTTGGCCGTTGCAGCCATGAATCCACTTGCCGCATGATCACGGCAGCGCGATTCAATCGGGCCTCGCGACTATCGGGGTTGGATTGATACCAATTTTCCGCAGCGGCAACCGCTGACGCCTCGTCACCGATCACATGTGCTGCGGTAGCGCGCCAACGCAATTCAATCGGAGTAAGTTCGCGCCCGATATCGACAATCTGTTGAATTTGACGATTCAGTCGGATGGCTGTGTCGCGAGCGGAACGGTCGTTACTTTGCTGAACAAAGATTTGCAGTTGTAGCGCGGTTGCTGGCGGAAATTCGCTTCTAATGTTTCCAAGGGCGTTTTGAGCTGGTTCGATGCGCCCTTGCCGATAGTTGGCCAAGCCTTCGAGGAACCAAAGATCATCCAGATTCCCAACGCGAGTCTTTAGCTGCTCAATGTGTTGCAGGGCCAAGTCGGCAGCTTGTTCTGACGGGACGTTCATTTTTCCATCGAGCAACGTTTCGATAATCCAAAAATGAGCCCCAGGAAATCCCGGGCTCGTGGGGGGGGCGATTCGCCGCATTGTTTCGTACGCGGAGACCAAGTCACCTCTCTCGGCCGTGGCCAGCGCCGTGCGGTAGTCGCCGCGATCCGAGCGCATGCCTAGTTGTTCTAGTTTGAATCGAAAACGATCGGCCTGCACCGTATCGCCCACTTTGATTGCATCTGCCAGAGCCAATTCGTATCGAACCGCAACCTGCGAGTAATCGAGAAACGAAAATTGAAAGTACACGGACATCAACAATCCAAACGTGATGGCAACAGGAACACTCCACCAAACGAGTGCCAACGTGCGGGTCTTCGCGTAAGCCCGAGCGAACGTGAAGAGTCCAAATGCGGGGAGGATCACGAATCGACCCATCCGTCCTGGCCACGACTTTGCCAATTTTGCTCGGTGAGCTTGCTCCGCGTTCTTGCGTTGCAGGGCCAGTTGTAACTGCTTTTCGGCCAATTTTGGGTCGGCGGTCTGCGGTTTCTTTGTTCTTCCGAACCAATGTTCCCCGCGATCTAGCGGGATTCGCACGAGCCACAACAGTGCCAACAGGAATCGACTGACAGAGCCTTCAGCGCGCTCGAACCAGGATAGCTGGTTCGGCTGTTCCCGGCCCTCGGGACGGATCCGACGGAACCAACGCAACGGCCAGTCCAACGCCTGCGAAAGTGAGCTCAAAAGCAAGAATAAAAAACGATTGAAATAGAAAGAAAGTTTCCAACGTCCGCTCAAAGCGTTCAACGGCTTCGAAAAGCGAAAGTCGGATCTTCGCAACCACCGGGTTGGCAGATCCGTCCATTCTGAAATCTTCTGCAGAAAGCGAAGGAACCACTTCCAAAACATTAGTTTCTTCGCCTGGAGGTTTGTTGTTCGTAGATTTCAGCCGCTTTGGGGTTCCCGAGACGGCGATGCGAGTCGGCCAGTGCTGCATGGACTGATTCCAATTGATTGACCCCATTGGCGGCGATCTCCAGATCGGAAATCGCTGCCTCGTAGTTCCGCAGCTTGTAATTGATCATCCCGCGAGTTTCATGATAATCTGGGTTGTCTGGGTCGATCTGAATCGCGCGGTCGACGTGGCGCAAAGCTTCGTCCAATCTGTCCGGGAACGACGCACTGATCACATACGCCCAATTGTTCCAGGCATTGCCCCAATCAGGGTTCGCTGTTGTGGAGCGTTGAAACAAGGCCTCGGCTGTATTCCAGTCCTGATCGACGGCAGCCATGGTTCCAAACGCCTCGACGATGATCCCCGAAAGTTGTGGGTCAGCTAAAAGCTCTTGGTACAAAGTTTCGATGACGGGATTTTGCTTCTTCTGCTGATACAAAATCGAAGAAACTGCCGACAACATTCCAGCTTGCTCCATCGGAACAGATGCGGTCGCTTGAATTAGTTTTTCTTTCGTGGTCGACAAAGTTGCAGCGTCGGGACTTCGGAACCAATCGTTTACCTGTTGGAGAAGAAGACGCGTCCGATTAACGCGTGCTTCGACACTTGTCGGATTGGCACGGTACCATTGTTCCACCGATTCGGCAGCCAACTTGGCATCGCCAATGATTTTAGTCGCCGCGGTTTGCCACCTCCGTTGATCGTCCGTCAATTCTTGACCTTGATCGATCGCTTGGGTTAGTTTTCGCTGGACACTGATCGCTTGCTCCCGAGCTTGGTTGTGTTGGCCTTCCGCGTTGTAGATTTCCATCAACAGAAACGACGCCACAAGATTTGAATTTGCAATCGGAGTCAGTGCATTGATCGCCGCAGGGATTCGCCCCAGTCGGGCATACGCTAGTCCTTCCAAAAGTTGGATTTCTGATTCCTCGCCCATGCGGACCTTCAGAAGCTCCAAATGTTTAAGGGCGAGGTGAAGACTTTTTGGTGCCGGTTCGTCCAACTTGCCTTCGATCAAACTTACCGCGATCCAATAATGGGCGCCTTCGAATCCGATCTGATCTTCGGGCGCCAACTTTTTCATCAGTTCGTACGCTTCCGCAACTTCCCCGCGTTCGAACATCGCCAATGCCAACTGATACTCACCGCGTACGGTGGACGATCCCAACTGCGCCAACTTCAACCGATAAAGTTTGATTTTTTCCGGATCGCCTACTTTGATGGCATCGCTAAGGGCAGCCTCATATCGAGCGACGAATCGCGGATCCTGGCCGTTTTGAGTAAAAAATATACCTGCCAGTAGACCAACGATCAGTATTAGCGGCATGCTCCAAAACCATAGCCCTGCGCGCCGTGTCGTCAACAATTGCCAGAAGAAATCGGCGACACCAACAAAGGGGGCCTGGACGATTCTTCCAAATCGACTTACCCAACTTTGCGCCAACTTTTGAGCAACGACATTTTTTTGTATATCCTTGTCCAACCGTTTCTTCACGAGTTGTTCATCGTCGCGAAAACTCCGATCGGAAAAACTGCCTTCTCGGGGACTTCCCAATCGGTCCAATCTGTCGACCACATAATGGAACGGCCAAAGAACCCAAGCGACACATCGAGCAATGAAGTTTTCGGATTCTTGAGTTCCAGAAAACAGGCTGAAGAACCAACGAAACGGCGATGACATTTGAAACAGGGCGTGCCCAATCCAGCGATCTATCGCAAAGATTTGACCGGCGACCTCGAGTCCTCGAAAGAACCAATACTCAAAAATACGCCCGATCGAAGCGGCGCTGTCAGCAATCCAGGACACAAACCGCAAAAACAATCCCAACAAGAATCCCATCGCAGCGGTCCACTATCGTGAAATGACTAATCCAGAATCGGAATCGTCCTTGTCGACAGGAGCATTGACCATTCCGGCACATCCCGTGGTCGGTTTGTACTCAGGGACGGCGGCTTGCAGGGTGCGTCTGATGATCTCCGGTCGATCGTGAATCCCAGACAGCAGGACTTCAATTGCCCGACTGACTTCATCGAAATTCAACGTCCGATGTTTGGCCGCGAAGACTTTCTCGTGCGGGGTGGGGATCATCGTTTCTTCGTCAAAATACAATTCCTCGAATAACTTCTCACCTGCCCGAGCACCCGTAAAACGAATTTGAATCGCAGATTCAGGTAGTCCGGCCAATCGGATCATTTTCCGGGCAAGTTCCACGATCTTTACGGGCTCGCCCATGTCCAATACGAAAATTTCGCCACCATTGCCCATGCATCCCGACTGAATCACCAATTGAGACGCTTCCGGAATCGTCATGAAATACCGAGTCATTTCCTGATCGGTAATCGTGATTGGACCACCCCGGGAAATTTGTTCCTTGAATATGGGTACGACGCTTCCCGCTGAACCTAAGACATTTCCAAACCGAACCGCGATGTACCGCGTGGCGGACTGGCTGCCGAGCGAGAGCACGTAGCGTTCCGCCATTTGTTTCGTACAACCCATGACGCTCGTTGGGTTGACGGCTTTATCCGTCGAAACAAGAACGAACTTGGCTACCCCAAAACGATCCGCCAAATCTGCGATGTTTTTGGTACCCAGGATGTTGTTTTGCACGGCTTGGCCAGGATTCTCTTCCATCAACCCAACATGTTTGTGGGCCGCCGCGTGGTAGACAATCGAGGGCTGATATTCGCGGAAGAGAGATTGCATTCGCGAAATGTCCAAAATATCACCCACCGCTGGGACCAATCGCGTATCCAGACATTGCAGCGCCGACAATTCGTTGTGAATCAAAAAGACGCTGTTTTCTCGGTGGTCCACCAGAATCAATTGGCTAGGGTTGAACTTCAAGAGTTGGCGGCATATTTCCGAGCCGATGCTACCGCCGGCGCCGGTGACCATGATCGATTGGCCTTCGAGTTGCTGGCTAATCATTGTCGTGTCCAACTTGATGCTGTCGCGTTGCAACAAGTCGTTGATGTCGATCTCTCGAACAGGAATAAAACTCCCCGAGGGACTGCGGTCGGTCGAGGCTGGAATCACCAGCGTCTTCAACCCGGCCGTGTCATAGTCCATTTTTAGTTTCAATAGTTCCGGACCAGGAATGGAACCCGCAATCAACCAAACTTGGTCGATGTCCATTCGTTCTTTTAGCAAGGGCGCATCGCCTGGTTTGCCCACGATCGGAATCCCTGCCCGAACCGCTCGACGGGGGTACGATTCTGTCGAAAGAATTCCGACAATCCGAGTGGCCGAATGAGTCTGGCTGTTGATTTGGTTGGCTAAGACCAGCGTGTCGTGATGATTGCTAATCATCAAGGCCCGACTCTTTGTCGGACCGAGACGGCGAAATGGAACACGAAGCGAAACCTCACCGTAAATCCGCCAACTGGAACGGGCGGCGACGATCAGCCCGCCACTGAGCAAGATATGCAAGGCGATAATCGAACCCGGAATCTTGGCGCTCGCCACGAATAGGCCCAACGCCCACAACACGACTCCCGTCACCACCAAAGGAGCAACAAATGATAGCAGGTCGCGAAAGGTGACATACCGCCACCATCCATGATACGTATTAAACGCCCAGAACGCAGCAAGCTGTAGACCCAACACATGGGGTAGTGTTCGCCACATCATGCTTTGGAATTCGGGCGAGACTTGAAAATCAAATCGCAGCCCAAACGCCACAACATACGCGCATGCAAATAAGACGGCATGACCGAACACCAAGAGCGGCAAGCGAATCGCTAACAACCACTCCGGAAATTTTGCATTCGCGATCCCACGTCGCTGTTCCATAATGAAGCTCACCAGAAATCGTAAATTCGTTTCCCCAACCCGTGCTATTTGAAGCTAGAGCTTCAGTGCATGATTAGCTGGAGCCGATCTTCTCTTGATATCGCGAATTCCTGGATTCGTAGTAGTTGCCATTTCCATAGCCATAACCATAACCATAGCCATAGCCATAACCGTAGCCATACGAGCCGTACTCGTTGTAGTGGGGATTGTCGTCCACACCATTGACGATGATTCCCAGCAAGTTGGCGTTGACCATGTCCAGCTTCTCTTTGGACTTGGCCGACGTGACGACAATTCCCTTACGAATACGAATCACGAGGTACACGCCGTCGACAAGTGACGAAATGACCGCAGCGTCGGCGACCGGAAGCAGCGGCGGCGAGTCGATCAAGATCATGTCAAACTGGGTCCGCAAATCCGCAATCATCTTGCCGAACTCAGCGGACGTGACCAATTCGCCAGGGTTTTTTGGGCGACCGCCAAATGTCAGCAAGAAAAGACCATCCTGCTCGGATTTTTTCAAACAATGTTCCAGAGTTTCCGTCCCAGCAACGACTTGCATGATCCCAGGCTCAATCGATTCACCAAAATAGGTATGAACCCGCGGCCGACGGAAGTCCGCGTCAACCAACAGGACTTTCTTACCAGCTTGGGCCAAGGAAATTGCCAAATTGCCAGTTGCGGTCGATTTTCCGTCACCCGGTGAAGGCGACGAGAACAGGAATACCTTCGATCCATCCGATTGAGCGGTGAACAAAAGCGACGTCCGAGCCGCTCGCACGGCCTCGGCCATTTTGGAAGTCGGTTTATGCAAACAGGTCAAAGCCGGATTGATCTTGCCCGACTGTTGCTTCCGAGGAATCCGAGCCGCCGGCAACTTACAAATCACCGGAACCTTGAGGCGTTCGAAAATTTCGCCAGGGTTGCGGAAGGTCATGTCCGACCGGTCGATCAAAACCGCCAAGCCAACACCCAGAAGGCCACCCAAGAACAATCCGATCGCCGAATATTTCAACAGACTCGGAGCGACGCGGACGCCATCTCCGGCCCGATCAATAACCCGAACTTTTGTTTCAGTGAAATTTGTTGAAACGACATCAATCTCGGACAGCTTCGAGATAACATCATCGATGTTTTTTTGTTTGTCTAGGATCCGAGACTTTAATGCGCTTAATTGCAGAAAGTCGCTTGAAACTGACCGAGCCTTTGCCTCTCTATCGGCCAAATCCGCCTCCACAAGGCTCAGTTTGGAGGACAATCGTCCGTGCTCGGCTTTGATTGCCGAATAATAAACGTTTATCCAATGCTGATTGGTACGTTCCAATCGAGCCTCAAGATTCGACTCCATCGTTTCAGAAATCGCAAATTGCTCGTTCATTTTTTCAAATTGGGTCCTCGTCTGTTCGAGCAGTGCACTTGTGACCTGAATTTGTCGCTGGAGCGCGACCATCGAGGGATGTCCATTTGCCAAAGATCGACCAGTCGTTTCACGACGAAGGATTAAGTCACCCAGCTCTTTTTCAAGGTTAAAGAGACGCGTCGCAATGTTCGAGCCCAAATAGTTGTTATTAGAAAGACGACCCTCAATAACGGTATCTTTCGTTTCGACAACGATGCTGAGATACTTCTTTGCTTCGGCGACCAGATAATTCATTTCCGCAGACGTCGGATTCCCAATGATTTCGGTGGCCGTTTCGACGCGGTTGGTAGAGTCGCGCAGCTCGGAAACAACTTCGTTTTTCAGCAAACTTAGCCGTTCAATCTCCGCGTTGTACGGATTGACTAACTTGTCACCTTGTTCAATATTTGGGAGGTCAATCTTTCGTAAAATCGTTTGATACTCAGCTTCGTCCGCTCGTTTCTCCGACTCCAATTGCTCGCGCAATCGCGTGATCAACTGAAGATTCTCTCGACCAGATTGCTGAGTATCCTTGGCAATTTCATTCTCATACGCGCGAATCACCGCCGTAAGAAGTCTTGGTAACTCATCCGCGTATTTCCCTTGGGCCGCGATCGTCAAGGTTTCATCGTCCTTTTCCCGCGAAGGCTTGATTGACAAAATATTCTCTTGTAGTTCAAAAACATATAATTCCGGCTCGATGGTCTGGAACATATTCAGTGTGCCAAGTTTTCCGGTCTCGATCGCGTTGCCCAGCACCAGTTGGCTGGTAATAAGTTTCTGATGCTTTGGAATGGCAACCTTTTGCTGGATCGTGTTTCCCTCGACAAGCATTGGTGGGGCTTGGCTTGAGACCATTAACCTTGCGGTGGATTCGTACGTAATCTCTTGGCTGGAGTAAAGCAGCAAACTCACACCGAAACCAATCAACGCCAGTAACACCACTAGAAACTTGCGGCGCAAAATTGGGCCGATGATGTCCACTGCGGCGGCCATGCTGGCCGCTGAACCGCCGGGCATTCCGCCCCCAGGAGCATTGGCCATCGATGACGTGGGCGGGTTGTAGGGCCCCATCGCTCTTTGGCCATTTGGCAGGGACCGTCCGACGGAATAATTTGGCCCATACCCGTTCGGCTGCCCGCCTAAATGCGAGTCATAAGGCTGCGCCGAATCTGGAATCTGTTGCTGCGACATAGAAATTTCTTCTTGTCCATAAAAGTGTTGGTTGAGAACTTGCCCGATTGTGCACCCGTCACCGCGCACACCCCGACCATTCTTGGCCTGAGACTGAGTCCATTATACGCCAGGGCCTCTCCGATTCTAGTACTAATCCTCGTTCCGACTCGTTAGAATTCTCCTCGATCCGACGAGTCGGCGATGAGTCGGGCAATTTGTATCGAATGGGCCGGTTGTAATCGTGCGACCTTAACTGATCGATTTTCCCAATTGTTTAGCGGAAAACCCCGAATCGCCAACAAAAAAATCCCGGGTCGCTAGTAACAGCCGACCCGGGATTCATGATCTTGTCAAACGACACTTTGACCGTTTAAGATCGACGGCGACGTACGAACCCCAGTCCCAACGCGGAAGCCACAAACAAGAAGGCCGACGGTTCCGGCACGGCGGTCAATGTCAAGAACCCATTGGCTCCGGCCTGATCCAAAGCAAAATTGGCACCTCCGGCCGTATCGTTGTAGCGAATTCGCCACTCTTGGCCGGATACCATAAAAATGTCATTGTTTGCCAATTGGGTCGCACCAAGCGTTAATAATCCACCGTTCCAAGCGCCCGTGTAGCTGATCATGGTCAATTTCGAACCAAACAGAACCGGAACGTTGACATTCAGATCAGTAACGGTTAACAAGGCTCCGTTAGTAATGTTCAAGTTTCCAGCAACATGAATCAAGTCACCGTTCAATCCATTCGTTCGCAATTCGTATTCAAACGTTGATCCCGCGTTTAGATTCAAATTGCCGTTCACGGCCATACTGCCGATACTCGAGCCAGGGCTGATCGTTCCATTCACGTTCAGGTTAGCCGTCGTGATTGAGCCACTGCCGGACACCGTTCCTGGAGCACTAACACTAAACGTGGTGGCCGCCAGCGAACCATTGACTATTAGTTCGCCCCCACTCACCGTTGTCGCGCCACCACCCGTGTGTGTGCCGTCAATAACCAACGTGCCGCCGCTGACAGTCGTCGAGCCAGTATACGTATTGATACCTGAAAGCGTCGTTGTGCCACTTCCCGATCGAGCTATCGACAACGCACCTCCACCCACACCGTCAGACAAACCACCAGCAAAAGCCGTGCTGCCGCTTCCGTTGATCGTCAAAAGCGCCGCTGTTGCCGACTGGTTTCGCACGTTGCCATTCGCCGCACCCGAGGTCAACGCAGCGATCGTTGTGTTGCGACCATTGAGCTCCAAAGTCGAATTGCCATCAAAGATTACATTGGTGCCGGTTGGCAAAGCGTTTACCGCGTTCAATCGAACCACGCCGCTGCCTAAATTGATGATCGTGTTCGCCCAAGTCTTGGTTCCACTTCCAACAATGACGGTCCCGCCACCACCACCCGTGCCGCCAACCCCAAACTGAACATTGCCAGCCCCGTTATTCACGGTTCCGTTAACGGTTAGGCTGTTGCCAGTGGTTGCTCCCAAATGCAGCGTCGAGCCATTCCCAGTCACGTTTCCAGAAATAATTGCCGCAGAAGTTCCAACCAAATTGGCTGCCCCGGTCCCTGTGATCGTCAACGGAACTGCAAATGTGCCATTGTTCGCGATGTTGACACGAAATACGTTGGAGCCTGTCGAAAAAGTCTCCAGCGTGACCGTTGAACCCGCTGTTAAATTGCGATTCCGAACGTTGCCAATCGTTATTGATCGGCCGTCCGAAACGGTTGAATTATCCGCTAGTCGACCATCAAAGGCAACATTTACAGCCGCATTACCCGAAGTTCCCAAAAGCCAATCGCCAACAAACGATCGATCCGAAGTGTCTGAAAACCGAAACTTATACCCACTGGCTTGAACCTGAACTGATTCACTCAAAACAGACGTCCGGACGACTCGAACAACATCGCCAGTGCCACCAAAGATCGCTTGAAGGCTTGATCCATTTACCCAGGAGCCAAGGCCCAAACTACCCGAAGCTCCTGTACCATCGACATTCCAGTTTGATGTCTCGATATCCCAAACACCTGCAGCACCACCAGAACCAATACCCGCAGCCGCCTCGTTATTATCGTAGTACCTAGGAGATATTTCTCCACCACCTTGACCCAATGTCGACGAAACGCCGAATACCCCAACGAATAAAAAGATCGCAATCGCCAGTAAAGTTCGATTTTTTAGCATTAAAGTTACTCCTGCTATCAAGAGACAATACCGCCCAACGATATTACGCTAATTCAAGTTCTCAATCGCCGCAACCGTTTAATCACCGTAAAACCGGAAAAATCCAGAAATATTACCGGGGGACGATTTCAAACAAAATAGTCTTGCTTTCGTCAAAACTTGACTGCGTCCGTGCTTTTCCGATATTTGGCGATGCGCGGTTGGTTGTCTGGCCACTGATCGTCCCAAAGAGCTATAAAATCCGGTACACCGTGTTTCTCAGCCGTACAACCAGCTCTTCGTCTTCACCTTGTTCGGCCAAAATGAGGTTTTCGGCCTCGGTATTGGCGGCCGCCAACGCAAACCAATCGTCCGAAAATCTCTTGATGACCTTGATTTGCTCGGGATTTTTGTCCAAATCAACGTCCACGGCGTTCTCTGCGATCAGCAGCCGACCTCGTTTGTAAAACGTCCATTGTCCAGCTTGGCGCAGGCCAGTCGGTCCGGCCGGCCCGCTCCCACCGATCCCTGGAGCCGCCGGTGCGACTGTGCCAGGCTGTCCGCTGCGTCCGCTTGAACCGAGTCCCCCCAGTCCGCCGCCTCCCCGGACACCACCTCCGCCGCCTCCGAATCCTTGTGCCGAATTGCGTATTTCGAGACCTTGCAGGTTTTCCGCCAATTTATTGGACTGTTTGAAACTTCGTCCGCTGAATCCGCCGGCTCCGGAAACCGCGTCCAATTGATCCAGACTCGCGGTTGTCGCGGCTCGTTGACGATTCACATCCGCTAATTGGAACGAGTTTTCGTCAGCCAAATACGCGGTGTAGGGCGTGATGATGCCGTGCTTCAAAGACAATTGCACCAACTCTTTGACCAATTCGTCGTGTTTGCCCTCCAAGTCGATCTGGTCGATCAATTCCCCGATTCGTCGCATCGCCCAAAGCTTGCTGACAAACGGGTACTTTTGAGTTTCACCGCGTTGGGCCAGTTCCAAGTCGAACACAAACTCCTGGACTTGGTCGCCGACCGTGCCTTTAATCTTGATTTTTGTCGGCCCGCCCTGGCGATACCGGCCCACCAAAACCAGTTGGCTGCCAGCGTACAGCTCGCTGTGGTCCTGAGGGTACAAGCGATTGACGGCCGGCCCGTCCTCAACCTTCAGACCGTTCATTTCGTAGTTGATCGTCATGTTGGTGATCATCGGGGCCGCGATCTTGGAATACAAACGAGCAACCGAGGCCTCCAAGTTTTCATTCGGCAACACGTATTCCGTCTGGCCGCGGTTGTCCCGCGAGATTCGATCCAACAAGCGACTGTTGACATCAAATCCGACTCCAAACGAGATAATCCGAGCCCGCGCCGCGTTCCATTGACGGCAATTAGCCGCAATTTTCATTTCGTTCTGCTCGCCGGCGGTCGGCATGCCGTCGCTTAAGAACACGACGTAGCTGGGTAGCGACGTGTCGGTCATCTGCGTCAAGGCTCGTTTCATGGCCTCGTCGATGTTGGTCATGCCACCGGCATTGATCGAATTAATAAAGCCGAGCGCTTGCGACCGGGTCTCGTCACCAAATCGCAGCATTTCAGGCGACATGACGTTGACGCTGCCATGGTAGGAAACAATGTTGAACATGTCGTCTGGCCGCAAATTTTGCAGCACGAACTTGGCGGCATCCCGAGCCTGGCTGATCTTGTCCCCACTCATGCTGCCGCTTTGATCGACAACGAACAACACCATCTTTTGCTGCGGCGGTACGGTGGCCACGTCAAAAGCGGGACTGGCGAGCAGGACAAAGTATCCCTGGTCCTCGTCAGCTGGCCACGCCGACATCAAGTTGGCCGTAATCGCCCCGGCTGCCGAGTCATAAACCACCCGAAAATCGGTCGTCGGCAAGGCATTTGACTGAATCGAAGTCAACGTCACATTCTTGGCATCGTCGCGTTTGACTTCCACTTGATGCGTGGGACTGTAGACATTCTTGATTTCGTCGCGATCTGCGATCGAGACCCGGAATGAAAGCTTTTCAATCGGTGTGGAAGTGTACCGAGCCGTCGATAAGGGAAACAAATAATCCGTCAATGTCCCGTCACGCCGCAACAACTGCGAATAACGCAACGTGACCGTCCGCGAGGCACCCACAGGAATCGGGAACACACTCGTCTGGAACATTCCGGTCCCAACCCATTGCAGCAGTGCGGGGTCCTGGTTGCGTTGCAGATAACCTTGATAAATCCGCCGAGCTTCGTCGGCTGGCAACAATTTGGCCTCGTACTCCTTGCCGTCCACCAAAAACGTCATTTGATCGACTGCGCCTTCGTAAGGCAGTGGGAAAACAAATCGAGCTTCCAACTGGGTCGAGCCGGTGTTCTTGAAGACTTGAGTGACTTGAGTGGCGGCAATCTGATTGTTGATCGAGGCATTGACGGAAAGCTCCGTAATCGCATAGCTCGCTTGCGGCGGAGTTGGCCTTGTCGGACGCGGACGCGGCAACGGAAACCGACCATCTGTTCCTCCGGTTTCATCAATGAGCACACCTTGGCCGACTGCCAGAGGCACCGACGACCCCACCGACCCAACGAACGCCAACCCGATAACCGTCACCCACAACCACACCCGATTCATGGTCCGCTCCTCTTGATGCCCGTCCTGGTAACTTCAAACAAATAGTCGCAACGGCCTAGCGCCCCGTTGTGTGACGACGGTCTCGGAGACTTGGTTCCCAGACGGCTCCATTTTTTTTGAATGAAAAACTTGATTCCGTTGGAAACATGGTTACAATCTAGAGACGATCCAAGATTAGAACTGGATTGGGACGGAGTGGTTTTGCTCGCGAGCATCGTTCTCCCCATGAGCTCGCCGAGTTGAAGTCCTCCATTCTTCTCAAGTTCGCTATCTTGGTTCAAGCCTTTCTCTGTTCCGACCCCGTCATCGACGTCGAAACGAATCGCAAGATCCGGATCGCGGCGCTGGCG
>JAUXWY010000437.1 GCA_030681235.1 Pirellulaceae bacterium | reverse complement strand
GAAAAATGCTCGCCGGTCTGGGGCTGCGAAAACGAACGCTCGCCAGTAAATTGAACCACGGGCACTTCGGCATGATTCGACATCCCACCGAACATGATGTTTCTACCGCGCTGGAAACTGCGTTCGAATGATGGCCTTTCGTTGTGCCATTTTCCGGTCGCGAACGTTTCGTAGCCAGCTTCCTGCAGGTGCTGGCCCAACAACTTATGTCCGTCCAGGTTCAAGTTCTTCAAGCGAAATAGCGAGCGACCCGAATGCAGCATCGCTCGACTAGGAACACAGACCGCGCCATGTGGCGAACCAAAACAATACGCATTGGTAAGACTAAATCCGCGCTGGACCAATTGGTCCAAATTCGGAGTTTGGATCAGAGGGTTGCCATAAGCCGCGATCGTGTCGGCTCGTTGATCGTCGGCGAACAAGAACAACAGATTCGGACGACTTGAGACAGCGGACGGCCGCTCATCTTGTTTGGGTGTTTCATCAGCCCACGCGATCGGCGCCCCTAACAGGGCAGCGATCCACAACAAAAAACACGTCACCATCCGTTTCAGTTTCATAATGGATCCCCCCGAATGACAAAAAAACTAATCGTCCGCTCCCGACGCACCCTCTTCTTCCGTGGTTGCCCGCCAAGTATTGTTGGTTCGCCGGACATCGGGCAACCGCCGATCAGGGTCGATGACGACCTTTTTGATTGCCTTGCCGCCGGTCTCGACAGTGGCGGTCCACAAGTTCGTGTAGTGCCAAATCTGCACTGGCAAGGTCACGTCTTTCGTGCTGTCGTCGTCAAATTCGATTCGCAGGGTCACGGGCATGACCATCTCGCCCAAGTTCTTCAACTCGATCTGAGCCGGATTGCGTCGCCGAGCTTGGCGGACTGATTCAATTCCTTGATCCAGCGGCAAGTTCTCGATGATCCATCCGCGCCAATACCAATCCAGGTTCATGCCGGTCCCGTTCTCCATGCAACGGAAGAAATCCGATGGCTGCGGCGACTTGAAGGCCCAAGCTCGAATGTACTGCTGGAATGCCGCATCAAATCGTTCCGGACCAACAATTTCCTCGCGCAAGTACCGCAAACTGGCGCCTGGCTTGAAGTACGCCAATTGTCCCAACATATTCGGCGCGATTTGGTCGGCCGGGAGCATGATCGGTTGGTTTTGGGGATTCGCGTTAAAGCGTCCAAAGTCTCGCAACGAGCTGGGCGGCATCGGTGGAGCAGGCTCGGAACCATTAAACACTTCATCAAAAACTTCCAGCCGATCGTAGAAGTTTAAAAACGTATTGAACCCCTCGTCCATCCAGGCATAGCGTCGTTCGTCCGAGTTGACGACCATCGGAAACCAGTTGTGGCCAATTTCGTGGCTGGTCACGAAGTACAACCCGACGCGATCGTTGTCACCGCCGCAAAAGATGATCATCGGGTATTCCATGCCTCCGACGTTGCCATTGACGTTGATGGCGGTTGGATAAGGATAGCGAAACCACTTGTCGCTATAGTGCAGGATCGAATGCCGGAGCATCTGAGTGCTTTCGCTCCATGCTCCGCGAGCCTCTACGGGATAGACCGATTGAACGAGTACCGTTTCGCCGTCTTCCCATACAATTGCTGCCGCATCCCAAATCGTGGCATCGCTACTGGTCCACGCAAAGCTGCGAACTTTCTCGGCTTGAAAGTGCCAAGTCAGTGGTCCCTCGCCGGCCGGAGCCGCGTCGGGGGTCCCAATCTCGTCTTCGCTGCGAATGATCACCGTTTGGCGACTCGCCGAGGCAGTGGCCAATTGCGTCAATTGCTTTTCCGTTAAAACGGCTTGGGGGTTCTTCAACACGCCAGTGCCCTGGACGACGTGACCACGCGGTGCCGTGATTTTGACGTCGTAAGTTCCGAAGTCCGTGTAAAACTCACCTTGTCCCAAGTAAGGCAAGGTATTCCAACCGTGAACATCGTCGTATTTGCAGACATGTGGAAACCACTGCGCAAGTTGAAAAATCTTTCCGGCTTGCACCTTGCGAATCCCCATCCGGTCGACGCCGTATTCGGGAATGTTGAACGACCAAGCGATTTGGAATTCGAACTTGCCGCCATTCGCAGCCAATGGAGCCGGCAGCTCCAGACGTCCCAACGTATCGTAGACGTTCAACTCCAAGTCTTGTTCACCGGACCGAACGTGCTGGATCGAATACCCGCCCTGGAATTCATCGCCCGCGCTAAACCGAGCGCCCGGCGGAGTGGACCGGCCGCCAAGACTGTCTGATTTGAAAAGATTCTGTTCCAGCGACAGCCACAAAAACTCGAGCGGTTCCGGGCTGTTGTTCGTGTACGTGATGTCGGCCACCGCGCTGACCGATTCGTTGTCCGCATCCAGTACGACATCCATTTGATAGTCGACTTGTTGTTGCCAATAATCAGGACCCGGCAACCCGGCAGCCGTGCGAATCCGAGTGGGGGTCGGTAAGCTCAAGGGCGAGAAAATGTTCTTGTCAGCACGAGCCGCCATCCGACGAGAACGCAGGGACCCTGTATCGCTTTCCTCGGTCTCTTGGGCAAAGATCGTTGCAACCGTCGCGAACAAGAAAGACCAACCGAGTGCCAACACAGCCCAGTTTCGTCCAACCTTTCGTCGACCGCCTCGTACCAACACGTTCGCTATCCGCATGCGTATGCCTTCGTTTTGAAATGAACTTCGTCGAGCTCTAGATGGGCGTGCACCTCATCCATTCCGCGGTCGCAGTATAACAACCGGAAAACTCGGGGAAACCTAGGGCAGGAAAGTCAACGAGCTTGGCTAACGCCGGAAATGCTGATATATCGCGATATCCACATATTTGGCACAATACTTGCACTCAATTACTCCGCCACGTCAGGACGCCAAGTTGTCCGGATGTCGGTCGGAAAGATTGCGGTCTGAGGAGTTGGAAACATGTACGAGCTATTGATGGTTTTAGCGTTCTTGGGAATCTGGTTAGCTTTACAGCTTTGGATTCTGCCCCGAATGGGGATTCAGACGTGACTGTCTGGCAATTGCCATTCGCCGAGTTCGGCGAGTCGATCCCCGGAAACCGAATTAGATCCCAGCCAGTCCACACTGTCCGCTGCTCAACCCGGCGAACAACTTCCTAGTTCAAATCAAGAGAGAGATCTTGCCATGTCAGGTGTGCTACACATTAACAACCAGTCGTTTCCAGCGGAAGTCTTGAATAGCCCGATTCCGGTCGTCGTCGATTTCTATGCATCTTGGTGCCCGCCGTGTCGAGCCCTGAGCCCGCTGTTGGAACGTTTGGCGATTGAGTTTGCGGGTAAAATTCGCTTTGTGAAAATAGACAGCGACGAAGCCCCGGAACTGGCGGAAGCCTATGGGGTATCGGCTCTGCCCACGTTGGTGTTCATTCAAAACGGCGAGACCGTCGGCAACTCCGTCGGCCTTCCCCAAGAGCAGCAACTGCGATCCGATTTGAATAAGTTGGTTCAAAAGGTCGCTGACCGCTCCGTCAATCAGATTCGTTGGTAGTCGTTGGATCGTAGGAGACGGTCCACGACATGGTCGCTGACCGCTCCGCAGGTCAGATTCCCAAACAAATCGACCTAACTCAAAAATTTCAATTCGGTTAGAATCATTGGCACGCGGCAGTTGGACTCCCATCCGAATACGAGAACTCTGATTTCGTTGTTATGGGATTGCCGCACTCCATTTCCAACCATTTCGACGCGGGAAACCACTTTGGATCGGCATCTTGCAATAGGTGACATTCACGGTTGCTCAAAGGCGCTACGCACCCTGTGCGATTTTGTCGACTTGAGAGATGACGACACGATCATCACTTTAGGCGACTATTGCAACAAAGGTCCCGATACATTCGGTGCCATCAGTTACCTGATCCATCTAACAGAAAACTACAATCTGCAGCCGCTGCGGGGCAACCATGATCTGATGATGCTCAACGCTCGAAACAATCGGGCGGGACTTGACGCATGGTTGGACTCGGGTGGCGACAAGAGTCTTCGGTCGTACGCCCCGCTAGATGGTAAACGGGGCACGATTGCTGACGTGTCCGACCGACATTGGGAATTCCTGGAACAGAAACTGCTTCCGTTTGTGGAAATCGAGACACACTTTTTTGTGCATGGCAGTGTCTTGCCGCACTTGCCGCTCCAAGAGCAGCCGGATTTCATGTTGTATTGGCAAAAACATCAAGATCCAGTCCCGCACAAATCCGGAAAAACGATGGTCTGCGGCCACACGTCGCAAAAATCGGGACTGCCCAAATCAAATTCACATTCGATCTGTATCGATACGTGGGCACACGGCGGCGGCTGGTTATCCTGTTTGGACGTCACCTCTGGCCGACTCTGGCAAGCCAATCAAAAAGGCGATACCCGCGCTTTGTGGATGGACGAAGTCAGTGGACATTAAAGGGTGCAAGCCCAGATTTGCTCCAAATTAACGCCCGCATAAGCATGAAAAATGGCCGAACAAAATGATAATCCGATCATGCTCGATTCGGTCGTCGGTTGCATATTGGGTACGGCGGTTGGCGATGCGATTGGATTGCCGTACGAGGGACTGTCGCGTCAACGAGCGGCTCGGTTGTTAGGTCCACCCAATCGGCATCGCTTTTTCTTTGGCCGGGGGATGGTGTCCGACGATACCGAACACACTTGTATGGTGGCCCAAGCCCTGATCGTTGCCAATGGTGACGTTCAAGAATTCCAGCGTTCTCTGGCTTGGGGCCTGCGTTGGTGGTTGTTGGGCGTACCGGCCGGAGTCGGCTTGGCCACGTCGCGCGCCATTGTTCGGTTATGGCTGGGGTATTCACCTGACCGGAGTGGCGTTTACTCGGCGGGAAACGGACCAGCGATGCGAGCGGCAATCTTGGGAGTTGTTATTAGCGACGTTACTCAGCTTCGACAGTTCGTTCGCGTCTCGTCGCGACTAACTCATACCGATCCCAAAGCCGAATTGGGAGCGTTTGCCGTCGCCGTCGCAGCTCACATGGCCGCATCGCACGAAGTCGTTGATCCTGATCATTACTTGGATTGGCTTAGCGAGTTGATTGGTCAGGAAGACTCGGAACTACTCCAGTTGATTGGTCGGGTGGTCGCTTCGGTGAATGCGAAGGAAAGCACTGCCGCATTCGCCGAATCGATGGGATTAACCAAGGGAGTCTCTGGCTACGTTTATCACACAGTTCCAATAGCCATTCATGCTTGGCTGACACATCAGCACGATTGCCGAGCGGCGATCATGTCGATCGTTCAATGCGGTGGCGACGCCGATTCCACGGCAGCGATTGTCGGCGGGATCGTCGGGGCCGGGGTTGGACAAAAAGGCATCCCAGCGGACTGGCTCGACGGTTTGATCGAATGGCCGCGCACGGTGAGCTGGATGGAAAATCTGGGCGAGCAGGTTGGGCGTGTTTACTTGAAGGAGTGGCAGTCGCTGTCGCGAGCGAGTAATGAATCGCATCGGTCGCGGACAAAAAAGGGCCAGATGACTTTGGAGGATTTCCGAAATCACATTCGAAAAATTCTCAATCCCGGCCTGCTCCAACGATTGGTCATGCTCTTGCCTGGAATCCCGGTAGAATCGCGAAACAGGATCAAACAAATCACTGGTTCTGAGGAAGGTTGCAAGGCCATCAAGCGACAGATCAGCATGATCGACGCGATGACGCCCGAAGAACGTCGGGATCCGCACAAGATCGACGCGATACGAATGCAGCATTTGGCTAGTGAGTTGGGGGTAAGAACTGGAGAAATCATAGGATTGATCCGCCAATTCGATGCGTTGAGTAGCATGTTGCAGATGATGGCGACCGGCAGCCCACCTCGACTTCCAGTCATAGGCGTCCTTGTTCGAAATCTGTTCTTTATACTCGTCGTGTTACTCCACGGATTTCGCCGCCTGGGACCGCCGTACGGGCCTCGGTAACGTGCGGAATTTTGGGCAACGGGGTGAGTATCGTTGCTCGACACTTGCACTTCTGCTTGAATAGTGAAACCTTTGTTGATGGGAAATTGGTTCCAAGCAATCAATTCTCGATCATTGTAATGAGTCAAAGGAGATCGCTTTGAAGAACTTTTTGCAACGCTTGAAAGTTCTGTGGGAAAACTGGATTTATGCCAATCGCAAACCAGTGCCCGCGGGAATTCCGTTTCCTGGTCTGAAGACTTCCGATACCGACTTGGCCAAGATTGCTAACGAGGAGGTTAGTCGGGCGTTGAAAGATGCCCGGGGATCCTTTAATTCTAAGGTCCACCTGCTCCCACCCCATTGGCGCATGGTGTACACGTTGGTGAGGCTCGACGCAGACGTACGGAACGGCGGCTTTCATCAGTATTTCACGAATGCGGGCGGTGTCTATGATGCCTTCTTGCTGGATGACCTCAATACGTTAGGCGAGACCCCATTCCGTAAAGTCATCGCGGCGGCATTTCAAGAATACCGAGGTTTGGACTACACCGGACAATGGGAAAATCGCGGTAAATCGTGGGAGTACTTTACAGCCGCCTACAAAGATGGACGATTTCGGGAACAGGAAAAGATGTACTATCAAATCAAACCTTCGCTAGTAGAATTGGTCGGCAGTTTTATTCGTCGCAATTTCGTCATGTTCAAACAAGGGCCGGATCCAGCTCAAAAATAGTCACATCACGGCCGTTAGGGACTCGCGCATGAATGTCATCGTAGCTCCTCATGATCCAAAATGGGCCGAATCGTTTGTGATCGAATCTCGGGCGATCACGAGCGCGCTGGGACCGAATGTTCTTGCAGTTCACCACATTGGGAGCACCGCGATTCCGGCCGTTGTGGCCAAACCGGTGATCGACATGTTGGTAGTCGTCACCGATCTTCCTCTCGTCGATTCCCACACAAACGAAATGCAAGAACTCGGTTATGAGGCGAAGGGCGAGTTTGGAATTCCCGGTCGCCGCTACTTTCGCAAAGACGATTCGAAGGGAGTCCGGACTCACCATGTCCACGTATACGCCCAAGGTAACCACGAAATCGAACGCCATTTGAATTTCCGCGACTTCCTCAACGTCCATCCGCAATGGGCGGCGAAGTATTCGGAATTGAAATTGCGGCTTGTTGAAGAGAACCGAAAGACTGGGAAAAACTATCAAGACGGGAAGGGAGATTTCATTCGAAAGCTGGACTTTCTGGCGGCGAAGTGGAGCGAAACATGATACCCCAACGCTGCGGTCTCTCTGAGTTTTTATTGCTAAACTAGCCGACTATTCGACCGCTTGTTGCCCGGTGGGACGAAGTTCTAGTGATGAATCTTGGGCTCAACCGAGACAAGCTCGGTTGGGGCCTGCCGCACCACTCAAACGTAGGTGCAACGCGGAAATGCGATTATCGTAGAGGCACGTTTCGGAGACTGGAGAAACGCACCAAAACCGAGAAGATTGGAAATGGCCGCCATCTCAAGCCATGCGATCTGATGTATTCATAGGTTACGTCAAGTATTGTCGTCAACTTCGAGCGAAGTCGTTATAATCCTCGACGAAGTATAGCCACGTTGGATTTGCGGGCCGCTGATAAGAAGGACAGGAATGACGCTTCCAAACCACCACGCGCAATCGATCATCGAGCGGGTCCTGCAGGGGCGGAGTCCGGCCGAAGCATTACAAAGGCTCTCGCCGCGTTTGCCTGCCACCGAGCCGCTGCCGGAACGACTCAAGAGTTTTACGGACCATTCGTCTGAGGCACTAAAGAAACGTCGCGATCTGTTGGCGAGCTTGGGGATTTCGACCTCGCAGTTGGCTGGCGAAGGTCCCGAGATCGAACCGCAAGCTTTGGCCGGCAACATCGAGAACCAAGTCGGGATGGCTCGGATCCCGGTCGGCGTCGTAGGTCCTTTAAGGGTGAACGGTTCCGCGGCACATGGCGACTTTTACGTTCCGATGGCCACCACCGAAGGCGCGCTGATCGCGTCGTATCATCGTGGCGCGATGTTGGTCAGCCAATCGGGCGGAGCCACCTCAATTTGCCTGACAGAGATCTTGACTCGGGCTCCTGTTTTCCAATTCGAATCGGTTCGGGAAGTCGGCCTGTTTCTGTCGTGGTTACTACCCGAGTTCCCTCAGTTGCAAGCGATTGTCGGGCAGACCACGGCTCACGGCAAACTTTGCGACGTGCAGACTTCGATCGTCGGCAAAGAAGTCTTCTTGCTGTTCGAGTACACAACGGGTGACGCCAGCGGCCAAAACATGGTCACGGTTTCTACCCAAGCACTTTGCCAATGGATCATCGAGAATTCGCCGGTCGCCCCGCAGCATTGGTTCATCGATGGCAACATGTCGGGCGACAAAAAAGCCACCGCTCAAGCGTTCAACTACGCCCGGGGCAAAAAAGTGGTGGCTGAAGCGATCCTGCCCGGCCTGCTTGTTCGACGCATCCTCAATACGACTCCCGAACAAATCTTGCGATACGCCACGTTATCCGGAATCGGAGCCGTGCAAAGTGGTTCGATCGGTGTGCAAGGTCATTATGCCAACGGCTTGGCGGCGGTGTTTATGGCGTGCGGGCAAGATGTCGCCTGTGTTTCCGAAGCAGCCATTGGATTGACGCGGATGGATCTAACGAATGAAGGTGATCTCTACGTCTCCGTCTCGGTGCCGAACTTGATCTGCGGAACCGTGGGCGGTGGAACCAGCATGCCAACCGCCAAAGAGTGTCTCGCGATGCTAGGTTGTGCCGGTGCCGGACATGCGCGGAAGCTGGCTGAAATTTTTGCGGCTTTGCTCTTGTGCGGAGAAGTATCCATCTCGGGCGCGATGGCCGCCGGCGAGTTTGCGGCGGCTCATCAAAAGCACGGCCGCAAACCTGCTGCAGGAGGCCAGTAACCCGACGTGGATCAACCCATCGAATCGCGAGCTCGTTTTGACATGGTCCGCTACGCCAATTGCTGGGAGGACGCGGATATCCTGTGCACGGCGTTGCAACCGCAGCCGGGCAAACGCATCTTGTCGATCGGATCCGCGGGCGATAATGCCATGGCCTTGTTGGCCGGAGGTGCCGAAGTCGTCGCGGTGGATCTAAGTCCGGCTCAATTGGCTTGCATCGAATTACGCCGCGCCGCGTTCCGGAATCTCGATCATACGGAGGTTCTAAAGTTTTTGGGAGTCCGGCCGGCCGAAGATCGCTGGTCGACCTGGCTCCGGCTGCGAACGGATTTGCCGGCCGACAGCCAAGCTTTTTGGGACAGTCGAACGGACTCGATTCGCCAAGGTTTTATCCACGATGGAAAGTTCGAGCACTACTTCCGCAAGTTTCGCAGCTACATCTTGCCGTTGGTCCATCGCCGAAGCACAACCGAACAATGGTTCGTGGAAAAAACTCGACAACAACGAATCGACTTTTACCATCGGCGATGGAACAATTGGCGTTGGCGGCTGCTGTTCCGCGTGTTTTTCAGTCGCTTTGTCATGGGTCGTTTGGGACGTGACCCCGAATTCTTTCGCTATGTACAGGGTTCCGTCGGCCAGCGAATTCTGGAACGTACCGGCTACGCTTTGACGGAACTCAGCACGCACGACAATCCGTACCTCGTCTACATCTTGAGTGGCAACTACGGCGACGCCTTGCCAAGATACTTGCGGCCGGAGAATTTTGCGGGCGTTCGGGCTGGTTTGGATCGACTGCATGTGGTCCGAGGTTCGATCGATGAAGTGGCTAAGACTTGGACGAACCGAACGGACGGTGGATTCGACGGCTACAATCTCTCGGATATCTTCGAATACATGAGCCCGGAACTGACAAGTGCGGTTTACGGGCGTCTGCTGGATTCTGCTCGGCCAAACGCCCGGTTGGCGTATTGGAACATGTTGGTACCGCGGTCCATGCCGCTCGAGTTTGTCAATCGAGTGACCCCGCAAACGGAACTAGCAGCCGAGTTGTTCCGCCAAGATAAAGCTTGGTTCTACAGCGCGTTTGTGGTCGACGAAGTTCACGGAACATTCGGGAACGGTGGGCGATGACCATCAGCAGTCAAGACCTAACGGGCGCGTCGATCATTGCCAGTGCCTTCCTCGCGTTGTTAGCGTGTGCCGAAGCGTGGCGCTATTGGTTCAAACCACCCACCGAATACACTCGGAAATTGGTCCATGCGGGCGGAGGGCTGATTGCCTTGGGACTTCCGCTGCTCGTTTCATCGCATTGGGTGGTTCTGATTCTGGCCGCTGGTATGGGCCTCTTGTTTGTCGCGAGCAAGCGGTTCGGGTTCCTGGCCAGTGTCCATGCGATCGAGCGGAAAAGTCGCGGGGCCGAATACTATCCTGTCGTGATTTACTTGTTGTTTGTGTTAGCGGCCGGCGAACCGTGGAAGTACGTCGCGGCGGTCTTGAATTTGGCAGTCGCCGATGCGTCGGCCGCAATGATTGGCAAGCGATTTGGTCGAATCAAGTACCGAGTCGCGAACCAATACAAGTCGTTGGAGGGCAGCATCGCGTTTTACATCGCGTCGTTTGTAGTCACGTTCGGGCCCATGTTGTGGTGGAATCCGCTGCGTGAGACGCCCGGCGCGTGGTTGCATTATTTTCTGGCGGCCCATTTGCTTGCTCTGTTGGTAACCTGTTTTGAAGCAGTGTCGCAGGACGGGCAAGACAACCTTTGGATTCCGTTGGGCGCTTTGTTCGTGCTGACCAAGACCTTTCAAACCGATGTCGCGGATTTGTGGGTGCAGAATCTTTCGTTTGCGGGAATATTGTTGGTCGCCATGGCGGTGGCCCGATATAGTCGTACGTTTGAAATGGCGGGTGTGTTGATCTTTTGCCTCTCCAGTTATGGTTGTTGGGCGATGGGTTCGTTCGATTGGGCCTTGCCGATCTTTATTGGCTTTTTTTTCTACGTGGGTGTGTGTAGTTGGTTGCAAACGACATGGGGTTTACAGATCCGTGCGGTCACTTGGGCCGTGATCGTACCGTTTGCCATTTTGGCCGTCGCGAACATTTCTATTCAGTACGAGGCCTGGGACACCTATCGATTCATGTACGGACCATTTCTGGCGGCGGCGATCTTGGCGTTGACTCAGGCGGTGGTCAACGTTTGGATCTGTTCGACCTCGCAACCATCGGCCTTTGTCCGAGTCGCTCAAGCGTCGTGCGGTGCCGTATTGATCAGCGGAGTTTTGCTCGGAGTTCTCTGGGGCCGAGGCGTCGTTCCCGATGTCGAAAGCGCCATGGTATTGCTCGGTGTTGTCACGAGCCTGGCAGTCCTCAGCGCGGTGTTCAACCGCGCAGCAAACCCGGAAACAGTTCAGCATCTTTGGTTTGCTCGCCGAGCCCTATTAAACGCTGTTGCTGCCGGATTGCTTGCCGCGACGCAGTGGCAGGGAATTAGTAGCATTTGGTCGGCAACGTAAAGTCTTCGCGACCATTCATGAGCGTAGTTGGTTAACCGCGTAGCCAGAGTAAATTTGGCGAAGTCCAACGTGTGCGTTCCTGTTTGCGAGACTCACGCGTTGCGGTCTCAGTAGCCTGTGTTTGCTAAACGAGTCGATCATTCGACCGCTTCCACTGCTTGCGAACGTGCTTAGTGATGAATCCTTGGCTCAGCCGAGATGAACTCGGTAGGGGCCGGGTACAATCCCACCACCACTCGGACTTGTGTCAGTGCGGCGATGGCCGACACATTTTAGTCGACGGCAAGCAGCGAGTTTCCCGCAGATTCAGGGAGGACAGCAGACTTATGGAAGAATCGAAACCAACCAGCCAGTTCGTTTTTATCGCGGACCATTGTAAACCAACCACGATCCCAACCTGCGGCTGAGGTAAACTCGCTAACTAAAACGAGACTCAGCTGTTGATTTTACGTGGTCCCGCTGTTTGTTCATGCTCCATCACCCAACGTCACCGTTCCTGCTTCGCCGTCCATGGTGACGGTGTCGCCGTCTTTGATGGCTTTAAGTAGGCCGGTGATGCCGACGATGGTTGGGATGCCCATCTCGCGGGCTACCACTGCGGAATGTGATAACACGCTGCCGCGCTCGATCAAGATCCCCGAAACTGCGGGGTACAACGGCACCCAGCCTGGATCGGTTCGCTCGGCCACTAAGATTTCGCCTTGAAGCGCCAAGTCATCATTGGGACTGCTCAGCACTCGTACGCGGTTGGTCACCTTGCCCGGACAACAGCCGATGCCGCGCAATTGACCATCCGTGGCCACCACGGTGTTAGTTGCGGTCCGACGGAACGAATTCTTGTGATAGACGTAACCAAAGGTTTCAAACCGATCGTCAGGTGCTTCATCTGCGCGGAATCGGTCGTATTCCTGACGTCGCAGCAAGGCCAGTTCCGCCAAATTGGTCGACACGGCGGTACCCTGTAAAAAATCCCAGACTTCGTCAATCGTCAAGTAAAAGATATCCTCCGAGTCCTGCAGGATTCGCTCGTCGGCCAATTGCCCGCCCAACGCTCGTAAGATTTCTCGCAGCAGTCCATAAATTCTCGTCCGAGCGAACCGCATGTTCTCGCGATTCTTGACCCCCAATCTCGCGTTTCGCAAGACTCGGCGAAAGATCCAACGTCGCCAAAAACTACCGATCCCGCCAAACGCTTTTTGCTCGGCATTCTTCCGCGTGGTCTGCTCGCGCTGGTGCATGGCTTCTACATCCAATGCCGAACGATCCTCCAAACGCAAATAGTTGCGCAAGACTTGGTACACCATTTGCGGTCGATCGCGTAGTGAGAACTCTTCCAGTTTCAACTCGTTCATGCAACGAAAACCGTACAACTTCAAATACGTCGCCATCATCTCGTTGAACTTCACAAAGCGAGGGTCTTGTTGGACTCGGCCCGCGACGTCCTCCAACGGAGTTGCCTCGATCGTGTGCTTCAACTCCGGTTGATCGATCGCCACGGCGGCCAACTTCAACAACAGCTTCGCGGGTTCCGCGCTTTCCACACCACCTTCGCCGCAAATCAAATCGTTTTGCAATGCCCCGGTTGCATCACCCGTCCATTTCCGGCACAGATGTTTGAGCAACCCGTAGTTCACCATCACGTAGAAGTCGTTGATGATCGGCGCTTTCCAGTTCCACAACAGCGCGTCTTCCATTTCCGTATACAGTTTCTTCAACTTTCGCGGGGCCAGCGAGCGGAACTCCAGATTGTCCCAAACGTCATAATGCTGTTTGAAGTGCGATTGGAATTGGTCCACAATCGGTCGAATCCGCCAAAAATTCCAACTGGTTCGCACCAACAATCGCACCAGCGCCGGTAGCTCGACAAACCACTTCCGCCAAAAGCTCAGCGGCGGGTCCGGATCGTCCAACATCAGGGGCTCTTTTAAACCCATCATGGATTCCATGAACTTGGCGTTGTATTGGAAACCTGGAAACAGACGAATCAAGCGATACCAATTGGGCAGGTTGTAATAAACTCGGCCACGAATCAAACCGAGCATGTTTTCGAACACGCCGCGACTGGCGCGAACTTTCGCGGGAGCAATGCCCATGACTTCGGAAAAACAGTGATAGACAATCGTGTAGGCTCGGCGAATAAAGCTGAACGTCATCGGAGTCGTCACGCCGGAATAACTCTCGATGATGTTCGAGTTATCCCAAACCATCCGAT
>JAUXWY010000102.1 GCA_030681235.1 Pirellulaceae bacterium | reverse complement strand
CCTTTGTATTGGTAAATCCATCGAAATCCGGAACTTATTTCGGGACAAATCCTTAGCGGCGTGTGTTCGGTCGGATTCTCGCCCAACCACGCGCCGGTACCGCTGCCATCCGGGCCGCTTAACTTAGCGGTATTGGGCTGAAGCCAGCGGGTAGCGGCACGAATATCGGCGGTATCTGGGTTTGACGTCCAGATCAAATGGCCGCTTTCGGATCACACGCAATTAAGAAATGATTAATTCTCATTAATCATTCAACCGAGCGCTTTGATCAAGCGATTCGCAGTTCACTTAGTGGTCTTAGGCTTTAACCGGTGGGGGCGTGAAAAAGCTCTCCACCCGGTCAGTTTCCGGTTCACCGCGACTTGCAACAACCGCAAATTTTCGTCCGAACAAATCCTATTCAGGTTGCGTTGAGTTTGCCACGATTTGTAGGAGGAATGATCGTAAGCATCATACAAAACAAATTAACAACCCAGAAAATCGTCAGGTACGTAATAACGCCTTCGGTAAAACCATAAGCATGAAGTCCAACGCCCAACTCGTTCACAGCGAACCACGACCACGCGGTCACAATATTGCCAAAAATAGCCATCGCGGCCAGACCTTGGAATCGAATCAAACCAGCCCAACGAGCATGCAAAATCGCGGCGTTCCACAACACAATCATCGCGGCACCGTTCTCTTTGGGATCCCAACCCCAGAACCGCCCCCACGAGTCATCGGCCCACAACCCACCCAGCACCGTCCCCAAGAAACTCAAAACGGTGGCCGCGCAAATCAGTCCGTAAGTGATATCCGCCGATCGTTTCATGTCTGCGGTCGTCGTCCCAGGCAACCAACTGACCGCGATCATCCAAATCGCCCAGAACCCTGCGACCATCGTCAATATGTAACCCATCGCAATGATGGTCACGTGCGTCCACAACCAAAACTGGGTATCGAGAACGGCTTGCAAAACCGCAAAGGTATCATCCGTCAACGACAATCCGTAGGCCACCAACAAGGTCAAGAAACCCGTCAGACCGCCCATGAAGTTGGCCACACCCCGCTTCGTCGCCACTTCGATAATCAAGAAGGACAACACCATCCCCCACGCAATCGCCAACGCGGAGGAGTAAATACTCGTCACCGGAGCTCGACCGGAGATATAAATCCGTGTGATCATGCCAATCGAGTGAATGGCAAAGGCCAACAGAATAAACGTCCAAGTGAAACGATGCATCCAGGTCGGCTTCAGGAACCAACTCAATACCGCCAATACCGAGGCGAACAAGTACATGACACTGCTGAGATAAAAAGGTGACCAACCATTCAATCGATGTTCCGCCTCGATGGCTCCCCAAGAAATCGACTCGCCTTGTTGGGTTCTAATGGATTCCAAATACTGATCAATCGCCGAGTCCAATGCAATCTGATCACGTTTCTGATAGGCGACAGCAAAGGATTCCCACGCTTGCAAAGTCAATTTTTGAGCTGAGTTCAGCGGCACGATCTGTTTCCCACCCGCAATCGCTTCAACAGCGCCAAAAATCGCTCGCAGGTATTGCTCGGGCTCCATCCGCATCGTGGCCGAAATCGCTTGTTGCATCGATTCCATCGGCAATGCACCTATTTGACGAACCAAGGCACGTCGTTGCTCTTCCGGCTCAAGGCCCGCCATCGCGCTGCCTTCCGACTTCAACTGCGCCGCGAAACTTGGGTCCTCAAGCAAGGATTCGGCAATGGCTTCATGGATGACACGGACAGCCAATTCGGCAGCGTCTTTCGAACCGAGTTCCTTCGCCATTCCTTCCAATTCGAGTCTCATCCGTGCGACGTTGGGTGCCAACCATGGTTCGGCCGGTTTGGGACCGGGGATCACCCCAGGGAGATTGGACGTCGTTTGCGTTGCAGCAGCATCGAAAATCCTCGCATTCAACTTAGGCGACTCTTCCGTACGGGAGGCCAATGCCTGACGAACCATCTGGGCAAAGGCCACATTACTGGCCACATCCAACACACTCTTATCGGTGCTATCGAGTTTCGTTCGATCCGTTTCGCTCTTCTTTCTCGCCTTGGTTTCCATCTCGGTTAGGACGCTCAGATTTCCTTGCAGTTCCTGCTTGGTGTACCGAAAGCCAGATCGGTGCGGTAGTTTCATGGCATCCAAAATCTGTCGATTATCAATACGAAACACCTCGTACCTTCCGTCGGACTTGGGATCGAACAACCAATCCGCCAGCCAACGAGTCGCGGCGAACTTCCGTTTGCCATACCACATTTCGTCTTTTTCGTCAGTTGAACGAACCGTTTCTAAGCCACTGGACTTCCGTAGAATCGTCTGAGCCAACGAGTCAAATGGCTGGGTCCGACCTTTGTAGCTGATCGGAACTTGGGCCAAGCGATCCAAGTTCAACTCGTCGACAACCACGCGCTTGGGCATGCCCCAACCCACAAAAATGAAGCCAACAAAAATGGCCGCTAATGTCGCGGACCACGCTGAAAACTTGGACGACGAAGCCAGCGGATTTTCCAACCCGTCAATGCCGGCCAGTCGCTTCGCTGAGTCTTGGACTTTTGTTTGGCCACTGACCGAGATCCGCTGCGATTTGTCCAAGTAAGTCAACATCACCGGCAGAAATTGAGCGATCAGGCCAATCGTCACCATGGCACAACACAGGTAAGGAATCATCCATCCGCGGTTCATCACAACCTGGAGCGTGGTCGTTTCGACTCCTGTTACCCGATCTTTATTGTAACCCGACTGGTAAAATGTCTCGTTGCGATAGCGGAGTGGGTTGTTCATCCATACTCGTTGATCGCTAGTAAACCCGAGTTCTGAGTCCTGCACTTGGAACTCCGTAGCGTACCATTGCGGGATAATGGTGCCCGGGTAATTCTTGGCTTGGACATCATTGATTGTGATCGTGTACGGCTTGTAATTTCGCTTGAACCACATCGTTGCGACAAAAGTTTGATCACCAACTCGCAACACATTCGGCGTCTTGAACAATGGCCCGGTGTAGAAGTCTGCGGCTTGCGTCACCAAATACGTGCCCAAATCTTGCGCTGTCTTGTTGCGGAACTGAACATAGGCCGAAGCCATGTTCGTTTCGCCTTGGGAAACGCCCGAAGCCAAATCAACCGGCTCGGCTTGAAACGTGCTGCCAATTCCGGCCGTGGCCCGATTGACCTTTCCGGCTTGTTTCAACGAAGAATTCTGAAAGTACTCCAACACGCGAAACTGCAATTCCGTTTCGGGGATGAAATACCATTGATCCGGCTTCTTGGCAGCTCGCTCCAATATTGGCCGCGGGACCGTAATGATCCGATCCTCGTCCCCAACCCGCTCGATCAAGGCCATTTCCACATCGCGAATGTCGTAGGCGTAACTGACCGTTTCCCCTTCGATCCCCGAGATTCGCTGCTCTTCATGGTTCAACACCACCCAAATCTCATTGCCCAATAACAACAACAGTCCGGCATGAAGCAACACGATCCCGGCCTTGCGTTTGAACAGGAACTTTAGTCCGATCAATAAGACGAGGCTCGCGACGCCGCATTGAGAAATCTGCCACAAAATCCGCATGCCTGAATCGTCGATCGCACTGCCGGTGCTCCACAACAATGCGGGAACGCCAAACATGAGGCTCGCCAACGACACCGCCAGAATCCGCTCGGCCGCGCAATGCGAGGGCATGGAGATGGCCCACCACAACAACGCCGCTCCCGACGCCACCATCAAACCCAAAATGGCCATCCAGAACTGCGGGTACGACAACAGCGGTTGAGCTTGAATGCCATTGCTCTGGCCCAGGGCCACCACGGCCGAACAAATCGCCAAGCCAAGACCGGTCACCGCCAGCCCGATTTGTAACTGCGTGCCACGCGCTTGCATCCTGAACCGCAGAACATGCGCGGAAACCAGATTGATAATCATCGCCACAATAATGGTAAAACCGCTCGGCAACAGTAGCCCGACCGGTCGCCCATTGATGGTCCATTCCTTAAACGAGTCCCGCAAATCCGGTAGCCACGCCGGTGGGAAAAACGTGTACAACGGAATATAAACCACAGGATTGGGGAAGTGTTCCTTCTTGACATCCCAAATGTCCTTCTCGACCTGCTGCAAC
>JAUXWY010000097.1 GCA_030681235.1 Pirellulaceae bacterium | reverse complement strand
GTGCCACTCGGAAAATACGATTGGAGATCCAACATCCCAATCAACCCCGTTGCTCCGGTGTACAGCGTGAAGGGCAGCAGCACCAACATGTAGGCCACAATGAACAGTATCGCCGTCGCCGTTCGAACCGCTCCGCCATAGCGGTCCTCAAAAAACTGCGGGATCGTCGCAATACCGGCTTTCAGGTACCGCGGCAAGAAGAATAATGCCAACACGACTAGCGAACATCCTGCAATCACCTCCCAGGCCATGACCGACAGGCCTTCCTTGAAGGCATCCGCATTCAAACCGATCAATTGCTCGGTCGACAAGTTGGTCAGCAACAACGAACCCGCGATAAACGCGCCGGTCAGACTGCGACCCGCCAGAAAAAAATCAGTATCGGTCTCACGCTTCGATCCCCGCACCGTCCACCAAGTTAGGACCGCTACCAAAATCGTGCAAAACAGAAAGGTCGCGATTGTAAAGACCACTCGAAACTCCCGAATTGTTTTTAGGGTACGTCAACGTTCTGGCGAACGGGATGGTTGTCGCAGCACTACCGCGAGGAAAAACTAAACACCGTTTGAGTCTTGTAAGTCTGACCCGGTTTTAGAATGGTTGAGGGGAACTTCGGCTGGTTGGGGCTGTCGGGAAAATGTTGCGTTTCCAAACAGAACCCACCGCGATGGACGTAAGGTTGGCCCGATTTACCTTTCAGCCGTCCATCCAAGAAATTGCCACAATAGAATTGAATTCCCGGTTCCGTTGTCGTGATCGTCATCAATCGACCACTGGTTGGTTCGTAAACTTCGGCAGCCGGTCGCATGGATCCGCGCGGGGCTTCCTTCAAAACCCAATTGTGATCAAACCCGCCGCCAAATCTCAGTTGTTCGTTTTCTTGTCCGATATCGCGACCGATGGCTTTGGCTGTGCGAAAATCAAACGGAGTACCGGCCACGGGAGCAATTTCGCCGGTCGGGATCAGCGTTTCATCAACGGGCGTGTAGTGCGAGGCATGCAGTGTTAGCTCATGCCCCAAGATGTCCCCGTTCCCTTCGCCCTTGAGATTGAAGTACGTGTGCTGCGTGAGATTGACGGGCGTCGCCTTGTCCGTCGTCGCGTGATAATCTACCAACAACTGATTCTTATCATTCAACGTGTAAGTGACCTGAACTTGCAGGTTGCCGGGATAGCCTTCTTCGCGATCTTTGGCCAAGTACTTCAAAATAACTTGTTGTCCGCCCGCGCTGGATTTCGCTTCGGCGTCCCAAACGACTTTGTCGAACCCGATGACACCGCCGTGCAAGGCATTGGGTCCGTTGTTGGTGGCCAACGTGTATTCTTCGCCATCGATCGTGAACTTGCCCTTGGCGATCCGATTGCCATAACGACCGACAATAGCTCCGAAATACGGCTTGTCTACCGCATTGATGTAGCCCGACACATCGTTGTAGCCCAAGGCAATATCGCCCATCATTCCATCTCGGTCGGGGACCAAGATCGAGGTGATGATCGCGCCGAAATTGGTGACATGAACTTCCACGCCGTTTTTGTTCTTGAGTTTGTAAAGCTTGATCGAAGAGAAATCTTCAATGGAGATTTCGTCCTTAGCGATTCCACCTGCTGCCAACAAGTTGACAGATAACATCAACACGCTTAATCCCGTCATCGACCAAACCAACATTTGACGCATCGTTCCAGCTTCCCAATGAACAACCAACCCACTCGCTTGTCCCCAAGTCGGTCAGTATCGCTAAAACTCACCCAGCCAGCAACCGCTGGGAAAGTACACTCTCCTTCCAGTCGATGAATTCTCGGCCACAAGTACCATGGAAACACTCGTTCGGCTCGCTTATCGGACCGACCAAGGATCCGGCAAAAAGCGGCGAATCGCTACTTCGCCGTTGGCATGAACACCGACAAGAATCGCGCCCTCTTCGTCAGTAATCCAAGGTTGCGAGCCCGCGTCCGAATAGGCTTGAAGCGTTTCGTTCGAAATCCGGCGCCGCAGTCCGCTCAGGATCGCGTGTTCGGCCTTCGCCCAATTGGCGACCGACTCCGGCTGGCTCTGCCGACTGCCATGATGGGGGACTTGGATCACGTCATAGTTGCCTGTTTCCCGCGACAAAAATGCATCCAAGCCGGCTCCCTCCAAGTCCGCCGTCAACAGGATCCGCCGCGAACCATACTCCACGGCCAACACCAAGCTGTTGGAATTGTCGCCATCGGCGAACAATTCCTGAGGTGGCGAGAGGACGCGAATATGAAGCCCCGGCTCCTGCCACAATAGCTGGCCCGCGTGAATCGTTCGCTGCGGTGTTTGTTCACGAGCCAAGTACTCGCCCAGCAGTTGAACATACGGCGACTCATCGCTCAGCATGTCTGGTGGACAGACAAACTCGCGAATTGAAAAACGCCGCAATAATTCGGGCACCCCGTTGTAATGGTCCAAGTCTGCATGGGAGACCACCAACTGATCGATTCGCAAAATGCCATGGGCCAACAACACGCCACCGATCCGTTGCCCGGCACCTCGAGCCGAAGGAAAGCTGCCGGCGTCGAACAGGATCACTCGATTCTCGGGGGTCCGGATCAACACGGAACTTCCGTGTCCCACATCAATAAATGTCAGCGTGAGTTTTGGCCCCGACGGCAGTGCCAGCCCACTTCGATCGGGAAACGTTGGCCACGGCCACACCCATGCGCCAAGGCAAAGAACCACACAGCCCACACTTGCCACTCGTCGTGTGATCCCTGGATCCCACAGCAGGAACAGCCACCACAAGTACCAAATCACGATCCAAATCCAGCCCGGCGAAGTGACCCAGAAATAACTGCCCGGCAAATGATACGACACTTCGACAATCCAGTTCATGACATCCAGCGCCCCGCCGCAGATCCACCCGAAACCGTTGGCGACGGCGGAGGAAACGGGAGCGGTTACCAACACCGCGAACCCGCTGAGCAGAGCCAACGTCATTGGCAGAATCACAATCGGATTGATCAACAAACCGATCCACGCCACGAGATTGAAATAGTGCATCACCAACGGCAAGCCAGCGACAAAAACGGCCCACCCACACAGGTAGACCTCTCGCAAACTGCGAACCAGTGCCAAGCCATTTCGTTGCGCCGCGGAATGCGTCGCTTCCTTCAGTTCTTGTAACGGTGTGGGTACTTGTCGCGCGCGATGCTGAGCAAACACGATGATCCCTGCGACCGCGAGAAAAGACAATTGGGTTCCCGCCTCCGCCAATTGATGCGGTTGGATCACAAACACCACGACCAACGCCACCGCCAATGAATTAAACGAAAAGGCTCTTCGCCCCAACAGGGTCGCCGTGCACATGATGGTCGTAAGCACCGCCGCGCGCACGATCGGCGGCCGAAATTCGACCAACCACGCATAAAATAGCACCAAGGCAATGGTCGCCAACAACACGGGTCGCTGCGGCACAAAACTCCAACGACTCCACCACAAGATGGCACCGGCCAAGATTCCCAAATGCAGTCCCGAGATCGCCAACACATGCACGGTGCCCGTCGCGGCGTATTGTTGGCGAACCTCATAGTCCAACATCGAACGATCACCCAACAGGATCGCGGCGGCCACCGGGTATTGATCCTCCGACAGATGGCGCCGCAACTGAACCTTGAAGTAGTTTCGCAAGCGGTGACCTGCCGAAGTCCAATCGACGTCGGCTTGAATGACTTTCATCTGCCCAGGTTGGTTCATCACCAGTTGGCCGTCCAAACCAGAAAGCCACAAGAAGCGACGATGGTCCAATTGCCTGGGATTCTTGGCGGGTGTCGGCAGGGAGATCCGCCCGAGCAGCTCGACACGTTGGCCGACGTCCACCACCACAGGCGTGGTTTCGACCGTATCCAACTGCGCGATCCCGGCCTCATCAATCGGCAGGTCACTTTCCAGAGCGCAGTCCAAACGCCCCACCAGCGGCACCCAATCCGTTCCTGAGTCGTAGGCTTCGGTGCGGACGACAAACTTGAACTTCGGCACGGTGAATTGAAACGATTCGAAGATGTCGCGCGGTTTCAACTTCGGTGTTTGCGTGATCGACGTGACGGTGCCACGCACCCGAATAACCTGCACTTGTTCCGTATTCGACGGTATCAGACGCTGGAACACGGAGTGGCTGCCGGGCTGCCGCCATTGACTCCAAAATCCTCCGATCGTGATCAGCACCAACACAAAGCTAAGAATTCTCCAGCCGCGTGGCTTGCTCCATCGACTCAGCCCCAGAACCATCATGGTCGCCAGCATCGCCAGCAACCACGCCGTCAAGCTGAGCATTTGCAACTGTTGAATCAAATAGCCCACGACCAGACAGGTGACCGCCCACATGGAGCGAGACGGGGACGGCAGCTGACTCCACCTCCGAACTGCCCAACGAACTGTTGCGGCCATCAGGACTTGAATATGAGAAGAGTCTGCCGCCCCAGGTGTCATTCGCTCGCCAGCACCGTTTGTGGATGGGTCCAAGGAGCCCGATAGTTCCGCGCCAATCGCGCCGTTGCTTCTTCATCACCGGGAATCGTTCGCGTCGCCGGATCGTAGACCAAGCTGCGCCCCAATTCCAACGAGAGGTTGGCCAGCACGCAGGCACTGCTCGAGATATGGCCTTGCAAGATGTCGGCCACGGGTCGAGTGCGATGAGCGGTCGCCGCGAGAAAGTCTTGCATGTGCCGCCGAATCGCGGGCGCGACATGGCGTTCCAAGTCCGGTTCGTGTTCGTCTTCTGGGTACTGTGCGAACTCCAACTCGACTTGGCCCGATTCAGCTGGGCCGCCACCAAACGGTTCAAAGTCCCAGCGATTGACGCTCAGCTTCAGAGTGCCTTTCTCGCCGTAAATGGTCGCGCCCCACGGGTAACGGGGGTCCGGTGGCGCTCCCCAACTTCGATGCTGCCACACGATTGATAAATCATCGAACAAAAACGTAGCCGACTGAGAATCGCTGATGTTCGCGGTCTTGCCTTTCTCGATATGAACGCCGCCGATGCTATGAACCTGGTTGGGCCAACCCAAGTCCAAAATCCAACGGACCATGTCCAACATGTGGACGCACATGTCGCCCATGATGCCGTTGCCGTACTCCATGAATGCTCGCCACGAACGAGGGTGCGTGATCCCTCGGAAAGGCAGCATCGGGGCCGGGCCAGTCCAAAAATCAAAATCCAAATGGTCGGGCACCGCGATGGGTTCGGCCGTGTCCCGCGAGCGCATGTGGTAGTAACAATAGACTTCCGCGTGGCCGATCGCGCCCAGTTTGCCTTGATCGATGATTCGCTGTTTCGCGTCGATCAGATGCGGTGTGCTCCGCCGTTGCGTGCCCACCTGCACGACTCGATTTGTTTTCCTCGCGACGCGCAACATGGACTCGCCTTCCAGCACGTCCACGCCGACCGGCTTCTGCACGTAAACATCAACTCCCGCTTCACACGCTGCAATCATCGGCAACGCATGCCAATGGTCGGGTGTCGCAATCAACACCAAGTCCAAATCGCGGGCCGCCAACATCTCGCGATAGTCGTGAAAGCCGCGAGGTTTCTGTCGCGACAGTTGCCGTTGGGCAACTAGATCGATCGCGTTTCCCAACATGCGACGATCCACATCGCACATCGACACCACATCGATATCCGCCACTTGAATGAGGCGCAGCAAATCACATTTGCCATACCAGCCACACCCGATCAATCCCACTCGCTTGCCTCGCCCAGCCTCGCGCGCGATTTGTGCCAAATCGTCGCCGTTCCAGGTGGCCGATCCAGCGACATTCTGGGCACTCGTTCGCCCGGACCACGGATGGATGCTGGCCGCCGAAATCGCCGCCGAACTTGTCGTAATAAATTGACGCCGTTGCATGGCCATGTTTCCTTCCGATGCAGCTATCGAGAACTAAGTCGGCGTCGATTATAATCCATCGCGGCAATCGAGTGTGACCAGTGCTTCGTCCCCAACAACAGAACGAGCGGAGTTGGTTAGCCGCGTGGCCAGAGCAGATTTGGCGAATCCCAACTGCGTGTTGGAAACAGCTCCAACTGCCAAATTTGCGGCGGCCCGCGTTTGGGCTGCGAACGACTACAAATATTAATCCCCCCAAGAACGGTACGAGGCCAAGAGTGTCGGAAGACGAAGTTTTTTTTCTAATCGGGTCGCTCGGCTTGGCAGTGGTCTGTTTGCCCTTCATGTTGGGATGGTTCAAACACCGTTTGTACCTGCGCAACAACCCAGCCGCCGCCGTTCCCTTATTATCCGTCGCCGCGGCAATGGCTTGGACGACCTTTGTGCTCTGGAAATATGCTGATCCCAGCGTGGTGGGGGTGTACCTCTACTTCTATTGGATCATGGGCTTGGCGGTCGTTTTGGGCCCGGGGTTTTGGGTCACCGCCATTTACGGGATCCGGACCTCCGTCGATGTGCAACAGCGTCGCAACATGGCTGCGGCCATCGTGGTCGGCGCGTTCGCGTTCTCGACCGGACTGATTTACGGCGGTTCCAATTGGGGTGAAGCCGATCCAACCAGCGACGCGGAAGGCGGATGGTGGATCCCGGTCGGGTTCTTCTTGGCCGGATGGGTCGCCCTGTTGGTGGTCATGGGCATCTATCTTATGGGCGAGCGAGGGTCGCTGCGAAAACGAGTGGTCCAAGATCGCAGTATCGCCGATGCCCGAGCCTTCGCCAGCTATCTGATCGGGACCGCTTTGGTGCTCACTCACGCGGTGGCTGGCGATTTTTGGGGTTGGACCGAAGGCCTGCTGGGCGTGGCTTCGGTGGCAATCCTCGCCATCACTCATGAACTCTGCCGCCGAGCCGTCCCGGTCGTGTTAACCACCGCCGAGTCCGATCATCCACCGTTAGGAGGTGGGCGATACTTGGAGTCTCTGGCCTATTTGGTGATCGGCGTTGCGTTCTGGCTGCTGACCTATTGGTTGACACCCACACGATAGATTTGAAGGCAACTGGAAACTGTTCTGACTTAAAATGGGTGCGGATTTGTTTCTACGTAGCGATTGCGGTATTTGTCGATGCCTGAATTTTTTTGTATTTGCTCCACATCGCGTCCCAACGATTGGATTTCACAAAGGTGCGTAGGCTAAGAATGTGCTGTCCGCCGTCGCGTGACC
>JAUXWY010000391.1 GCA_030681235.1 Pirellulaceae bacterium | reverse complement strand
ATAGAACGCAAGGTCACGGAAGTGGCGCTCATCCATGCTCAAACGTGTCTCGAACGAGGCGATGACAAGGCAGACAGAGCCATTTTAAGTCGTCTATTCGAAGGGGGCTTGGACGCGACAGAGACCAGGCAGCTGTTCCCTGATTTGGACGCTTACTATGAGAACTTACGATTGGTTGAGCGAGAGCAAACGGAGGTCGCGGCGAAATGACCGAACAACTGCCTAATGTAAAAGATCTGTACTCGCTGCTTCACGATGGCGTCATCTCTTCGCCAACGACCGGATACAAATCACTTCAGTCGCGAGGGCTGGTTTGGTGCGAGACAACAGCTGGCCAAGTTGTGATGACTGAGCGAGGGCTGCAAGTTGCAGGCTTGTTGCCTACGGAAGCGGAAACAGTCGCGGGATTGCTCGCATGCTTAGGGGATGTTCGATCAGATTGGCTAAATATTGTGGCAGCGCGTTTACGCGAGGCTGGGCAGCGGCGTGATATTGGCGAGCTGTGTCAGGTAATCGAGACACTTGGACTAGCGAGCCAAGAAGTTCGTGACGCGATTGGAAATGCATCGCTTGAGGTATCTGCTTATGCGAAGCTTGAAAGTGAGCTGTTTGGGAGCGGAGCCGAGCAGCCGGTGAACTACCCGAAGCTGCTACGCGTTCTGGGGAGGACGGCCGCAGTTATAAGAAAGGAGTTGGTGACGAAGCCGATTCGATTGAAGGCAGTTAATCCGTTTGAGCCAAAGGATAGTTGGTGTGCGGGGCGGGTGATGCAGTTGCCTTGTATAACCAGCCCCTCACCCGAAGCTAAGACAGGCCCTCACCGCCAGCCCCTCTCCCCGAAGCGGGGCGAGGGGAGTCAGACATTCGTGTTGGCTGGCGATTGCGAAGATTTGTCCGTTGCGGCGATCGATGCAGAAGACAATGAGTCGAAGGCACTGATGCGATGGGTACTGTATCGGCCTTGGTGCATGCTGCTGGCTCAAATTGTCTTTACCCAAGAGGCTTGGGGGGCAGAGCAAATCTCGGGGCAGCTATCGCTGGAACTCAGTGATGATCAGCTCGGCAATCCGTATGAACCGAAGCGTATCGATGTGGTTGTTGTGCGAGCTGATGGTGCAGAAGTGCTATGCGGATCGCTTGGTGAGCTAGTGCAAAGAGTCTTGCAACGTTTGCAAATTGCTTTGGTCGCTCGCCCCGATCAAGCGGCCCGACTGGATGAGTATCTAGCTCCGGTTGTTCGCCGATTGCTTGAACGCAAAGTGTGGCGGTTCGATCCACGCGGAGGCTGCGGAAGTCGGCCAGGATTCACCATTGATGATGATTTTTCAACGAGCTGTTATAGAGCGTTTGGCAGCAAGCATTTCTATCGAGCTGGGAGCGTTCTCACAGCGGCCATTCGTGCAAGTGCCGAGCAATGGGCAGCGGATCGGCAAACCAAATCAAGAGCGCTGGCTCGTTCAGCAGGGCTGGCAGTAAGCGGAGATCGATCATGAACGATCCATCAAAATCAGACAAAGTGAACGAAGCCAGCGGAAAGTACGCAATTACACCGGACCAACTCTCCAAGAAGATGCACAAGTGGGCGGCCGGTGGTGTGTCGGGTTACCCGCTCTCACATCCGATCGTTGGTCAAACGATTTTTTTTGAACAGTTCAAGCACTTCATACATTTGGTGGACGACGAATCCGAGAAGTTCGCCCACGTGTTTGCGATCATCGCTCAATGGGGTATCGGTAAGTCCCGTTTGGCTTACGAGTTGATGAGCCAGATCAACGACACATCACCCGGTTGGTACGTACGTGATTCCGTCGGAGCACTCAGCAAAGCAGACTTGTTTCATGATCAAGCAGACCGAGATCAGTATCTCGGTCTCTATATTCGATATTCCCAGGTCGCTAACGAATCTCACAATATTGATAACTGGTTTGGTTTCGGGCTATACAAGGCACTCTTACCGCTGACGAGAAATACGTTTGATAACTCGATCCAGGGCCAGATCGCCAAAGAGGCGTATGATCGTCTACTGACGCGTGGATTCGACGAAACGAAGCTGGCAGAAGCGTTAGAGATTGGCAAAAAGCACTCTGACGAAGTCCTTTACGACGATGAGACATTGGTTACACGCCTTTGCCAGGCGGCTTATGACTATTTGAAGACACTTGGCATCAAGTACGCCCTTATCGCGCTCGACGAACTGGAAACCGCTGCTGAAGCGGCGACGTACGGGTTGGAGACGGAAGCCGAAAAGCAACTCGACGGTCGAGCGATCAAGCTAATCGGGAAGGCGATCAAAGAAGAAGATCCTCGAGGAAAGCTTCCCTTCCTGCGTTACGTTGCCCTCTGTTCGCCGGCGATTGGGCATGAACTCCGCGAGATACGCAGTACGGCGCGACGATTCGAGTTGGTTGAACTCTCACAGAATGCATTCGCTGATGTAAGCGACTTTGTGAAATTACTCAAAGACGACCAGCGGCTAACGCACGCTTATCCAGATGGACTCGTCGAGGCCGCTTACGCAATGAGCGGTGGCAACTTCGGTTGGTTCAATGTGGTGATGGCGAACATTGACCAGGTGATCGACGGCCGGCGGGTTAAAGACGGTGCGCGAAAGTCGAAGGAAGTTGCTGAGTCCTTCGACGTTGGAAGCCTGTTCGACGAGGCCATTCGGGTTTCAAGCCGATTGCGAGATCACGTGCTCGATAAGCAAGCGGTCGCCAACCTCGAGATTCCGAAAGAGGATTTACCGACGGCAAGAGAATTGCTGTACGGACAACTGCCGATGAAGCTCGATCGCTGGTCAGTTGAGAAGCGGCAGGCATTGCAGCAGGCGACCAACGAATTCGGCGCTCCCATTTCGATGCTGTTCCAGAAGGTGCAGTGGTCGCTTCAAGGTTGTGCCAAGGCGCTCAAGAAGAACAAGTTCACTCGCAAGCAGGCGAGCAACGAATGGAATCTGCCCGGCATCGAGGAGCCTCTTGATCTGACGCAATTGATTGCCAACATCGCGACCTATTCGATTCATGAATCTGCTCACACTTCAGGTGATACGCAGACTCTTCTCGTTCCCCTGAATGTCAGCCAGTTCGTTCAACTGGCGGCCATGCTCTACCCGCATCCTGCGGTGGATGACGCTGCGCGTGCACTGTGGCGTGAGTTCATCGGTGACGATTCTGTCCCAACCGATTGCGGCACGCATCTGGGACCGAGTATCGACATGCTCAACCGGCTGAATCTTCGGCTGCGAGCTACGGGAGCAACTTCATTCATCTTCCGCGACACCGACGAGAGCACCGCCCATGAGACGGCTCTTTCCGGTTTAAAGGGCATCGCAGAGCCCGAGCGAGCCCGGATTATGCTCACTGGTTTGATGCGACTACTTGACCAGCACTGGGAGTATGATCCGATCGATGCCGGCCTCGGAGGCAAGTTGGTTGCCAGCACGACTCGTAAGCCACCAACTGGAAAAACAGCACTGGTTAATTGCCAGCAGTTGCATCTCCATCCTGACGGAAAGGTGATCTTTGCGTGGGTTCGCTCCGAGGAAGAGCTGCTTGAGCTCTGTGAAAGAGTGAGCGGAACCAGAAAAGATCAAGGTCGCGTGCCGGTTTTGGCTTTCACGCCGCTGAATCACTTGTGCGAGAAGTTCCAAGCAGCAGCCGATGGAAAGTTTCGAGCGGCCCATGAGTACATGATGCTCTATGAGATCTCTGCTCGAGAGGAACAGCAACTGTTTCCGATCGGCTTACCCAATGCAAAGATCTCTGGGTTCAAATTCCATGAGTCGAGATTTACGTCAGCCTTCACGCAACGAATCAACGTCACGACGCGTGCGTTGCTTGATGCGATCAAAGCATGGCGACGCAAGCTCGATGGTGCTGGACGGATTTGCTGGCCGATGCGAAACAGCGGCATTCTGCAAACTGCTGATCGTGAAAAGTTGTTTTATGCCTATCGTGAATTGCTTGTATCGTCCAAGCAGTTGATTGACTTGCCTGCTGGTCTTCAGGCATCAGAGATTCGTGCGACCTTGGAGCGGATGGCTGTTTCGACAAAGGCCAAATCGCTGGATTACAGCGATGACGAGCGATGCGGGCTTTTCTCAACGCTCGATGACAAGGCCATCGCTCAAGTACCTGCGTTTTTGTTGCGTATCTATGAGCAGCTCTTATCCGGCGAGAAAGCGAGATGGAGCTACGAGCTGGCAAAAGAAGAATGGTTCTGGGGGTATACATGGGAAGGGCCCAGGCCAAAAGACACCTTCGCTCACTGGATGGTTCTTCTCGTTGATTTAGGAATCGCAGAAGAAGCCGAAGAAGCGTCGTCCGACAAGTCTCCTCAGTACCAGTTGATTCAGCGTTCGTCATTGAAGAACAGAATTGAAGAAGCAAACAACTGGTTAAGGCAAGAGTATCCACAGATCGTGGAACGCATGAAGACGGTTTTCGGCGTCGGGCGTATTTCGGAAAGCTTCGCACCAACGAATGCAGCGCAGAGAGGTACGAAGACCACTAGAGCAGAAGAAAGCCTGAAGCAAAGCGCCGCCAGCCTAACTCTGATCGACGACAAGGAAACCCGCTGGAAGAATCTCGCCGGGGACGATGAGAAGGGCGAAACCTTTAGAAAGGTATTTCGGGCAAGGCTCGATAGCAAAGAGAAGTCCGAAGCTGTCTTTAACCGCAAGCTGTACGAAAAAGAGCAGGACCTAGACTCGATTAAGCAACTTAATCTCGATGACGAGCACGCACCGCTTTGGAGTCGCATCCGTCAGGCAGACCTCTTTGTGAATTTCGTGCTCAGTTCCAAAGCTCGACTTGAACAACGCGCAGACGAGTTGGCCATCGAGTTGTCGGTTGACCTTGAGCCAGGCTTCCCCATCCAAATTTTCACTCGATCGCTTTCCAAGATCAAAAACATCCTCGATGGTTCTATTGGCGAGGGGCCCGCTGAAGGTGATACGCAGAAAGAGCAGTTCGTATCGCCTGGAACGCTGGGATACGCACTTCGAGAACTCAAGGTTGCTCAGGCGACGGAACGTTTGGAGGCTCTTGCACGTGAAGTTGGTTGCGACCTTCACAACGATACCAATCTCGCAATTGAGGAGATCGACGGTGCGATTGTCACTGGCTACCGAAATCTGCTGAAGGCATACAGTGCTGAACGCAATCGCTTGTCGGAATGCAAAGATCAGTTGGCAGCCTTCCAGACATTGCTCTCGGAAGTACCGAAGGATTTCAAGTATCCAGGTAGCGTAGAGTCCTTCGATCAATTGCTAGCGCGGCCTTCGATGATCGAAGAAACGCTCAACACCACGCTAGAAGAAGACGTTGACGAGTTGCTGACCGTTCACCAAAAGGCTTGTCGAATCGGCAATTTTGTTCCGCTGATGGAAGAAGCGAAGAATCTTCTTCAAGAGTCCAAGCGTGCGATCGCAAGCTTAGCTTCCCATCTGGCAACTTTAGAAAACGCTGTCAACGCGTATCGCCAGGGACTTCTTCAAAACGAGCAATTGCAGTCGCTTGAGAAGGCATACGCTGCGTTGCAAATGGCAATGCGATTGCCAGTCCAGCCTGCGTTGAAGTTGTCCGATCTGGAGACAGGATACCTTAAAGACGCCAAGGATCGAATCACGACTCGCCGACAGCTTCTGGTTGAATCGCTCGACAAGGAGCTCAGCGGTGTGAGTATCGATCATCGCGAATGGGTGAAATTGGTTAACGATCTTGAAAACAACCAAGTACCCAGTGTCAGCCAAGAAGTCGCGAATGTGTTGGTCGCCAAAGGTCTGATTCGCGTCACCTATCGACTTGGGGGTGGTGCATGAGCAATGCCTTCAAAACAAGAGTTACGTTGATTGGCAAACTGGCTAGTCATCCGCGAGGACGAGCCCTGACCACATCACTGGGGGCTGTAGCTCGTGGCAATGAGCCTGACGGGGATGGCGTATGCTTCGCATTTGGTACTGAACTTCAGGATGCAGAAACAGAGCGGCAACGGAACTTGGCGTCGTGGGCGCATCAGCCGGGCAGGACGTTGCTCCTGCTCCCTCCACTGAAACTGGACGAAGCTAAGGTTCCTGTCTCATGGCGTGTCATCAACGCTGGGACCATTGATTCATCGAAGAACAAAGGATTATCAAAGCTGCTTTCTGCCGAGATCAAATATGAATTGATCACCGAGATGCAGCCAGCGAAGCTGATTGATGGCGAGTGGAGTGGCGGCGGGATCAACACTGCGTACTACAAGAAGCATCCGAACTCGGGAGTCTTTGCAGTAACCACTCTGCCTCTATGGTCGCTAACGACGCTCGATAACAAGCAGCAGTTGTTCGATTGGATTGAGCAATTGCACACGCTGGCCGGCCAGCCACTCGAAGAGGAAGAAAAGCCCGAGTCTAATGATGAGTTGGTGCTTTCCTCGGACCATTTCGCGTTGATGCTGCACTTGGTAAGTGGTCGTTGGAAAAGCCGACAGTCAGCCTTGAGGTCTTTGCAGGAATCCGTAGTGTTGTCCTTACCGGAATCACGGGCGGCCCAGTGCATGGTAGACCTTGAGAACGGTTCACTGGCTACCGAAGGGAAGTTAACAGATCAAGGGAAACTCGCCCTACAAGCGAGTCCTTATAAGGCGTACGCCTCAACTTTGGAGAACGAACATGACTGAAACCACCAAGAAGCGTTCGACATCGTTGGCGCAGACGTTGGCTATCCAAACGCAGATTCATTTGCCAGGAACTGTCGGCAGATTGCTGAAGCAGATTCGCGAGCTCGAGCAAATCGCGCCGCTTTTTGTGAAAGCGAATCTCGTGCGTAGCGTCACACGGGCGAAGTTGCTCACGGCCAACCTAGCCGGAATCGCAACGCACCATGCAGAGAAGACCGTCGCCGGTGGGCTGCTTTACGTCTCGGCCGGCTCACGTATCGACATCTCAGTCGAGCAGAACGTCGTTTCGACTCGCGATCAAGACAGCGTAAGCGAGATCGACGACATCGACTTTGAAGACAAGAGTAAGCGTTACCAGTTAATCGGAATGCAGCAGGCTTACGATCTTGCGGATCGTGCATTGCAGTCTGGTGAGCATTTTGATGCGATACTTCTCGATTGCCCTCTCTTGCTCAATCGAAGCATGGAGGCTCCACAGCAACTGTCAAGGTATGCAAACTACCGACGCCTCTATGCAGAGACGATTAAGAAGATTGAAGGCTTTTGGACTACCCATCGTGAGAGCATTTATCCTTGGAAGCAAGATGGTCCCAAGATCGCCGCAATTGTCTCGCAGCGATTTGGCGCGATCATCAACGTTTCCCAGCAAGATTTGCGAACAGAGGAAGGTCGTCGGCACGTTCTAAGTACCGATTACTTGAATCAAGATGCACTCCAGCAGTTGTCTGGTGCTCGCGAGGCTATAGCGGGCATCGGTGAACGTCGATTTATTCGTGGAATTCTCGGCAACTTTACTCGGACGGCTGCCTTTCGGATGAGCACGCAGACTCCTGAGATGGAGCCACGTGCTCTGATCGGCGATGGTGTCGTCGGCTGGCACTACGCGGCGGCTCCTGGCACCGAGCCGTGTTTGGTTCAAGTGATCGGTGACGAGAACGCATGGACCTCGGCCGTTTGTGATGAACTGACTGGCATCCTGATGTCGCTGACAGTGCTTTCGGGTCCCTTCAGCTTGCCATTGCCAATGCAGCTAGCGCAGCATGAACTTAAATCACTAAAGCCATTTTTGGACCACTACCGTGACGGTGTACGTCGGTCGATGCAGAGCAACGAGCTCGACGGTATTTGGCTTTCCAACTTAGATCAATTCGAATAACAGACAGGAAAAGGCGAAGACATGAAACATCAAGTTATTGGAAAGCTAGTCGGCAACACGGGCGATCCACGAAAGATCATGATGGTGATGAACTCATCCATGGCAGGCCGTCGTGGTGAGTTTGTTCGTATCGCTCATCAGGAATTGGAGGATGAACCGACGTGCGATGTACTTGGACGGATCGTCAGCATCACACGAGCGAATGCTCTGTTCGACTCTGGCATGGGTAATTCTGTAACCGATCTCGAGCTGATGCCCGGCGCTCGCATGACGGGCGAAACGATCATCGGCAAGATCGAATTAATCGGGTTCAATGATCCCAAGACCGGTCAGATTCGCATCCCAAGGCGACCGCTCGATCCAGGTGCCAAGGTTCAGACGGTTGACTTCCACTTCTTGTGTCGCTTCTACGATTTTGACGAGCAGACAGGTTTGCACATCGGAAATCTGGTCGGCTACGATCGAGGTGAGAATGTCGTTCCGGTCTACCTCGACGTGAATAGGCTAGCGACAGAGCATCTTGCTGTGCTTGCAATGACGGGCGCTGGTAAGTCCTATACAGTCGGCCGAATCCTGGAACGATTAGTTGCGGTAAACAACGGAACGGTTGTGGTCTTTGATCCGCACGGGGAGTACGGTCGAGCGTTGCAAGGTGGCAACATCCAGTTCAACACAAAACTCGACAGTATCGAAGACCCTCGGGATCAACGTGTGATTCCCGAAATACAGCGGATGCTAGAGAGGTTACGCGAAGCCCAGGCCGGCATCGTTGCGTACACCCCTCAAATCGCCAGCTTTCGCCACAAGTACGCGGGTGTCAACAAAGAGCTCGCTCTTCAGTTCGATCACTTCGAGATGGACGACATCAGCGAGATTCTACCAGGCTTAACCGAACCTCAGCAGCGGGTTCTCGATGTCGCGATTCGGTACTGGCGACTAACTGAAAGGAGGGAGCCACGCGACATCAATCGTCTTAGGAATCTGTTGGGCGATGGGCTCGATGAATTGAAGGAATGGGACCAACTAAGCCAAGCAGAAGCCGCCGCACTCAATGGCCGAAGCGCCGCAGTGGCTAGTCTCAAGCTGGCTCGTGTGCTTTCAGAAGCTCAGTCTTTCTATTCAGCGGCACTATCGGCTCCGACGGATATCTACGAGATGGTTGGACGCCCCTCAGATAAAAAGGGACGACTTGTTATCGTCGATTTACAGGGGTTGAGCGATACGGCAAAACAGATCATTACCGCGCTGGTGTCAAGCGAGATCCTTCAGGCCGCGACGAGCAAGACTGACCCAACTCGACCAACGTTCTTGGTATACGAAGAAGGTCATAACTTCGCACCTGCAGGCGGTGCTGCAGTGAGCCATAGGATCATCAAGAAGATCGCAAGCGAAGGTCGAAAGTTTGGAGTCGGCTTCGCAATCATAAGTCAGCGTCCTTCGAAACTCGATCCTGATGTTACGTCGCAGTGTAATACGCTGATCGCAATGCGACTCAAGAATCCCGATGACCAACGGTTTATTGCCAAGACGTCGGATATGGTGAGTCAAGCTGACCTTGAGGAGTTGCCAAGTTTGTCGACTGGCGAAGCACTGATTTTCGGGCGATCAATCGCAGCACCATTGCTCGTCAAGATCGGTCAGAAGGCACTGCAGCACGGCGGTGAGTCGCCCAACGTCATCAAGGTCTGGGGGCGCTTCGGTGATTGACGGTTCGCTGCAAGTACTCAATTCCGAAGATCAGATGCTGGAGTTTGCAACAAGCCTACTGCCGGCCTGGTCTACCATTGGCTTTCGCGATTTCGGGTGCACGATTCACAGCGTGGGCTGTAGCTACTTTAACGCCCTCGGAGAGCGATTGGGCTACCAGGCGATTTCAGAGCTACCGATCGAACAGCGCGGCGACTACGCGTTCGTAGGTAGCGACGTGAGGTGTGACTCGGCATGGTTCACCAAGCAGAATTTTACGCTGACGGCACTTGTCGAGTTCGAGCGTTATGTAGGAGCGACCGATATGGATGATCTAATTTCAAAGGTGAAGAACCTTGCCCTGGCGTCCCATCGAAGTGCTTCCCCACCTGTCGTCTCGATACTCGCCTATTGGACGAAGAATAGTCAGTTGCTTCCAGATCACGATCATCTTCGGTCAATTTTTAGGTCCGGTTTTGAAACCCCCGAGCGACAACGAGTTCCAGGTGTTCGCAATGGTAATTTGCGGATTTATCAATTAGTGCACGAGGCGGTCGAGCATTCCGATCGATGGCGACTCTGGAGAGTCAAGGAGCGAACCACAACATGAGCGTCAGTAAACGATTCTTTATTCCGAGGGAAGATCGCAAGCTTGGTAATCGGTACGAGTTGCTCGAGCCACTTGGTGATGGATCACATGGTACTGTTTGGCGTGCGATGCGAGCTGAAGACAGCAAAATCGTCGCCGTCAAAATCCCACGTGCGCAAGGGGAGAGTACGGAGTATCTTGAAGAAGGCACCCCGTTGATCGGCCAGCCTGCTCATCCAAACGTGGTGGCAATTTATTGGATGGACTGGGTACCACCGACGCGAGAGTACTTCGCCATTGAGATGGAGTACTTTCCGAGCAGTACGCTGGCGGAACTGCTTGACTCAAGCAATGGTGGCTTTGTCAAGAGCTACGCAAAACTGCTCGGATTGTACGAGCAGGTGTTGGCAGGCGTTGCTTACCTTCACGAAATTGGGATGTGCCACGGAGACATTAAGCCTCACAACATTCTTGTATCTGGAGACTCCGCCAAGATCACTGATTTCGGCAGCAGTGTTTGGCCAGAAGATATGTACGCTCGCACAAGAGAGAACGGCGGAACGATTCTCTATTCAGCGCCGGAATTGGCCTCTACCTTGCGACGCGGGCGATCGATGCAAGAACTGTTCCTTGGCGATATCTATAGCCTGGGCGTACTGCTGTATCACATTGTTACGGGCGATCTTCCGCATGATACGCTGAATCAGGTTGTGAGCCATGCACCATTCCGAAGACCCAGGGAGCTGAACTCATCGGTTTGTCCAGCGGTTGAAGAAGTTATTCTTCGCTGTATGTCGCAGAAACCTGAAGAGCGTTACCAAACGATTTCGGAGTTGATAGAGGCGGCGAGCAGAGCGCGTAAAGCACAGATTGACTACGTACCAGAAAAGTTAATCTCGCGTCCCAGAGAGAGGACGTTGGACTGGTCAACTGACGTGGTCGAGTATCTTCAGCAGTCGGATTACGCTCGAGCGGAGGCGATAGCAAGAGAAGAGTTCGAGGCAACTGGCAACCCGCACGCGCTACTGATCATGGTCAACGCATCGCTTAGAGCAAAACGCTACTTCGAAGCCTTGGATGCACTGGACAAAAATAAGACGATTATCGACAGCGAGTCAAAGGTACAGTCAGATCTCCAGTTCGCACTGCTGAAGGCGTTATTGGAGACTCGCGGAATAGCCCGAGCTGAGAAGCTGCTGACAAACTTGATGGCAAAGTTCGGCGAAACGCCGGATCTGCTTTTCAAACAAGCTTCTATTCTGGGGGCTCAAGCCAAGTACGAAGATGCCTGCACGATCTTGCTTCGCCTGAATCGCGATTTCCCAAATCGCCCAGAGTTGTTGAAGCGCATCGTCACCGTGTACGAGCAACTCCGTGATGTGCAACGCGCCTCAGCATTCCTGAAAGCCTATGAACGCCAAGTGCCAGCGGATCCATGGGCGATCGCAATTCGGGAGCGTTATTCACTTATTGGGATTCGTTGAGTTGGGTTCTGACGCACTGTTTTTTGGCGTTCGCAACTCTTTCAAGGTCCCAATCACAAAAGATACAATTCCATCGGTAGAGAACATCTGGCGAACGATTGCAAAGACCTGTGATCGATTCAAGTTTATCGCTTGAGAGATCCGTTGGAGGTCGGCGGCGAGTAGAGCTGCATCCTGTTCGGTGGAAACCGCTCGTCTACCCGGTGGCAGTTTCTCGACCCAAAACCCAGTGATTCCATCTTGCAAAAAAACGCTCCCGTTCGCACTCCAACCGTTGGGCAACCCGCCAGCAGGATCTCTTGCAGCGCCAACGGTCCATGGTCGTCGTCGGCGAGGTAGGCGCAGGCGCGGGAGCGGCGGGCGGCTTCGATGAGGTCGGCGCGTTTGTATTGCCCGTAATGGAATTGAATGTGGTTGGGGTAGAGTTCGGCCAGGTGTTCGAGTAGGCCGGGGCGATGGCCGTTTTTGGCATAAATGAGCAGATCGTACTCGTCGGGTAGTGGCTCGCGTGGCCAGGGATCGATCGGGTACGGCCAGAGCTCGATCTGAGACTGGTTGGCTGGTCCTCGATAATTGGCGATCAAGTCGCGATACCACTCGCTTTGGCAAAACATCGCCCGGCAGTTGGCGACATCGACCAGGGCGCACTACTCTGCGATGCTATGTACGTTCCGGTCGCCCCGACGAATTAGAGTGAACTGTAGTAGGTCACCAATTTTTGAAAGCTATCGTCTACATGAGTTTCAATCACACGTACATGCGGCGATGCCTCCATTTGCTCTAACCACTGAGTACCTTGAGAGAAGAAATCAAGCGACGCTGCCGCACTCGTGAGGAGCGTTCGATTAAACCCCTTCGTCGTCGCGTGCCGAAAGAGGGCCATGCCGCTGCCGAGTAAGAGCTCGAGTGTTTCTTCGGGTTTGCTCGGCTCATTGTGATATTCAGCGCGGAACCGAAATGCCGGCTGGTCTTTTCCAAGAAGGCGTGCAATCGGTTCGCCAGCAATGCCGAGCGATAGAGGCTCTCCGAAAAAACGACCAAGCGTGAGTAGGGAATATGCGTCCAGAAGCGAGTCAGCGAGTAGATGTGGAATTCCTTTGCGGAGCATGATCGTCCAGTCATCCAGAGCAAACTGGCCATCTTGAACCATCTTGTGCCTTGCTTTTGTTCCGCGCCAGTCGACACCGACTCCGACCAGTCGTAGTGCCTCGAAGAAATCAATAAATCGAGCGTAACTCGGACAGCTGAAGTTCGTGATCGCGACACCGGTTGGTGTCAGGCAACTCGCCAGTGCCGCAGCTGCTTCACTTGCTTCCGCCAAAGGGGGCATATCTGGAGAATAGCGTTCATAGAGACTGCTCTGCCGCTCTAAAGGGTCCGTCGCAAATAGTATGGCATGGTGAAACAGCACAATGTCGAATTCGCCGTGGGCGCCATTTGCTAGGTCTGCATAGGATGCGTTAACAAACGAAACTCGTGACAGCCCTATTTTCGTCGCAAGGTGCCTTCCGTAGTTTAGTGCTGCCTCTGCGCGGTCCATGACGACAACTTCAGCGCATGGGAATCTTGTGGCATACCACATTCCGACGACGCCAGGGCCACCACCAAGGTCAATGATTCGCCGAGGAGACGCAGGCAGTCCTTCAAGATGAAGTGCTGTCTCTAGCACGCCGGAGAGACGCTTGTAGTCTCGGCAAAGCGTCCACCGTGACATTTTTTCGTTTGCGAATAGCGCCGCCTGGTATTCTGGGCCAAATGGGTTTCCCCCTTCAAAAGCGGCCAGGTCAACTCCTGCGGCGTCCATCAAGCTAAAGTATTTGGCGTCGTCTTGTACGTGCTTCTCGTTTGCAATTCCGAGCTCCGTGAGAAATGACTTTGGCTTTTTCATGAGGTCGGAGCTCCGCTGGTAGTTCCGTAAAAGTAACCTGTCCACAGCGGCCATTCTAAGTGGCGGTCATTCGCGGTCCAATTGGTCTAGAACTGCAGTTGAATCGGTCTTCTGCAACCATTTTGAGTTTAGCCACGACCCGATTGACGATTTGACTCGTGTCGAACCGTTCCGAAGCAATGGCTCGCACCGAATGTCGGTCGATGGACTGGGTTTGTGCGATCGCGTCAATAAAGGCTTCGAGAGCGTCGGAGTCTGCATCGCACTCGACATACGCTGCCCCAGGCGGCAACCGATTCACGACGACGCCAGTCACCCCGCTCTGCACGAGGGAAGCCCCCGTTCGCACTCCAACCGTGGGACAACCCGCCAGTAGGATTTCTTGCAGAGCTAGCGGACCGTGGTCGTCGTCGGCCAGGTAGGCGGAGGCGCGGGAGCGACGGGCGGCTTCGATGAGGTCGGCACGTTTGTATTGGCCGTAATGGAATTGAATGTGGTTGGGGTAGAGTTCGGCCAGGTGTTCGAGCAGGCCGGGGCGATGGCCGTTTTTAGCGTAGATCAATAGATCGTACTCGGCGGGGAGAGGGCCCTCGGGCTTGGGGTCAATTGGGTAGGGCCACATGACGATTTCGGATTTGTTGTTCGGCCCTCGATTGGCGAGGATCAGGTCGCGATACCACTCGCTGTGACAGAACATCATCAGGCAGTTTGGTGAATCGAGCAGAGCGCATTCCTCGCGGTCGATGCGCGGCGTAGCGGAGTTGATGAAGAGCATGTTGGGACCTTGGATAAACGGCAGGCCTTCCGCGTCCCACCACATGGCGTAGCGGCGATCCTGCCAGTTCCAGAACCAAGGGATGGCACCTTTACTAACGGGGAGCGGTTTGATGGAAAGCCAGTCGAGGCCTTCGGCGATTCGTTTACGGAGTTCCTTTTGCAGCGCGTACATGCCGTTTTGTGGACCGTTGGTGCCAGGCTCAAATACCGGCCCGATCAGCTCGATTGGGGTGCGGTCCGATTTGGGATTCACGTGGGGACCAAAAGTGAATCGACGAATGACGGGCAGGCATGACCAGTCCTTCTTCCAGCCCACGTCGATTGATTCTCGATTTCGTTGCCGATCGCTTCCCAAGTCGCGATAGCCGCGATCATCCAGATACGAAAGGTGGTAGCTCGCGTTGTCGTAGCGGTAAACGTAGAAGGGTGGGGCAAATGTGCAGGGGTCGATCTCGCTGGCGTTGGAATCATGAAGGCGACGTGCCAGTTCCTGATCCTCGCCGTTATTGTGCGACCCGTAGCCGATCACCTTCTGAAACGCTGACTTTCGGAAAGCCCATCCACCGTGGTACAAACCGCCCGTATCGGCCTCCCGAAGTCCGTCGTTGTGCTCCAGCAGAACCAGCCCCGGTCGCGACCAATCGGCTTGCCTTAAAGCCTCGGCCTGAGTGCGGAACCAATGCGGCAGGTAAATGTCGTCGTCATCCGCGATCAGGAATCCCTCGATATCTGATGACGCCAGGGCCGCACATGCATTGCGTTTCTCACCCAGTGAATTGAAACGATGGGGAATGGAGATCAGCCGCCAGCCTTGGCCTGCTTGATTTTCATATTGACCGGCGTCGTCCAGGATCACCAGCTCTCGCAATTCGCGCGGATAGTCCTGCCGCAGGAAGCACTCGATCAATTGGCCAAGGCCTTCGGGCCGAAGATAAGTACAGCATAAAGCGGCAAGCTTCATAGAATCACCATAGTGGCTTGAGAGCGTCGGCGATCCAGTCGAGAGGATCGGTGTCACTAACGACCGTGGTCCAGGGAAAGACGCGCGAGAGAGTGAAGCGATACTTGAATGTGTCAAACGCCGGGCCGTAGCCGTAATCCGGGTGCTCCGAATCGTGGCCAATGATCAATTGGCTGCGATCCTTGAGCCGCAAGGCATCAACTCCGCGGCGTGGCGGCGGTTCGTGATCGAGCAATACGACCGACCACTGGTGGTCATCCATCGGCGCGTCGTTGTAGTCGGGCACGTAAACAATCTGGTGACGATGGTGCGTGATCGGCTGAAAGGTAGCGATTTGCGAGACGCGGTCGTACCACTGCGGATTGCTCTCGATGGTGCGCACCAATCGATCCGTCGCGTAGGCCGCGACCAACGGAGTGCTAAACCAACCGCTGCCCAGCTCCAGCACCGGACCACTGGTGTGCCGCAGACAGGCCAGTAATACCGGCATGTGGGTCGCGAACGGGTTCATGTCGATTCCTCTTTTTTCTTGCGCTGCTCGATACGTTTAACAGCTGCTTGCCAAGTCGGAGACATCAGCGAACCGTGCATAACCTGGCTCTTGGCGATGTGGTGACTGGTGATCCCGAGTTCCCGTCCGCAGACATCGCAGAGCGTGCAAGTCGTCCGGTGAGCAAACTCCGGATCGAACAGATCTTTGAGCGACTTCGTCCGCAACTTGAGATCGAGCACGCTGTCGATCGCTCCACCGATCGAGCAGATCGCGTAGCCGCCGGCGTCCACGGAAATGCCGCAACCGATCGCCGCATGGTTGTGGCAGGGTCGATGGTTGATGACGCCGAAGTCTTTGGGCGCGAGGAAGAAGTCCGCCTGCGGCAACACCATGCAACCATCGGCTTTGATTGTCTCTTCGCAGACCTTGGCTTTTCTTTCCTCGCGAATTCTGGCCAATTGCTGTCTTGCTGCGTCGCGGTAGCCGTTCGACCAAACCTCGACGCGACCGGGACTTAATTCATTGGCGATCTCGATGAACTCGAATAGGTCGCGATGAAGTGTGGGCTCTCCACCGAGGATCACGATCTTCGGGAACCAGTTCATCTCACGCGCCTGGCGATTGAACTCCCGTGCATCATCCAGCGTCATGTCCGGCGTAGTCGGTGGCAGGAAACAAAGCCGATTGCAGTTGGGACAAGCCAGATCACAGCGATAGGTGATGTGCCACTCGGCTTCGTTGCTCTTGGGGGTATAGTCTG
>JAUXWY010000096.1 GCA_030681235.1 Pirellulaceae bacterium | reverse complement strand
GCTCGGACGGGTCGTTTTCCTTGATGGAATCTGGGACCAACGAAATTGTTCCGGGACGATATCAAGTATTTGTGCGAGTGGCCGACCCTGAATTGGCCAAGTCCGTTCCAGAAAAGTACTTGGAGAACAGTGAAGATATCGACTCGGATGTCGTCGTCGACATCCAAGCTTCGAACGATAAGCTGGTGATCAAGCTCAAGAGCTAACCGGTCTGATGGAGAGCCTAGGGACCAGCGATGGGCCTTAGGCACCTCCCACCGCCCGCCGAAACTCTTGGCGAGTTTCGCTACTCGACCTCTTGGTGAGTTTCGCGTCGGTCATTGGTTCCGCCCGTTGGGCTATCGTTGCTGATTGATCTCGGAACTTCGCCCCAGTTTGGGTGGTGCGACCCAAAGCAACCCGCCGGCAAACAAAACCGGCAGGAATGCGAAGATCATCAAGACGCCGTCGAAATCGCCGGAAAGATCGTGACTCCAACCGACCAAAACCGGGCCGATACTGGATAGGGCGACGTGAAACGACATCAAAAAACCGCGAATCGCTCCGAGGTGCGGTAGCCCAAAATAGCGAGCCCATAACGGATTGCTGGCGGCAAAGAAGTAACCTTGAGCCGCGCCCATGACAATGCCAGCCATTAGCACTTCAGCACTAGAATTCGCCAAATACAACAGGCCCAACCCCGCACTGAACATGACCTGACCCGCGATCATTTGGTAAGCGGGTTTCACTCGGTCCGCCAGCCATCCGCCGATCATTTGATTCGTGGCCAACGACAAGGCAAACGCCATCAGCATCCACGCCCCATATTTGGCGTCCAGGCGTTGCTCGGCGAGAATCGGCAGCAAACAAAAAAACACGCCGGTATGGATCAATGAGTAGAGAGAGCCATTCAGAAGCGCGGCCCAAAAGACACTCGTCCCAAACGCCTGCCGCAGCGTGAATCCCGACGCGACGTGAGAGATCAACAAACCATCCGAGTAGCCGGGGGGCAAGCGATGGCCACCGTCCACATTCTGCTGGACGTCGCTGGGGCGATTCCGCAGCAAGACCCAATAAATCGGCCATATCGCCAGCACTGCCAGTCCGAGGACGACATAAGCGCCACGCCAGCCCACTTCCGTCACTAGCCAGAGATTGATTGCGGGGATCACGGCCATTGCCAAAGCCATTGCGGTTTGCCGCAAACCTTCGACCGTGCCCAGCCGTCGCTGGAACCAAAATGGCAACATATTGGCACTCATCAAAGACAACGCGCCCGGCCCCAGCATTCTCAACATCGTAAACGCCAGAACCAATGAATACCAATTCCACGCCAACGATACGAACGTACACGCGGTCGCGAACAAACAGATGATGACCAACGTCATGCGTCGGATGCCGTGCCGATCCATCATTCTGCCGAACCAGGTGATCGGCACCGCGCCAATGAGCGTGCCCAACATATATGCCAAAGCCAACTGCCCGTGCGTCAGCTGCATTTCGATTCGTAAGGGTTCGTTGAAGATCGAGACGCCAAACGTCTGACCCGGCGAAGTGGCAATCGCAGCCATCATCGCCAGCCCTAACATCCACCAGCCGTAATAAAACGATGAACTCGTAACGAGTGGCTTTGCCGCGTTCGTGGCAACAGGCAAGTTATCTGTCGGCAAGCACGTTGTCGTTGGCAGCGCGGAGACAGTGGGAAGGTCCAACGCGACAGCCTCCGAAATCAATTCGTCCGTTGCCCGACCTAGTGCGACCAATCGATCCGCCACGTCTTCCGGAACCAGTTGCTGCGGATCCAGTCCCGGCGGAATCGCCGTGTCAGAATTCGAGCCCAATCCAGTGTGGTTCGTTGCGGCGACATGCGTCATTCCGCTTCACCTCGGCTCGCTTCTCGAGCCAATTGTTCAAAGCTGGAGACTCGAATACTGTCGAATTTCATAGACGGGTTGTCGCGTGCCACCATTTGGGCCTCCCATTCCGACTTCAACAAAACAGCCGAGTAGCCCAATTGATCTTTGACCAACCTAGCTTGAAACGGCAACTTGATTTGTCGAACATCATCCGACTGCGCCGTAATCCAGCGCACCGTGGCGAAGGGCTTCATATTGAGTTGCGTCGGCACACCGTATTCGCTTTCCATCCGAAACCGGACCACGTCGAATTGCAATTCACCGACCGCCGCCAAGATCAACTCCTTGCTGGCGGCGAAGGTGTCGTGAAATACTTGAACCGCGCCCTCTTCGACCAATTGCGATAGTCCCCGATCAAATTGTTTGCGTCGAGAAGTATCCTTGCATTCCAACGCCGCGAAAAACTCGGGAGTAAACTGCGGCAAGGCCTCATAGTAAAGCGGGTCGCCGACGAACAAGGTGTCGCCCAACTGAAACGCGCCGGGACAAACCAGTCCAATCACATCACCGGGGTAAGCTTCATCCATGGTTTGTCGGTCTTGCCCAAAAATCTTCAGCGCGCGGGGCAAGCGAATCTTTTTCCCACTGCGAGCGACCGTCACTTCCATGTCCCGCACGAATTGGCCGGCACAAACCCGAGCAAAAGCGACTCGGTCGCGATGCCGAGGATCCAAGTTCGCTTGGATTTTGAACACGAACCCCGCAAACTCCGGGCGGGAGGCTGGCACCATCCCAATATTGCTGAGTCGATCCCCCGGCGGCGGACACAACCGCAAGAAGTTCTGAAGAAAATATTCAACGCCCATATTCGTGAGCGCGCTACCAAAAAACACTGGAGTCTGCAAACCCGCCAAAAAAGCGTCAGGCTCAAACTGATTCCCGGCCTCCGAGATCAACTCGACATCCTCGTGGACCGAGGCCTGAACGGTTTGCTTCAACAGGTTCGCCGCATGTGACTTGGTCGAAAATCTAGAATTGGAATTTTGCTTGGCCAGTTCCTGATTGATTTCTTCGGGCGACTGAGCAACGAAATCCTCCCACTTCATCACAACCGGTTGAATGCGGCGATCGTTGTTTCGCTCGGGAAACAAGTGTGTCTCTTTGCCTTCCAACTCGACGAAGCCGCAGAAGTCTGGCCCCGTTCCAATCGGCCAATTGATCGGAACCGTGCTGATCGAAAACTTCCGCTCGATTTCGTCCAAAACCGCCAGCGGTGTCATTCCTTCTCGGTCCACTTTGTTGACAAACGTCAGGACCGGAATCTTTCGCAGGGCACAAACTTTGAACAGCTTCTCGGTTTGCGTTTCCACACCTTTGGCCAAATCGATCACCATGACGGCCGCGTCTGCCGCCATCAGGGTTCGATACGTGTCCTCGCTAAAGTCGTGGTGGCCGGGAGTGTCCAAGAGGTTGACTTGAACCCCTTCGTACTCGCACGTCAAAACCGTGGAACTTACCGAGATCCCGCGCTGTTTTTCCAACTCCATCCAATCGGAAGTCGCCGAGCGCTGCGTCTTGCGGCCGCGAACCGCACCGGCAACCTCAATGGAGCCTCCAAACAACAACAGCTTTTCGGTCAGAGTCGTCTTACCAGCATCCGGGTGCGAGATAATGGCAAAGGTGCGTCGCCGTTTCCGCTGCTGATCCACCAAGGCAGAAAATTCAGAGTTGGGGGCGTTGGGGGCGGCGTCGGGCGAGGAAGGTTGGGGCATGGACAATGGTTCGTGTGGCAAAGAACGCCCTCAAACTGGGCGAAGTGGACTCTAAACAAGATACGACGTTCTTTCAAGGCGAAATGCGGAATTTGGCTGGCCCGACCATCGAGCCCAAGAAAACACTTCAAAGCGCGAGTCTCGACCCTCATTCCGTCCGTTCGGTCGATCAAATTCCCACGCCGGAAAGCGACCTCGAAATTGCAAACAACCGGTTTTTTCGGATTTCGAGGACCAGACTTCCGTTTTCCCTGATTTTTTAACTAGCTTGGCCCTTTAACGGGTTTCGAAGTCCGAAGTATGATGAGGGGTCCGTTCAGCGATGGGTTCGCAAAAATTTTGCCGTTCCGATCCACGCACCAATCGACAAAAATTCATTTTCACTCGACTTTTTTATAGGCATCGGCCGCGTATGAGCGATCGAATCTACTTGTCGCCACCATGCATGTTGGGTCGTGAGCGGCAACTATTGCTCGACGCGTTCGATTCGAATTGGATCGCGCCCTTGGGGCCGCATGTCAACGCGTTTGAAGTCGAATTTGCGAGCCGGGTTGGCAAAACCCAGGCCGTGGCTCTGTCCAGCGGTACGGCTGCACTGCACTTGGCGTTGCAAATCGTCGGTGTTGGACGAGACGATCGGGTCGTAACTTCCAGTTTCACGTTCGCTGCCACTGCCAACGCGATCAAGTACGTGGCGGCTCAGCCAGTTTTTGTCGATAGCGACTGGTCCAGTTGGAATATGGACCCAAACCTATTGCGCGAGTACCTGCAGAAGTGTCGAATTCAAAACCGGCTGCCCAAAGCGGTCCTTTCGGTCGATGTTATCGGCCAGTGCTGCGATTACGATTCGATTCGGGCGATCTGCCACGAGTTCGAATTACCCTTGATTGAAGACGCGGCGGAGGCGTTGGGGGCAACCTATCGCGATCGTCCGGCGGGCTCATTCGGGGACATTGCGTGTTTCTCCTTCAACGGCAATAAGATCATCACAACCTCGGGCGGTGGCATGTTGGTCACCGATCGCAGCGATTGGGCCCATCAGGCTCGGCATTTGGCGACACAAGCGCGGGATCCTGCCCCACATTACGAGCACACGCAAGTTGGTTATAACTATCGGATGAGCAATCTACTGGCCGCTATAGGACGTGGGCAACTCGAAGTACTTGAAGAACATGTCCGCAGGCGGCGGGCCATCTTTGAAAATTACCGGACAGCGCTGGCGGGTCGTCCCGGAATAACGCTAATGCCGGAAATTTCCGGCGGTCGATCGACGCGATGGTTGTCGGTGGTGCTGATTGATCCGGAGAAGTTTGGTGAGGATCGGGAAGCGATTCGCCAACGACTGGAAGCTGCCAACATCGAGTCACGTCCGGCGTGGAAGCCGATGCACTGCCAGCCAGTTTTTGCGGGCTGTGAAGCCGTTGGTGGAGCCGTGAGTGAACATATTTTCGCTCAAGGACTCTGTTTGCCAAGCGGCAGTTCATTGAGTCCGCCGCAACAGGCTCGGGTGATTGAAGTGTTAGGTTCGTCGAGGTAGAAAACGATATGGAATTGCTCAAGCAGAGGCCCTGGATTGTTCCGCTGGTCGCCATGTTATTCGGATTCTTGCCGATTCTGGTAACTTTTTTTCGCCAGCAATTTGCCCAACCGGAGTACCAGGCGTTTCCAATCATGTTGGTGGCGGCCAGCGTGTTTCTATATTTACGGATGGATGTCGCTGCCCCAGTCGACCGGTCGAGTATTTGGATCAATATTGTAGCCTGGCTGCTGACGGTCTTAGCTGCGGTGATGTTATTGACTTCGTTTATTGTCTTTAGCCCATGGTTGGCCATGGTCGCATTTGTAATCTATTGCTTTGCAATTGCGGGAACGATGTGGCAACATTGGCGGATTACCGGTTTGCTCGGGATCTGGTTGTTGCTGGCGCTATTGGTGCCGCCACCCTTGGATCGCGACAAATTATTGATCGAGCGGTTGCAATTGTTCAGCAGTCGCGTGACCAGTGTGATGTTGGATACGATTGGTGTGCTGCATGTTTCGCAAGGGAACACCATCACGTTGAGTGACCGTGAGCTGTTTGTCGACGAAGCCTGCAGCGGCATTGTCTCGTTAATATCGATCATTTATTGCATCGCAATCTATTGTTTGTGGCAGCATCGCAGTTTGATTCACATGGGACTCCTGGCCGTGATTGGCGTCGCTTGGACGGTGCTCATGAACTCATTGCGGCTGATCGTGATTTCGCTCAGTTGGAGTTGGTATCAGGTCGACCTGATAAAAGGATGGCCACATACGCTCTTGGGCCTCGTGATCTTCGGCATTTCAGCCGCCGTCATATTTTCTGTCGATCGATTCTTGGTGGCGTTATTGGCTCCGATTCGCCTCCGAGGAGCCGAAGAAAAATCCGTGAAACGGAGGACCGTCGGACAAGCCTTGGTCTCCGGATGGAACTTCGCCATCGCGTCTGGACCGGAAATCGACGGACCATCTGCTGATAAAGCACCAGGCGAACCCATGGAAAAATCAACCGCAAATTGGTCCAAGAGTCTAGCAAGTTTTCTCTCACCGTGGTCGGTTTTCGGCTACCCAGCGACCATCGGCTTTGCAACGTTGGGTTTGGCCTACTTGGTATTTTTTCTCCCACAAGAAGTATCGCAAACTTCCAACATTCGGCGAGCCTTGGGGAACGCGTTGGATTTGGATAAGACGGCGACTATTGTGCCAACCGACTGGGAGCTGGTTAGCTTTAGCAGCGATCGACGCTCGGATTTGTTTCGGTGGGACAATTGGGGACAATACTCTCGCACCTATGAACTAAAAGACCAGGACGGTTTTGTCTACCTATTGTCGTGCGATTTCATGTTCGGACCGCATTGGCACGACTTGCGAGTCTGTTATCGTGGCACTGGTTGGAAGATCCATGACGAACAAGTTTTGGAGTTCGACAAGCTACCGCTTGGTCCGCAAGAATCCGTGGATGTGGAAAGTTCGTTAACTTCGCCGCCGGTCGTGGAACAATTCACGATCCGGCGTGTGCCGGACATCCGCGATGGTTTGATTACATATGGTGCCTTCCGAGCCAACGGGATTTGGTTCAATCGACCCCGCGGGCGAGGCCTGTGGCAAGACTTCGTCGCCCACGTCGTTCAAGGCCGCGATCGCGCGGATCAAGCAGATTACTTCCAGGTGCAAGTCACTACATATTATGAAGGCACGATCGATCCCGTACAGAAACAACGGTCCGAGTGGCTATTGAATCACGGTGCCAATTGGTTTCGTGATCGGCTGACGAAGTCCCCAGCAATTAGCGGGCAACTTGCAAAAGGTAACCAAGTCCAGATAATTGTAGTTGTCAATCGCACAACCAACGCATGAGATTCTCAACCGCTGGATATTTTCGACGATCCAGCCAACTGAAGAATGCGTAACAAGCGACCAAGAACACTGCCGCCATAATCAGCGATGTGTTCAAATCTGTCGCCTTTTCCCAATAGAAAGTCGTCTCTTGCCCTTGCCACACGGCATACAGCCACAGGGGCCACAAGTGAACCACGTGATGCAACAAGTACGCCGTCAAAGATCGTCGACTAAATTGCTCGGCAACCTTTCGAAGATGGCGGAGTTTTTCAACGGGAATTTTTAAATCCACTAGCCAATAACACCCACTGAAAGCAAACAAGACCCAGCCAATTGTGCCGGTGGTGTACTCGAGGCTCGGGGGAAACATCGTCCAACTGTTCGGCCATGTCGCCGGAAGTTGGTCTGCCAAGAAGTAGCGGGTCGCAACGGCACACGTGGCCAGGCACATCAATGCAAATCCCAAGGCACAAGTGCGCAACAAGATAGTCGTATTTGGTTGATCGGTCTTTTCGCCGAAGGTCATTGTTCCTATCGAAAATCCCAACAAAGGAAACAACAACCAAGGAAAGATTGGGAAGTAGCCCACGGCCAAAAAACCGAACCAAAAATCGTGCATCGTGAAATCGGGATCAAAATATCCGTTTGACCAATAAGAATCCCAGTCCGCCAACTGTCGCAACGCCGGACTCAGCAGGAACAACATCCCGCACGACAACCAAATCAAGGCCGGTGGAGCGTGTCGCACCAGACCCAGACACACCATGCCGGTTCCGATCAACGTGAGCACGTCCCAATTGAAGACGTCTTCGGGCATCCACACCAAGATATTGAACAAGAAACCCAAGCCGATCAGGAACAAGCCCCGCCGCATCGTAATTTTGCGGATCGAATCGCTGTTCAATTGCCGGGTCGTGCGCCCATTCAACCAGAGACGGTAGCTAACGCCGGACAGGAACATGAACATAGGCGCACCAATCCCAGCGATCTTGGGAGTGACGCCCGAGAGATTCTCGCAAAAATGGACCACGACCATGATCGCGATCGACAACGTTCGCAGGATATCAATCGAAGAAAATCGCATCGGTTAGGGACTCGTAATCGATATAGAATTCGTAGAAGAAAGGAGGTCCGCGATCCACAACAAGGTTTGAAATCCCAAGAGAATGATGATCGCCCATTCCAAGAGATGCCCGGTGCGTGCGACCATGAATTCGCTGGCGCGGTGGCTGCATAGCTCGTACACATGTTCCTGCACTTCCAATTTGCCGTCGACCAAGTCCCGTCGCTCTTCCATTCTCAGTCGTTCCCGTAAACGCTCACCAATTTGGCTGGCCAATGTTGGCGGATAAACATGCGGCACAATGATGAACGATGTCAACCGCGCGTATCGAGTCCGCAAATGCAGGACCTCGTGAAATCGCTGCGCCAGTTCCTGACGGCGCGAGATTGCAGCCGAGTTGAACTCGAAGCCCAGCGGAGCGTCAGAAAGTGTTTCATCCCAATTGGCTTCCAACTTCGTTTCCAGAGATCGTAATTCCGACTCGTAGAAATAGCCCTCCAGCACCGCTTGGCAGACCGTCGGGAGCCGGTTCGGCGCCACCATGACGACCAAACATTGCGGATGCCAAACAATTTGCGCGCCTTGAAGGGCAAGCAATTGCGAACGATGCATTGTCGCCGTCGACTCGAAAGCGTCCAACCATTCCTGGAGTTGCTGGACCGTCGTGAGGCCATTCGTCGGGTCGTCCGGAACCACGATCAGCGTCAACGGACGTCCCGCCAGCGACGTCCGCGAAACTTGATGAGTCGTCGCGAAACCTGTGCGGATAATCTGCTGTTGGTGTCGCTCACCAAAGGGACGACCAAACAACTGCGGGTGCGGTTCGGCTTGTTTAACAAAGCCGATCTCCCAAACTTCGAGTGGCAATTCACTCATGAATGTGGGAGCGTTGGTTGGATCAGCGTCTCGGGGACGATTTTGGTCGGCCGCGTTTTTTTCTGTTGTTTGCATCGATAAGGCTCCTGGTTACTAGTTGACATTATTGAACGGAAATGAGGCTTGACGCCAACGGCTGACAAGTCGCCCCGTGCGAATGTTTTGCATAGTCGGACGTCTGCCCACGGCTTGTTGCCGTCCGACAAAAGTGAGTTAGTCGATCTGAACGGCTGCGGCGATGCCACTGGAAACATAGTCGGCCGAATCGAGCACACCGTTCAGGGTCGCGTCGTACAAATAATCCCCAACCACGAACAGGTCGGCGTGTTCGATTTGTTCGGGACAGTGTCGTTGATGGATCGGCATTGCCGTTCGCCCGCCCGGGATCGCGTTGACCGCGTTCAACCAACGGTGGACGCGACCTTCCAAGAAATGGGATTGGGCATCGCCGAAAAACTTCGGCACGCTGTTCAATGCCAGTTCAAACAGCTGATCGTCTGGCTGCTTCGAGTATTCGATCGCGGCAGCCCCACCCAACAACCAACCCAGTACCCCGAACTCCGGTTCAACCAACCGTGACGATTCGTCATAGAGACAACAGCCGCCAAAGTCGTCCAGCATGCAGTACGATTCGTTCAGCTTGCCTTGCCAAAATGGCCGTCGGAACAACAGCGTCAATCGAAGGTAGTGGGCCGGGTGGTGATAGTGGTCGTAGTGTCGCTGCATGGCATGATGCAAACGATCTCCTGCAAAGTTCACATGGGGCAATGCATCATGTGGCAACGCGACGACGGCGTAGTCGTACCACTCGCACTGCTCGCAATCGTCCGCGTCAAAGCGGATCTCGTATTGACCCGCCTGCGGTCCCACACTGTGTTTTTGCACGGAACGAACGAAGTGTTGCAGTCGGATTTCGGCCTGGCAACGCCTAGCCAGTTCTTCCGGCAAGCGTTGATTCCCGCCTTCGATGCCGTACAACTGCAGGTAAGCCGGATCGTTCATCACGTAGTTTTGTAAACCATATTCGAAGGTAGTGTGTTCGGGTTCGGTCGCCAAGTCGCTGTGAATCTGCGTTTGAATGAACTGCTGCAAGGATTTCGATCGCAGTCCATTCAGGCAGTGAGCGAAGGAATCCTGTTCGCCTGGAAAATTCGCCGAGTGAGTAGCTTCGTCGCTACCCGAGAGATAAAAATCTGTCGGCGACATCCGATTGCGTGTTTGTTGATGAAAGCGAATCCACTCTTGCCTTGCCGCTGGACCCAAATGAGTTTCGACGTCGTCCAAATTGCTGATGAGATGACCGCCCATTGAGACAGCATTGCCACCCATCCTGGAAATTGGTAGGCCAAGTTCTTGGATCAAATCCTTGAGTGGATCTTCTCCGACCGGCGAGTAATCGTAGAATTCGGCAGCCCCGGCCTCGTAGCCCATCGGCGCACGGGAAAACTGTGGAGTTAGAATTTTGCCACCCAATCGATCCGAAGCTTCAAAGATCGTGACGGCCAGTGCGCGACCGGCCTTCTTTTGCAACAGGTAGGCGGTCAGCAAACCACCGGGACCGCCGCCGATGATGGCGATTTTCGGGCACTTGTTCGTTTGTCCGTCCTTCGAAGAAGAATCGTGGATTCTTGGCGTCAGCTGTGGAACTGCGGTAAGAGCCGGCAGATTGGCGAGACAATTCATCGGATTCGTCACAATTGGAGGAGTGCAAGCGCTTCGATCTTGCGGAAAATCCCCAGTCAAAGAAAAGGGAAGTCGATTCAAACTGGGGGCAACAAATATAGGCCGACTTCACCGAGCATTATGCACCAATGGTGCCCTCGGCTAAAAGCGGCTAAAAGCCTATGTCAAATTCTTCGTTCGACAGCCGGCTGCGACAAATGGCACCGATTCTAGCGAGCGATCGTATCGGACAAACTGCCTGCAACGACCAAGTCACCTCAATCTGCCAGCCAACCCTGACGGAGGACTGTCCGATGGAGACTAGAACCCGCGTCCCTGCCTGTTAGAATAGGCGTGCTGCGGGCGTGGGACCTGACAGACTTTTTTTCGAAAAAGAGAATGCACGTGTGTTTGGCGATCCCTGGGCAGGTTGTCCGCTGGCTACGTCGGGACCCTCCGTTTTGCGAAGCTGAGGTTGATTTCCTGGGTGTTCGCCGAGTTTGTAATCTGTCGTGCGTCCCCGAGGCTCAAGCGAGCGATTATGTGATTGTACACGCGGGCGTCGCCATCAGCTTGGTGGATGCCGCCGCCGCCGAACAAACCCTACAAGAATTGCGATCTTTAGAGACGCATGAAAATTGGGGAGAGGCTCACGAATGAAGTTGATCGACGAGTTCCGTGACCCTGATCTCGCTCATCGATTGGTCGACTCGATTCGCGGCTTGGCGACACGGCGTTGGACGATCATGGAGGTCTGCGGTGGCCAAACTCATGGGCTGTTGCGGCACGGCATTGACGAAGAATTGCGAGACGTGGTCGAACTACTTCACGGTCCCGGTTGCCCCGTCTGCGTGACCCCAGCGGACGCGATCGATCACGCGATCGAATTGTCATTGCGACCCGGTTTCCTCCTGACGACGTTCGGCGACATGTTGCGTGTCCCAGGAAAAGAGCGCAGTCTGATGCAGGCGCAAGCGGATGGCGCGAAAATGCAAATGGTCTATTCGCCATTGGATGCCGTGAAGTTGGCTCAAGAGTTTCCGTCGACGCAAGTCGTCTTCTTCGCCGTCGGTTTTGAAACGACCGCTCCCGCGACCGCCATTGCCGTTTCGCAAGCCGCCGCACTGAAGTTGCAGAATTTTTCAGTGCTGACAGCGCACGTGCGTGTCGAACCCGCCATGGAAGCCATCGCCCAAGCCCCTGACTGTCGCGTGAATGGATTCCTGGCCGCCGGGCACGTTTGCACGATCACTGGCTACGAACAATATCGCCAATTTGCCAATCGCTATCGAATACCAATTGTCGTTACCGGATTTGAGCCCGTCGATTTGCTGGAGGGAATCTATCGCTGCATCCAACTATTGGAACAGGGTTCGACCGAAGTGGTCAACGCCTACGCGAGGAGCGTACGAGTCGCCGGAAACTCTGCGGCGTTGGAAATCCTGCAACAGGTTTTTGTGATCGCCGACCGACCGTGGCGTGGACTGGGGCAAATGCCACAAGGCGGCTTGGTCTTGGCCTCGGCGTTTCGCGAATTCGATGCCGTCGAGAAGTTTGCATTGCATCAAAGCAGTGTGGATGTCGAAGAGGAATGTCAGAGTGGGGCGGTCATGAGCGGGCGAATTCGACCCACGCAGTGCCCACATTTTGGTACGCGTTGCACTCCGCAGTCGCCATTGGGCGCTCCGATGGTCTCGACGGAGGGAGCTTGCAGCGCTTACTATCGCTACACCAGTCTCGCGCCGCTCTAAATCTCGACCCCAAGTTGATCGTTTCATGAATCCAGCAATCACGTGGCATTGCCCGACGAACATCGGAGTCGGATCAGATCGTGTGTCGTTGCTGCACGGCGAAGGCGGTCGCAGCAGTCGCGATTTCCTTCGCCAAAGAATACTGACCCGATTCCCATACGTCGCCGCAGCGTTAGCGGATGCCACCAGTTTGCCACGTGTCCACGGGCCGCTGGCGTTTACGACCGACTCGTTTGTTGTGTCGCCGTTGTTTTTTCCAGGCGGAGACATTGGCAAGTTGGCGGTCATTGGAACCGCAAACGATTTGGCGGTAAGTGGCGCCAAGCCGCGCTGGCTGAGCTTATCTCTAATTATCGAAGAAGGTTTTTCATTAACCGTGCTGGAACGGATTCTCGATAGCATCGCCACCACTGCGGACCTTGTCGGCATGCAAGTCGTGACCGGGGACACCAAAGTCGTTCCCACCGGTTGCGCCGATGGTCTGTTCATCAACACCAGCGGAATCGGCGAGTGCCTCCCAGATTTTGTTAGCAACGCAAAGACACTAACGCCTGGTGACGTGCTGTTGATCAGCGGACCCATCGGCCAACATGGACTGGCGATTTTGGCCACTCGCGAGCGGTTCGAAATGCAATGCCCCTTGGTCAGTGACTGCGGCGATTTGTGGCCAGCCGTCCAAGCCTTGCACAACGCTAAGATTCCGTGCAAAGCTCTGCGGGACGCCACTCGCGGAGGAGTCGCAGCGGTGCTACACGAGTGGGCTGCCGACTCGAATCTTTCATTATGTGTCGATCAAAAACAGTTCCCGTTGTCACCCGAGGTTCGCGGGCTGAGTGAACTCTTGGGAATGGATCCGTTGTTCGTCGCCAACGAGGGGACGATGCTGCTGGCTGTGCCGGAAGCGTTCGTCGAGCAAGCGCTGGCGGCGTTGCGTTCGGTACCGATCAGTCAAAACGCTGCCCGGGTCGGTTGGGTTGGACCAAAGAACATCGTACCGGTCAGTGTCCTGAGAACATTTGCTCGTGCGGTCCCATTGGACGAACCCATGGGCGCTGTTCTACCCCGAATCTGCTAGGCTTTGTCCAATCCAATTTAGCGAGCGCTGGTGTACCGGCTTTAGCCGGCTGGGTTCGCTGAAAGGAGCTTTTTCACGCCCCCGCCGGCTAAAGCCGGTACACCAGCGCTTGCTAAATCGCTGCGTTGATGGGTTCTCGGATTTCCCTAAGCCACAGGCGTTCCGAAAGCGGGAACCATCGGCAAGAAGGCGGTGACTCGCAATCCTTGTGGGTCTTCCGGTTCGAACGCGAGCCAACCCTGATGCGCTTCGACGATGCGGAGCGATTTTGCGAGCCCAAACCCGAGCCCACGTCCGGCTTCACGCCCCGAGTGAAATGGATCGCACATCACCGCCAGGCTCTCCCGTGGAACAGCGGGTCCGTTGTCCGCAACGCGAATCGCAACCCAACCGGAGGTGTATTCGCCAGCGGAGATTTCTTCTACCGTCACACCAATGGTGCCTTGAGGACCACAGGCTTCGCGCGCGTTTCGCAACAACGCCTGAACCATGACCGCGACTTGCTGAGCATCTACTAAAGCCTCGATCGGATCGCAACTTCCGTTCCATTGTGGCTCACGAGTGTCCTCGCCATGCGACTGTATTTCCGACAGGCAACGTCTCGCCAACGTCACTAGATCCGTCGTTTGCAGTTTCGCAAGCGGCGGGGCGGCATAATGCATCAGGTTGGCCAACATATCAAACGCCCGAAACGCTTGAGCGTTGATCATTTCCAGAACTTGCCGGCGCTGTAGATTGGATTCTTCACGCATCAATGTCTGTGCACGCGTGGCGATATTGGCCAACGGGTTATTGATCTCGTGACTTGCCCCGTACGCCAATCGCTTCAGGGACGCCAATTTTTCTTGTTCAACGCGGTCGTCCATGGTGCATTGCAACAGGATCAATTCCAGCCTGCGAAGCAACCCGACTTGTAAACTTCGATAGCGCGGGTCGGCCAAATCACCGCCGGACACCAACAAGGCCACGTGAGTCGGACGCCGAATGAGTGAACGGCACTGCTCCCACATGTGCGTCAAGCGACTGCTTGCATCAGTGTTCAAAGAATGGAATTCTGCGGCTGGCGGTAGATCGACAAGTCCGTCCGGATCGATCCACTCGTTAAAAGCATCGTGTTCCGGCTCGTGAACCTGTTCGACTCCTATCAAAACCTGCCGCAGAGCAAGCAACCAGGCGCGCACGATCCGACGCAAATGCCGCGACTCCACTGGGAGTACCGGCCCAGAGGTTACGATCGACGCGGGAAATACACTGATCGCTTCGCTGGCATCCTGCGTAGCAAGGTCTTGTGCCACGACGCAGGCCGCTATGGCCAACACTCGATGATCAGAGCAGACTCTCCAAAGCGTCTCGTGCAACGGTTTGGCAGGGACTTCAGATCCGAAATTGGGCCGATCACTGCGATTCGCGGCCGGAGATGCCAACGAGTCACCGTCGAGCAGGGTGTCGAACACAGCAGCTAAACGCAGCTGCTGTGCTTGCGACCAAGGAATCAACAGTTCTCGCTGAGAAATGGAAGCCACGCCATCAAGTTCCGGTGGCGGCTCGTTCCATGTCCAACAACTCGCAGCAGCGACCCAGCAATTCTTCCACGGCAAACGGCTTATTCATAAAGTCGTTCGCGCCGGCCGCGCGGAGGTCGTTGATCTTTTCCTGTTCAATCATGCCGGAGATGCACATGATCTTGACGGCTTCCAGGCCGCTATCACCGCGAACGCGTGCACAAACTTCGCGTCCGTTGATGTCCGGCAGCATCACGTCCAACACGACAAGATCTGGTACGAACTCCAGAATCATCATTCCGGCATTGAAGCCATTGTTGGCCGTCCTGATCTCAAATCGACCGTCGCGTGCAAAAACATCTTGCATCAACTCTACCAACTCGACGTCGTCATCAACCAACAGAACTTTCCGCTTGCCACTTTCCAGTGCATCGGTCGGAATCCCGTTGTCCCGCATGAAAGTATACAATTGATCGCGTGGAATACGGCGGAAGCGACTGCCAGGTACGCGGAATCCCTTCAACGTGCCGTTGTCAAAACAACGAATAATCGTTTGTTGACTGACCTTGCAAATCTTGGCTGCTTCACCAGTAGTAAAAACTGTTTTTTTCGACATGATATCTTCCTTTCCGAACGCCAACGAATTCTGAGCCAGACGATGATGACTCGTCAGGTACTCAGAATGTCAATCCTTTTGTGTAGGCGACTTCCTCCGAGCCTTGCAAGCGATCAGCGTGAGTTCCGAACCACCACGGTCTTGGCGAATGCCGATGGAGTTGGGCAGCTTCACTATCCCACGAACCTTACGCTGCAATTGCAAAGCCCTTCGACTTCCTTGTGTTCCAGCCTTTGCTGGATTACAAGTTTGCCAAGCTTGCCTGTACCACCGGAATATAGCCCAATATCCCAAATTGCGTCAACACGAATTTATTTGACGTAAGCTACTGAATCTACACAACTTGCGAGCATGGCCCCAAATGTACTTAGAATATTTATGGCCGTTCAAGAATGGCGTGGAATATCGCTCCAAACGTTGCGCCTTGCGGAACGCACCCTTTCGTACGCAAAAACGGTCATAGAAAGGCGGTGCTAGCGGTTGTTGAATACAGACACCACAAACGTTAACGACCGTTATCGACAGTTAACAATGGACCGATGGCGGAATTTTAACGTCGTTCCGTCGCGGGAGGCGTGTCACTGATGCCTCCGACGACAGGACCTGTTGGAGCTGTCGGACCTGTTGGAGTTGTAGAGTTCGTGTTCGGATCTTCGTCGCCTTTAGCGATCATTTCAGGGCTGGCGTTCTCTGGATATGTTTGAGCGAGCAGATAAGGTGGTATCGATGGGGGACCGGATGCGGCTGACCAGACATTGGCAAGCCGATTGAAGCCGCCCATTTTCTTGTCTCGATAGATCGAGCCTTTTTGAAATGGGCCGATCCCCATCACCCAGGTGTCGCGGCTCGTTGCCGTAGACCTCGCGACGCCCGATTGCCAGACCGCAGATCGATCGGTTGCCCGATAGGCGAATACGTTGATCTTGGCAAATCCTTGACGATACTCACTCTTTCCAACGGCAAGTTCGGGGATCAAGGGCAGGGCGATTCCGGTGTTGCTGGCCGCGCCCAACATGGCAGCGGCCTCGCTGCGCGGCAGGCCGTACACAATGTTGTAGTCGTCCGTTCCCAACGAACCAACCCGCGGCTCGATAATGATTTCCGCATCATCGCGGCGATCTTTGAGTTGGCATCCGGCCGCCAATATCTGATGACGTAGACTGCTGAGGACATAATCCGCGTTCACAAAACCCAGTGGTCTGACGGTGCGAATGTACTCGGCATCCAAGTACACGTCTCGCCCCTCCAGCGGTGAGAAGTCAATTTGTCCGACCGCTTGATCGATGGCGTCGGAAACCAACAGTTGCTCCATGGCCGCACGCTGCGCCGTGGTCCCACAACCGACGTTTGTCGCGGTTAGCAGCATTCCCATCAGCAACACAAATCCACGCATCATGTCCAATCCCATTCGCCTCGCCCGCGCGGAGCTTAGCAAGGATTTCGATTCTAGAAAACGTGAATTCTGCCGTTGGTCAAGATTGGAATGGACCTTGGCGCTTGGCCACCTCGCCATTTAACATGTACGGGCGTTTCCCTTGCATTTTTTCCCCCGAGAAGTCCGTCGATCATGAGCGTTTTGATTCAAGTCACTGGTGCCAACAAGAGTTATGGCGAACAGGTTTTGTTGGATGACGCCGAATTTACCATGCACGAAGGGATGAAAATCGGCTTTGTGGGCAGGAATGGGGCGGGGAAATCCACCTTATTGCGAGTTATGTTGGGGGAAGAGGAGCTGGACTCCGGACAGGTTCAGCTGAACTCGCGACTGCGAGTCGGTTATTTACGTCAGCATGATCCATTCCTACCCCAGGAGTCGGCCCTGGATTTTCTGATCCGAGACAGCGGACAACCGGACTGGAAGTGCGGCGAAGTGGCCGGCCGGTTCGAAATCAAAGGGGCCTATTTGAATGGCCCCGTCCGCTCGTTGTCCGGCGGTTGGCAAACCCGCGTCAAGCTAGCGGCTCTGCTGCTACACGAACCGACCCTGTTGCTGCTGGACGAACCCACGAATTTTTTGGACCTTCGCACCCAAATTCTCTTGGAACACTTTTTGCGGAGCTTCAAGGAAGCCTGCCTGATCGTGTCGCACGACCGACACTTCCTCAAGGCAACTTGCGACCAGACGCTGGACCTGTCGCGCGGGAAGCTGACATTGTATCCCGGCCAAGTCGATGCGTTCCTGACCTACCAGGAAGAACGGTTGGAACACGATCGACGGGTCAACGCGACCGTCATCTCCAAACAACAGCAACTGCAAAAATTTATTGACAAGAACAAGGCTCGAGCCTCGACGGCCACTCAGGCCCGCTCCAAAAGCAAACAACTGGAGAAACTCCAAACAATCGATGTCGTCGCCGACTTGCCCACGGCCAATATCCGGGCCCCTCGAGTCAAACCACGTGGCGGTCCCGCAGTCCGCTGCGAGGATCTGGCCATCGGCTACCCCGACCATCAAGTCGCGGCCGATATCCGTTTAGAAATCGAACATGGCCAACGAGTGGCCATTGTGGGTGACAACGGCCAAGGCAAGACAACTCTGTTGCGTTCATTGGTGGGTTCTTTGGAGCCGAAAGCCGGCAACGTTCGCTGGGGTCATGGCTGCGAAATTGGCGTGTATGCCCAACACGTCTACACCAGCCTGCCGGAAAAATTCACGGTCTTGGAATTCTTGGAACGAGAAGCGCTACCGGGCACGACCAACCAAGAGATCCTGGCCCAAGCTGGCGCGCTCTTGTTTCGAGGCGAAGCAGTCGACAAAAAAGTTCGTGTGCTGTCGGGCGGTGAACGAGCCCGGCTCTGTTTGGCCGGGTTGATGCTCGGTAATTCGAACATCCTCGTGTTGGACGAACCAGGCAATCACTTGGACGTCGAAACGATCGAGAGCTTGGCGGAAGCGTTGATCCAATACGAAGGCACCGTGATCTTTACCAGCCACGATCGCCACTTCATGAAACGCATCGCGACCTCGATCATCGAAGTGGGACGAGGCACGGCGCGAACTTATGCGGGCGACTACGACGCCTATCTCTATTACATCAATCAAGAAATTGAAGACGGCCGCCGTTTGGAGGCTGGCCCGAACACCAGTCCAACGGACCGCAAAGCGCCGAAATTGGCCCAGCCCGTCGAACAAGTCGATGAACGAAAACTCCGCAAAGAGCTATCGAATCTTGAAAAAAAGATCGCGCGGCTGGACGACGAAAAGCGAGCTAAAGAATCACAGCTCATGACCGAGTCAAATCCTGCGGCCGCGATGCGCCTTCACGAAGAGGCGACGAAACTAAAAGGCGAACTTGCCGAACTCGAAATTCGCTGGTTGGAACTGCAAGAGCTATTGGGTTACAACTACTAGGACCGAACAACCGACGATAATAGCGGCTGATGATTTCTTCAGCGGGGGGATTCATCGCATGTCCTAGATCATCGAATGAAAGCCGATCAAATTACCCTCGGTATCACGAGCCAACGCACAAAATCCGTGCTCGCCGATGGAGGTCTTTTCTTGGAACACGCTGCCGCCGAACTCCACCGCACGAGCAGCCTGAACGCCACAGTCCTCGCACCCAAAGTAAACAACCGTGCCGCTTCCCCCAGGAACAAAGCCTTCCATCTTCACCAACATCCCGCCGGCGCCATATTGGCTCATGCCATTTTCGCGATCCATTGGGAAGGACCACATGTCCATTTCCATTTCCGGAGTCGGCGATGGCATTTTTGCCATCTTGACTCCGAGTACCGCTTCGTAGAATGCGATGGCGCGACTCATGTCCTGCACGTAGATTTCAAAATGTACAACGGTGTTCATCTTCCTGTCGTTCTTTCCTTGGGGTGCGGATTTGTTTCTACGTAGCGATTGCGGTATTTGTCGATGCCTGAATTTTTTTGTATTTGCTCCACATCGCGTCCCAACGATTGGATTTCACAAAGGTGCGTAGGCTAAGAATGTGCTGTCCGCCGTCGCGTGACC
>JAUXWY010000390.1 GCA_030681235.1 Pirellulaceae bacterium | reverse complement strand
CGGTGGCTTTATGGGACACCCCATTAGCTACAACTGGTACGAACTCGCGCCCGAAATGGGGCCGGCTCCGGTCGAACCAAATACACCCTCGCGATTGGAGATCGAACGGCAAAGGGTCAAAGAGCTAGTGCCTTACGCGGTGGTTTTTCCATACATCCGCATGGGACGGTCGATCTCAGGCTTTATGGTCGATGAGACCGGTGGCAAGTTCGGTCCGTTTGAGAACCAAATTTTTATTGGCGACTTCAGTCTCGGCGTTGTCATGCGAGCGACGACAGAAAAAGTGAACGGCGTGTGGCAGGGTGCTTGTTATCCATTTCGCGAAGGTTTTGACACCGGATTGTTGGCGGTCCAGTTCACGCCCAATGGCAACTTGATCGCCGGTGGCACGAATCGTGGCTGGCCGGTTCGCGGGCCTAAAGCCTATTCCGTGCAACGACTGGATTGGACGGGACTTGTTCCCTTCGAAATCAAAGAAATCAAAGCGCGACCAACGGGTTTTGAATTGACTTTCACCAAACCCGTGGATCGTGACCTTGCCGCTCGTCCTGACGTTTATCAACTCAAGACCTTCACGCACATCTATCACCAAGGCTATGGCAGTCCGGAAGTGGACCAGACCGTGCCCAAGGCAATGTCAGCCACGGTCAGTGACGATGGCATGAAAGTCGAAATCCAAGTGGATGGACTGATGAAAGGTCATGTTCACGATTTTTATCTTCCTGATATGAGATCTGCTGACGGTGAGAAATTGCTGCACACGAACGCGTACTACACGTTGAACGAAATCCCATTGGTCCAGAAAAGCCAAACAAGTGCCAACGATGCTACCCAGAACGAGGCGAATCCTTGGTTGACATACGCAGGGGGCGAGGGGCCCGGTCTAGGCAAACACATTGTCTTGATTGCGGCAGAGCAAGAATATCGCAGCGAGCAATCGATGCCGATGTTGGCCAAGATTTTGTCGCAACGCCACGGGTTTGATTGCACGGTCTTGTTTTCGGTCAACGAACAAGATGAAGTCGACCCAACCCTGCCGGCACCTTTCGAAGACAAAACCAAGCATCATCGGATTCCCGGCTTGGAACTCCTCGAAAAGGCCGATGGTGTGATTTGGTTATCTCGCTTCATGCAGTTGCCGGATGACCAAATGCAGCTTTGGCACAATTACTTTGATTCTGGCAAACCGATCATCGCGCTGCGCACCGCCAACCATGGCTTTTGGGGTGGCAAGCCGTATTCAAAAGACGGGAAAAACGTGTCGCTGAGTCAATTGTTGGGCGGAACGTTTATGGAGCATCACGGCGGTTGGCACAGCGAATCGACTCGCGGACAACTGGCACCTGAAAACCCAGCCCATGCAATTCTGACGGGCGTCACGGACATCTGGGGCACATCGGACGTGTATCGCTGCCATGACGACAAGCATCCTGTTCCGGCCGACTGCGAAGTGCTGGTGTACGGCCAACCGTTGGTGGACCTCAAACCCGACTCGCCGCCGAACAAGAGCAAAGAACCGCTGCCCATCGCTTGGACGAAGACTTGGGTGGGCAATCGGAATCTGCCCAGCCGCATCTTTCATTTCACGATGGGATCGGCCGAGGATTTCGAGAACGCGGGAGTGCGCCGGTTGACCATCAACGCGGTCTATTGGGGTCTGGGGATGGAAGAAAAGATTCGGGCCGACAGTTCCGTCGAAATCATTGGCGAGTACCAACCATTGCCAGGTGGTTTTGATTACCAAAAACTTGGCGTGAGACCACATCCGGTGAGCTATTACAAGTGACGGCTTGGATTGTGCCGCAAATGAAATGACAACCTTTCACAGGCCCAAATGGGCCTAAACAACCTCTGCCGGTGTGCGTTAGCCACCGTTAGGATTAGGATGACCTCTCGATCAAAAAAAGGGCCTGAAATGCCGACACAACTTCGCCGCTACTAAAAAGTCCTACCACTTTTTCACCGAAGCAACGCCCTGGCGCGAAACTGCGAGCCAATGGAGGCGTGATCAAAGGGGATGTAATCCATTGCGATACTTTTTCGATGGAAGTAGAATCCAGATCTCCGTCCCCTTTTGGGGTAGGCGTGTTGTGAAACGCAACTCCAATGGGTTTAAAGTCCAATGTTCGATGCTGATCGATTTAACGTCTTGATTGTGGATGACGAGCCAAACATTCGATCTGGACTCGCGCGCGGGCTGGCTTCGGAAGCGGATCAGATCGATACGGCTGCTAATTCCGAGGAAGCACTGGTCAAATTTCAACAGAAACAACATGCCTTAGCCATCATTGATGTCCGCTTGAATTGCAGCATGACGGGCATTGAGCTGTTGAAGCGAATGCTGCAAAGTCGTCCGCAAACCGCCGTCATCGTGATCACAGCCCATGGAACGGTCGAAACGGCAGTCGAAGCCATGCGAGCCGGTGCATCCGATTACATTGGCAAGCCGGTGGACCTCAATCTGGTTCGACAACAAGTGCGAAAGGCGCGCGAGAATTACGAGCTGCGACAGGAAAACCTCACGCTGCGTCACCGATTGGCGGACTCTGTTCAGATGTCCAATATTATTGCTAGCGGAGCCGCAATGGAGCACGTCTTTCGTCAAGTTCGACAAGTTGCCGGGACGGAGGCGACGGTGATGATTCATGGTGAAAGCGGTACTGGCAAAGAGCTTATAGCCCGAGCTGTGCATAACTTGAGCCAGCGGAGCCGTGGCACTTTTATCGCGGTCAATCTGGGCGCACTTCCGGATTCGTTGCTCGAGAGCGAGCTCTTCGGCCATGAGAAAGGATCGTTTAGCGGCGCGATTCGGCAGAAACCCGGTTGCTTTGAGCAGGCCGCGGGAGGTACTTTGTTCCTGGATGAAGTCACCGAGATGTCGGCCAAGAGCCAAGTGGATTTACTTCGGGTACTAGAGACCGGGGAATACACACGAGTCGGTGGCGAAGAAAGATTACAATCGGATGCTCGAATCATTTGCGCGACCAATCGAACGGCACAAGTGTTAATTGAAGAAGGATCGTTTCGCGAAGACCTCTTCTATCGACTCAACGTGATTCCGATCGAAATTCCGGCACTGCGAAACCGTCGTGAAGACATTCCGTTGCTGGTCGAACATTTCTTGGAGCATTTTTGTATGCGACACAAGCGTCCTTTAAAACGTATCTCGTCGGAAGCCATGCTGCTGCTGGTCAATGCCGCTTGGCCGGGAAACGTGCGACAGCTCCGCAACATTATCGAGCGCATGGTAGTCACCTGTGCCGACGAACTCATCATGGAGCGCGATCTTCCCTTGGAACTGGTCAAGGTTTCTCGCACCAACTCCAAGTTGCCAAAGTCACTGGCAGACGCAATGGACGAGTGTGAAAAGACAACGATTTCAACGACATTAGCTGCTTGTCGATTTCATCGCGAAAACACGGCCAAGGCGCTTGGTATCAGCATCCGGACCTTGCACTACAAAATGGGTCGATACGGGCTGCATTGAACTCCTGAGCTCGTGGAACAAGTCTTTAACCTCGGGCGGCTAACGAAGCCGACGCAAAGATTTCTTCCGCCCGTCGCGACAGTACCAACATCTTTATCTCTTTTTGGGCCATTTGTTGATGCGATTGACTGGATTGATGGTTCAATCAAACGACAGCCGCTGGGATACCAAACCTGAGTTCCGGAAACTCATGTGGTCGGTAACTGCCGTTAGTCGCAAAGCTCGCGGCCAATTTTGCTCCGCGCGTCTTCGCGAATTTGCCGTTTCTCGCGTGCAACCCAGGAGGCTTCCTGATTCACGACCTGCACATTGCTGCTGGATACGTTCCCCGCTGCTGGAGACGTTCGGGAAGCGGCTGCCGTCGTTCCACTATCCGTGGCGAGGACTGCGGTAATTAGGTACAAAACAATTGAGGGGCGAACCATTTTACTGTTCCTGTCGTAAAGTTTGCGTCTTGCTTCCTCTGCGAAATCCGCAGCCGATCTGCCGGCACACGGGGCAAAAGTTTGCCACACTCGGTCGGTGCGTGGTAACTATTGCAATCGGTGTGCCACTGATGCGAGTAACGCTCCGGTGAATTCAAGATCGGGGGATTTTCGCGCTGACGGTTACAGCTATGCTTATCATATCGGGCATTTCGGGCCGGCGATCTTCGTCTCGTTCGGACGGGTTTCTCGACAAATCTCGGGATTCCCCCGCCATTTGTGGCTAGCTCTCCCGAATATGGGAGGCGGGGCCGCAATCCGGTGCAGCATGTGCAAGAAATTGCAGATGCCGGTTCCGCCATGGTGCGACCCTTTAAAACCGTCGTTAGCCGGATTGGACTCTATGCTCGAAATCAACGAAAACCGCAGCATCAAACGCTTGACGTTTGGACTTGGCCTTCTGAGCTTGGTTTCGATGGTGGTAACGGCTTGGGTGCTGTTAAACGTTAGACACGAGCAGGCTACTGTCAAGAGGTTGTTGGGGCATCTCGAAGGAATGGATTTGCAGTTGGCTCGTGAGTTATCGAGCGAGTTGGTCTTGCAATTGGGTCTGGTCGTGTTGTTGGTGATCAACCTGGGTGCGACGGTTGTGGCATTTTCTTTTTTGTTGCGAGGCTATTTAAGTAGCGAGCGCAATCTGAAGGATATCAAGGTTTTGTCGACGGATATTCTGGCCAGCATGGATGCCGGGGTCATCACCATTGACCGAAATCAGCGCATCATCAGTATCAATCCGAGCGGTCGCCAATTGATTGGTTTGACCTTGGAGAATCCCCTTCAATCAATCCAAACGCTTGGTCCAGAACATTCTGCGTTGGCTGAAATCTGCGAAGAGATCGACAAGACCCAGCAAACAATTCGAGATCGGGAATACCAAACGCTCCGGAACGGACACCGAGTCATTTTGCGAGCTGGCGGTAGTGTGTTAAGAAATCGACAAAATGAGGAAATTGGGCTGGTGCTCCATATTCGAAATGTGACCGCGCATTTTTTAATGCAGGAGCGCCTTCGCCGAATGGAACGGTATATCGGGTTGGGAGCCCTGGCGGCTGGCTTGCAACATGAAATCAAGAATCCGCTCAGTGCGCTGTCGCTGCATGTGCAGTTGCTCTGTGAGCGATTGCAGAAGGAAACTGGTGACGAAGAAGTCAATACGATCCTCGACGTGTTGAAGTCCGAATTCAAACGAATTGGAGACGTATTGGACGGCTTTCGAAACTATGCATCAATCCATGAAATTGGTCGAACACCTGTGGATGTCAGGAAACTGATTGAAAAACTGAGCCGACTCATGCGCCCTGACGCTGAAGAAAAGAACGTCCGCATCGAGATCCGTCCAGCCGACGATAATATCCCGATGATCCAAGCCGACGCCAACCAGTTGGAGCAGGTGCTGTTGAATTTAGCGATTAATGGTATTGCGGCTATGCCGGGCGGTGGTCTTCTTCGCTTTCACGTTTCCAATTGCGATGACATGCTTCGCGTGGATGTAAGCGATTCGGGAACGGGTATTCCCGAAGAGAATCAACCACTCATTTTTGAACCCTATTTTACGACTCGCAAGGACGGTTCGGGAATGGGATTGGCGCTGAGTGAAAAAATCGTGCGCCAACATGATGGGCGGATCGAATTCGAGACTTCACAGGAAGGCACCACCTTTTCGGTTTTCTTGCCAACGTCCGCCTCCTGTTCATTGGAATTCGGTGGTTAAGTCCTCTGAGCGTGCTCGCGAGTCGTTGAATTAAACATTTCTGTGTCCAACTGGCTGCGTGCGCGACGACTGAACAGTGTGAGCTAAACATATTGTTCTATAAATATGGTGCCAACCAGCCATTGACATGCGCGCTGATAGTCCCGTCGAAATCGTTGGCGAGTACCAACCATTACAGCCCGGTTTCAACTACCAAGAACTAGGCGTGAAACCCCGCCCGGTGAGTTACTACAAGTGACGGCCTGAATTGATTTGACGGCGAAATACCTCCGGATCCCGGAAATGCCTATGAATGGCAGCGTCATCCGCAGTTCGGGATTGCCATTCAGTCCTGGCACCTTTTCTTGGTCGCACTTCCATCACGGGCCAGTGGGCGATCGGTTATAATTCAGGTCGGGCGGGAATAACCTTAATGCTTGGAGAGTACCATGCGCTCGTTGCAAACGCTGTTGATGGCCACTGATTTTGGCTCGGCCAGCCATTCCCTCACGCTGGTCACTGCTCGTCTGGCACGAGTATTCGGTTCGCGAGTGGTGCCGCTGCACGTGGTGGATGTTCATTCGGATTCGATCTTGGTCGACTACTACCGACGCCAAATTGGGCAACGCTTGATGGACCCCTTGGTGGAAACGCTGAAAGAGGAAAACGTTGAGTTGGCGCACCCGATCGTACTCACGGGTTCGGTGGTCGATCAGATCCTCCGCAAGGCCGATGAGCTGGAAGCCGACATGATCATCCTGGGGGTCGGCGAGCCGGACGATTACGGCACGGTGTCTGCGGGCCCCAACGCCGAAGCCGTGATGCAGCGCGCGCATCAACCGGTGCTGGTGATTCATCCGAGTACACCGTTGTTTTTGCAAAGAATTCTCTGTCCCTTCGATGGCTCCGAGACTGCGTTGCGGGGTCTGAAGAACGCGATTCGACTGGCCCAAGCCTTTCAAGCGGAACTCCGCGTGGTCACCGTCGTCCCGCAAGTGAATTGGGTCACGGCCGCCGCCGAGGTTGGCTCGTTCTCGAACGTCCACGAGCAATACTCGCAGCAATGGGAAGAGAGTTTCCACACGGCACTCGGCAAAACGGACTTCGGCGGTGTGAATTGGAGTCCCGAAGTTCGCAGTGGTTCAGCGTCTCAGGAGCTTTTGGCGGCTGCCTCGGAGATGCAGGCCGATCTGATCGTCATGGGCGCGACCGGCAAATCAGGCGTGACTCGTATGCTCTTGGGCAGTACCACCCGACGCGTCCTCCGCAAGTTGCCGTGTTCGCTGTTGGTCGTGCATGATGAAGATGCGTTGCAAGAAGAGTTGCAGGCCGACGATGTCAAAGTGAACCAGTTGGCGTATGCTGCGGCGACCGCTTTGTTGGCCGAACAGTCTTACGAAGCGGCCCTGCGGAAATTCGATCGAGTCTTGGCCCGCAACCCGTTCCACATGGCAGCACTGGAAGGCAAGGCCAAGGCCTGTGAAGCCTTGGGCCAATACGAACGCGCCGCCCGCTGCCATCGCCGCGCCGAAGTTCTACGTCACGAATCCTGAAACACGCGTAGTTACGTTCGCGAGAATGTGACTGCTGCCGACCCCGCTCTCGTGAGCGTCGCCACGTCACAAATTTCGAAGGAGACACCCATGCCCATGCCAAAAACGAATTCGCCTAAAAATTGGATGCGAATCCGCGCAACTTTTATAACTGTGGTGTTCAGAAGAATCACTTTGGCGTTTGTTCTTCCGCTCGTCTGGCTTTCGCCGCTGGCGTTTAGCATCAATTCCTATGGCCAAGAGGTCCAATCCATCGAGCGAGCCGAACTGATCGAGCGTGCTGTTGCGCGTTTGATCGAAATCCAGGAACCGGATGGGGCTTGGCCGTACGAAGGTGTCTACCGAGTCAATCGGCAGATCCCGGTCGGATATCGAATTGGCGGAACCGCAATTGTGTGCCAGGCTCTGTTGGACGCGCCCCTCCAAGATCGCAGCGGCGTCGACGCGGCGATTCGCCGAGGCGTCAAGTTGATCCTGACCGAACTGGAGCATCCCTTGATGGCCGTTAGCCAAGCGAATCAATACGACGTCCGAGTGTGGGGCCACATTTACGGCCTGGAAACGTTTGTCCGGTTGAAAGCCAGTGGGAGATTTGCGGACTTGGAAGATGCCATGCAGCCGTGGATCGAACGACTGATTCCGATTTTGCTCGAAGAGCAACTGGAGGATGGCGGTTGGAACTACGCGTCGCGAAACCAGCATGCTCCGTTTGTGACCGCTCCCGCACTCCAAGCCTTGCTCGCGGCTCGTGCCAACGGAATGACCATTGACGCTGCCGTCTTCGAACGCGGAGTTGAGGCGTTATTAGGCTCTCGTGGGACCAACGGTGCCTTCTCGTACAGTGGCAAGACTTCGGTCAGCGGTGGCGGCGAAAAGTTGCCGGGTTCCATCGCCCGAAACCCGGTCAGCGAGGCCACGCTGCTGATGCTGGATAAAGGCAACGTCCAGCACTTGCAAGCGGCGATCGACGCCTTTTATGAACACTGGGATGAACTGGAAAAGCGGAGGAAGAAAACGGGCACTCACGTAGCGCCCTACGGAGTCGCTCCGTACTACTTCTACTACGGGCATCGTTACTTGGCCCAATCGATTGAACTCCTGCCCGAGGAAACTCGCGAACGCGAACACCAGCGATTCGAAGCGGTTTTACGAAAAACGATGGACGACGATTATACCTGGAACGACCGAGTCTTCGACCGCTCTCGCGCCTTCGGAACCGCCATGAGCATCCTCGCCCTAAGCCAAACCGCCGTACCGCTACCAACCAAGCCGACCGCCGTACGTGTACCAGGCGAATAGCATTGTTCGTTGGCCCAATGTCGTGCTCTATCCGACTACTCGGATCCAGGTGCCCTTCGTTGGCGCGGCGTCGATCGCATTTGCAATCAAGTTACGGTTTGATTTGGCCAAACCGGGCTTGATGTAAGGATACTTTCAAGTATGGATTAATTTGTGATCCGTACTCCGCCCGCTTCTCCTTCAGGATATCCTGCCGCATACGTTGGCCGACATGCCAATAGAGCATGACCAATCCCGAGTCGATGGCTCGGGCGATGCTGGCGCGGGCTTGTTGGATCAGTTCCCGCACGTCCGACAGCAGAGCCACCGGTTGGGCGGGGACAGCGATATCGGTGGCAGTTTTCTTATCCCGTGACGAGCGATTCACGAGCGGACTATCCTCTTTTCGACTTGCGGGCTTCTTTGTTCCGCGTTTCATCGCTTCGTTGCTCCTGCGAGCAGGTCCCCGTTCACGAACCGAGCGAATGATGGTTAACCGCGTGGCCAGAGCAAATTTGGCGGATTCCAACTTGGCATCGCACCACAACTCGAACCGCCAAAATTGCGGCGGCCCGCGTTTGGGCTGCAGACGGGTACACCAAAACAGGTCCTCGTTCACAAACCGAGCGGATGATGGTTAACCGCGTGGCCAGAGCAAATTTGGCTAACTGATTCAGCAAGTTCTTGGGGATTCGGTTAAATCGGCGACAGGGACGACTATGACCCAAACCGACTATCATCCGTCCAAATCAATTCTACTTTTTCGTCATTCGAAGTCGTAACGGGGGCCACTATGATTTCGAACGGTAAATCCTTCAAGGTTTGTTGCCATTCCCTGGTAGGCTCTTCAATGGTCCGTAGTATTTCGCTTAGATTGACGGGGCCGTCGAAGATCGCGTCACAGCGGGGGTCCATGCGTGTTAATTCTTCGATGCCTGAAGGTCGCGCGATCAGCACCACCCGCTTCAGATTGGTCCAGCAAGAAAGGGCTTCGAATGACGCTTCTCGTTGGTCAGGATAATAATCGAGAAATAGCGTCGTTATCTCCGGCCAGTCGTCAAAGTCATATTCTGGATCGATGCCATAACCATTGTGCCAAGATAGTTGTAGGGCAACGGTTTCTAAACTGCGGGCGGCATTCGCATTGTCGAGTAAAGTACGGAGGTCTTCCAAACGTCCGATGCGATCGGCAATGACCAAGCCAGTGTTTGGGATCAAGGACTGGATTTGCGGATCAATCGCTAAAACCGACCTGTGGTCGATGCAGTCGACGAAAATCCAATCCAGTGATCTTTGAATCGGTCTCGAAGATGTTCGTAACGCGTTTTGCGGCAACAGACTTTCCGGACCAATTTTAATGCCGGTTATTTGACCCGATGAACTGGAACTCAAGATCGACGTTTGAAGATCGGGCGGTACCGTCGAATTGTCGATGGCTATCTGAGCAATAACCCGCCTACACTTTTCCGAGTATCGGACGTCCTTCTAGGCTTCAAGCTTGAGCATTAGCGAGACGAGCCAAGTTGGGGGCAGTCGTTGGGGGGACGACCGACTAATCGTTGTTCCCCAAATTTGGCAAATAGAAGTAGACGGTCTTCGGGAGTGGTGTCCAGGCGCCGACGCGAACTCCTGCTTGACGAAGGCCGTTGCCGACCCAACTATTGCAGGTATTGAGTACATGATAGCGACCGTGAGCGTGGTAAAACGCGTCGTTCTCACCGTAACGCGCGCCGACAAGTTGACCGTCAACGGGTTTCTGCAACAACTCGGTGAAGTCCCCCGTGGTAGCGTGACTCCGCTCCACATCGGCTAGGGTTGAACGCACGTACCGGACCAATGCCGAGTATTGCTCCGCCGATATTCGAACTTTAACGGCTCGAGTTTCCCAATCATTATGCTCGGTCTGCGACACGTGCAAAACCGTATCGTTCGACCAGAGAGCGTGGAGGGCAGTGGAGACCTTCAAATCACTCCATCGCTCCGTGTCGACGAAGAAGCCACGATCACCCCAACCAACGACCAAGTGTTTCGCCGAACTGACGTCACCTGCAAAATGAGAGACCGGAAAGCAAGTCCGCCAATCGACAACGTCGTAGTCGTTGTTGAGCGGGAACAAACCGACCAACAGAATTAAGAGATACGTAGCGAACAATAACCCGCCAACTTTCATCGCTCGCTTTAGCCAACCCCAAACCCGTCGCACAATGGTCGGCCTTGGTCGATTATTCGGTTCTGAATTCATAAACTCTTAAAACTCCGCGACTTTGTCGAAAATGTTTGACGCTCGGAGGACATCATGGTCTTTCACCGAACGAACCGCACGCAATGGATCGGCGGGAGGTGGGTCGACACGTTTTGCCAACGGCTGCCCTGATCGTCCGAGACCCATAACGAACCCGTCGTTGAGCCAAAGGCCAAAAGATCGCCCGTCGAGTCGATCGCCAAGCTATGTCGATACGTGAGGTCGTACGCGTGGCCCTGAGGTAGCCCGTTCGTCAAAACTTCAAATGACGTTCCGCCGTCGCGAGTCCGAGCGACGACCACGTTTCCGTCGACCGGATATCGTTTTTCATCTTTGACGGCCGGCACAGTCCAGGCAAGTTCGCTGTTGCTCGGGTGGACCGCAATGGCAAACCCAAACACCGACGGTCGAACATTCGCGATTTCGCTCCAGCTCCCACGATTCGCCTCGGTTGTCGCTGCGAAAGAGCCCGCCAGGAATGGTGCCCAACCACAATGTTCCTGGCTGATCACTTCCGCCGGGCTCAAGCGCCCAAATCAATTGTACGGACCAGGGAATCGGCACCTTGCGAAAATCATCTACCAACGGTGGCGATTCAACGATATCGGCAGGATAAGCCGGGGCGGCAATTTCTTGCCAGTTTTTTCCTCCGTCGTCGCTGCGCTGAAGTTTGATGCCAAAGTGTCCATGGCTGAAAGCCGCATAAAGCGCACTATCTCGCGAGTCGTAGCCAACCAGCGAGAGGTTATCACCCAGAAACGCGGCGTCACGGATCGTCCACTGACCATGGTCTTGCGCGATCGTGAACAGGCCCTTGCGGGTCGCCGCCAAGATTTGCTGACTCATAACGGTTATCCTCCAGACAAAGCCTGCATGATGTAAATCTCTGACTGTTCACTGACCGGGTCGGACAGATGGACTCGGTCTTGTAGCGGTTCCCCAGCGACGAAGATCACTATGTGCTTCCTCAGCGAATGGCTTTCATCCAGCACATAACCGCGCACGGCTGGATTGGCCGCAAACACAAACTCCAGCACTTCCCGTACGGTACGTCCCTGGACGTTTGCCGGAGGCGCTGCAATGTGTCGTTGCAAGTTGGCAGTAAACACAACTCGAGGCATTGGAATCATCCGGGGGATTGCAAGAAGACCGATGTTCGTTCGATCTTCTTGGGATTCTAATCGACCGAGCCCCATATTGCGACTATTCCAAACGACCGTCATCCAAGCAGCCAACATCGGGCATTCACGTGGGTGCAAACTGAGTTGGTTAACCGCGTGGCCAGAGCAAATTTGGCAAATTCCAACTTGGCGAACAATAACAATTCCAACCGCCAAATTTGCGGCGGCCCGCGTTTGGGCACGATCGGTTAAGTGCTTATTTCGTTCGGGAAGTCAAATCGCCGTACTTCCAGGGCAGAAATAGCGATGCCACAATGTAGATACAGAACACGATATTGATAGACTGAAAATTGGTAGTCGGGTAAAAAACCGTTCTGTCAAACACCATTGAACCAAAACCGCAGACCACAAACGCCAATGCTAACCACGCGCGTGCATCGCGACCAATCTCACACGCGTCAAGCCTCGTGGTTGTGATGGATTTCGTCCGACCAGACTGTAAATGACTGCAGTTGATTCTCGCCAAAAATGGTAGTCAAAGCCACATCGGCCGCGTCTCGTCCCCGAGCCATTAAAACTCGTCCGATCCGAGGCACGTTGTTGCGAGCATCAAACGCATACCACTGCCCACCCAAATAGACTTCGAACCACGCACTAAAATCCATGACAGCCGCCACAGGAGGCACTCCGATATCGCCCAGATACCCCGTGCAATACCGAGCCGGAATGTTGCAGCAGCGGCAGAACGCAATCGCCAAGTGCATGAAGTCTCGGCAAACGCCCACCCGCTCGCGATACACATCCAGTGCGGTGCGATTCCCTCGGGCCTGCAAATAGTCAAAGCGAATATGCCGGTGAACAAAATCGCAAATCGCTTGCACCCTGGGCCAGCCCGGAGCGGTGTCTTTAAACAAACTCCAAGCGATATCTTTCAATTCGCTATCGACTTCGCAGTAGCGACTCGCCAACAGATATAGCAGCACTTCATCAGGCAACTGGTCCACTTGGAACTGCGCGGCCGTCAGCACTTGGAGGTCGGGCAAGCCACAATCCGCGACGACCGCATCGTTCTTGATCACGAGCCGCCCTGCAGGAACAACCATCCGCCCACATCGGTTCCCGTAAGAATCGATATACTCACGGATCGGAACTCTTGGTGAAACCTCCAGCCGATCCGGACTTCGCGTCGTCGCCGCCCGCGATGGGTGAAGGTACAGCATCAACAGAACGGGCGCAGGCAACGGCAACTCAAACGCAATCTCAAAGCCTACTCGGATAATCATCTCATCGACTGTTCAGTTAAGGTTCATGTGTCGCACGAGTATAACATGGTTCCGAAGTTCCATGTATGCTTGCAGCTACGAATGGGCGTGTTCCCACAAGTGAGTGAAACTCTGGATCGGTGTGGCGTCAGCGTTTTCGAGCATCGTCGAGTCGGACAAGGGAATTTCGGACAAGGGAATAAGAACCACCTGCGAATAGTGGGTTCTACACTTTGCCATCCCTGAATGGTTACTTTTTCTCGTCTCGTAGCATCGCGACTTGAAGTTCCACCCGTTTGATCTCGCGGATCAAACTGTATTTGTCCATTTCCAGCCACGACCAAATCTTGAGCATCGAAATGCACAAAGCGCTGACGATCAAGGTCATGGACCAGCCGACCATTTCTTTGAGTTCGGTCGCATGGTAGAACCGAAAACCAGAGTAGATGCACAATACCAAGATCGCCAACGTTACTACGACCATGATCGAATTGATCCACCAATTTCTGCCCTTGAATATCTGCAAAATATCATGCAGCAGCGACTGCTGGTTGGCAAATACTTCGATATCCGGAGAACTTCTGGCCAAGGCCTCTTGGATTTTTCGATCAACAAATTCTTCACTCATGAAAATTCCTTTCGATGTTCGTTTTGATCTTCTGCCGCAGTTGAAACAACTTCGACTTGACTGCTGCAACCGATCGACCTGTGATTTTGCTTACCTCTTCAATGGACATCGCTTGATGATAAAACAATGTCAATAAACGCCGGTCTTCCAACGGCAGTTGACCGATCTCTTGCTCGACGGCGCGACCGACATCGGCCATCTGGCTTTGGTGCTGCGCTGCGGTTGAGGTCGTTTGTTCCGCTTGCAATTGCTGATGCCGACCTTTTAAGTTTTCGCGTTCGCGAATCTGGCGCCGAATAAAGTCTGTGTGCTTGTGATGGACGATTTGCAACGACCAAGCGGGAAACGTTGCTGCATCTCGCAGTCGATTCAAGCCCTTCATGATCGCTAACCATGATTCTTGGGCGACATCGTTAGCGTCCTGAGAATTGAGTATCCGTTGATTCACAAAACTCAGAACGCTGGGGTTCCATAACTCGAACAGGTCCGCAGCCGCTCGTTCGTCGCCCGCTTGTGTTTGGATCACAAGCAATTCAATCAGGATGTCTCGTTTCGAACGTTGCATTTTCGACCTAAGCTTGAATCTCGTTCCCCACTATTTCAATAGTTCCTTGAGAGAAGTCGATTCTAAACAAATATGGTTGCCGACAATTTGAAACATTTGGCAGAATTACCCAAAGAGTCCAATTGCAAGCTGCCGATTGCCTTGAGAGACGAAACTGTAGCCGCTCACACGAAAAACGCGGGCCGCCGCAAATTTGGCGGCTGGAATGGTTCCTTTGGCGTCGAGTTGGAATACGCCAAATTTGCTCTGGCCACGCGGTTAACTAACTCTGCCCGCCGGTTGAAACCGGTACACCAACGCTCGCTAAACGGATTCCATGGCGGGTTCTTTGACTACAGTTCGCCCATTTGTTGGCGTAATCTGCGAGTGACTCGGCTGCGTGCTTGGCGAATGGCGGCGTGGCTAAGGCCCGTTTGGTCGGATACGAAGGCTGTCGTCTGGCCTTCAATAACCGATCGCCAAAACGCATCCCAAGTCTCGGGTCGAAAGTCCGGGCGGATCTGCGCCATGGCTCGGCGAATAACCGCTCGCCAGGCCACACCTTCGCCGAGAGATGTCGCATTCGAGCCTTGACCGTCGGATGAATCGTTTTCGAAGAGAGTTGGGGCTGGCAGTTCTGCCAAAATGCTCATCACCGAACTTCCACCTCGAGCGGTATCCGGTCGCTGGCTTCGAGCCCAGTCGAGAATTTTTCGTCGCGTGATTTTCCAGATCCAACTGCGAAGGCGACTGCTGCGTGTAGGCGAGTGCCTCAAGTCCGGGCCTTTGTTAGTCTGCTTTTCCAGGGACGCCACGAGAGGGGTTGATTCCTGACGGAACTTCGCCAGTCCGCGAAAAACCGCTAAGAAAACGGTTTGAGTGACGTCGGCGATATCGTTGGCCTGTAAACCCTGGCCACGACACCAATGAGCCACCAACGGACCATAGAGTTGCACGAATTGCGGCCAAGCTTGGGGGTCATTGGCCTGAACTCGGTCTAAAAGGCTCAGTGAACTGGAACTGGCGCTCGGCGATATATCGGGTCGCATACAAAGTAGCCTTGGCACTGGAGTGAAGCTGTCCGACAAGTCACTGAGTCTATCAGACACGAAGGCAGATGGAATACATCCCGCACGTCAATCCATTTTTTTGTCACACTGGAAACGTCTATACTAGGGCATAGCGGAAACGACTGATGGAATTCGACTTGTAGAGGTAGAAACGATGAGCAATCTCCAGACCTGTCGAACACGACACGAACTGCAACAGAACTTGGAAGGTTGGGCCTCCGACACGGAGGCTGTCATGATCGAAGAACACTCGCAACATTGCGCGACCTGCGAGCGAACCATGGTGGATCTGGAATCGGAGGCCCCGTCGGACGAACTCTTGGAGTTGGCTCGAGCAAGCAACGGCGACCAATTGACGAAAACGCCGCTGGACCCAGCGGCAATCGTCGATCCCTTGAATTCACTAGACCCGGGCGACGAGTCACTGGTTCAAGAATCATTGGTTCAAGAGTCGCTAAAGGAAATCGAACAGTGGACAAGCAGCAACGCTCCTCGGCCGGCAGAGTTGACACCATTGCCGAGAATGATCGATCATTACGAGTTATTGGAATTGATAGGGCAAGGTGGAATGGCTCAAGTCTACCGAGCCCGACACGAACGATTGCAACGGACGGTGGCGATTAAACTACTCAACGTTTCGCCGTGGCACGTCGCTCATTCCCTCAGTCGTTTGGAACGCGAGATCGCTGTGGTCGGTCAATTGCATCATCCGGCGATTGTTGCGGCAACCGATACAGGTTTGTTCGAGGGGCTGCCCTATTTGGTTACCGAATATATCGATGGCTTCAACCTCAGCCAATTGGCCCGCCAGCATCCGCCACGCACTGCCGATGCTTGTCAGGCCATCCGAATCGCGGCTCTGGGATTGGCCCATGCTCACGCGCAAGGCGTAACGCATCGAGATATCAAGCCATCGAATCTGATGATTGACCGACAAGGGCAAGTCAAGATTTTGGACTTCGGTCTTGTTCATCTGGACGGTTGGCAAGAAGAAGCGATGGAACTGACAACCGTTGGCCAATTGGTGGGAACGCTGGACTACATGGCCCCGGAACAAGCGGACAAAGCCACGGCTGTTGATCATCGTTCGGACATCTACGCGTTGGGAGCGACTTTGTTCCGTTTGCTTTGTGGCCGCGCTCCGTATGCGGCGTCGTTGTATCAGTCACCCTTGGAAAAGATCCGGTTATTGGCGATGACAAAACCGCCAAGAATCGAATCACTGCGTCCAGATCTGCCGGCGGAATTGGCGTCGGTCATCAACCAATGCTTGGAGCGTGACCCTGGGAATCGGCCGCCCAGTGGCGTTCATTTGGCCGAAGCCTTGGAGCCCTATTGTGCGCAGGCGGATCTGAGTTTGTGGGTCGAGGAAACCAAAGTGGCACCTCCACCGTGTCGATTACCAAGTCCAGTGGCGTCGGTCCAACCATGGACGGGCCGAGAGTTGGAGCAACCACCTCGACGCAACCGGCGCGACGGATGGTTTTGGCAATGGGCCGGTTTGGCAGCTTTTGGTGCCGCCGTTTTGCTTGGTATCGTGATCACAATTGAAACCCAACAGGGCGTTATAGTGATCGAATCGGATTCGGCGAACATCCAGGTGTCGCTGCGCCAAGATGGGAAGTCGCTCGAACATCTCGAACTAAAATCGGGCGTAAATCAGACTCGCGTTTGGGCGGGGACCTACGAAATCATTGTTGATGGGCAGGCCGACGGTTTTGAACTGGATCAACAATCGGTGATCGTCAAACGCGGCCAAGCTGTCTTGGTAAAAGTTAGCCAGCGTCAGAAAGCCGAAATGCCCGAAGCTGAAGCACCCGTTTCTCCGTTTAACGCCGCGACGGATTCGCTGGCGAGTGCCGCAAAAGCGAAGGAGAATACTGTGCCATCCGTTGCGGAAGAGACCGGTGCGGTGGTTACTAAAACGCCGAAAGATCGCGATTCCACAACCGATCCATCTGTGGCCGCGACGCGGGATCAACCTCCTGTAGAAGCGGTGTACAAGGGCAAAACCTATCAACACTGGGCCGATGTCTTCAAACATGAACGCGATCCGGAAGCGAGAAATCAAGCCTTGGATGCTTTGGCGCATTTTCGTGAACCCGAGCAACTCAAGAACAGTCGTGACCAATTTACTGAGATTTTGCTCAGCATCGCTCCAGGTGATGTGGATCAATTTATCGATTTTGCGCAGCGAGCATTTACGATTGATGGTTTGTCCCAAGAGAATTGGGACCGCTTGCGGGTGGCTGTCGTGCAGATGCAACCGAAGCAACAAGTGGTCGTATTACGAGACTTGAGTAAATTGGTCTCGATCGACGCTTCGAAAACCGCTCGAATATCGGTTGCCCAGTACTTCATGTACATGCGGGTATTTCACTATATTGCGACGCTAAAAGCGAGTACTTGGCCAAGAAATGAAGTCGAGTACCTCTTAAGCAACATCACGTACATGTTACGTTGCGCCAAGTCAACGGAATCCGCAGACAATTTTCGTAAAGTCCTGCGGGTCGCAATTGATGAAATTCGCTTGCTTCAACTCACCCATGATGAACGACGTGCGGCGATTTCGCTTTTTTCTCCGGAGCATGAGAATGTGATCGTTTCATTGTTTATAGATGGATTTGCTCATGAGTTGCCTGACCAGCTCCAAGTGGACTACAAGACGTTCAGCCTGCTTCGAATCCTGCACAATCTTGCTCCTTACGCAACTGATAAAGAGGCAGCCTTCGTAGCGACCAAGTTGGAACGCTACTTGGCTGCGGGCGGCCTTCGCGAAAGCGCAGCGGTCGATCTTGAAGCGTGGCAAGTGCAGCTAAAGGAAGAGATCATAGCCACCCGTTTCGAGAGACTCTTTCCAGAATATCGTTTGTCTAGGCTTCCTGGCGACCAATTACGAGAACATATTGCAAGCGGCGCGTGGTGTCCCGAACCGATTCTACCCGACACTCCAATTACGGGGCCGACTCCAGGCGATACAAAACATGTCAGAGACAACTTCGCGGAGCTCGTGATTGGAACTTGGTTGATCTATTCGGAACAGGCTGGACTGCCTGTCGACGAACAGCTCAGTCGATTGGAACACGTCTTTGCTACAGGGAATTAGAGCCTATCCCAAAAGGGGTCTGCTATCCCAAAAGGGGTCTGACCCTTTGGAGGCGAGTCGCTCTTCTAACCAATTTACGAGACTCGCCGGAGCGGGTCAGACCCCTTTTGGGATAGGCTCTTAGTGCTTCGTCAGTTATCAAGAATTAGGTTGAGTTTCGGTAACCGCTCACACGCAAAACGCGGGCCGCCGCAAATTTGGCGGTTGAAATTGTTTTTTGGCGTTGAGTTGGAATACGCCAAACTTGCTCTGGCCACGCGGTTAACGACAATCAACGGAAATGCCGTTCAACTAAGGCTCACGTTCCCAAATAGGGCCGTGAGGCGATGACGCCGGATTCGGGGCTGGAGGCGGTGGCGTAGCGGTTTTTGGGGATGCGACCGGAGCGGGCGGCCCAATAGCCGGCTTCAGTAGCGAGCCGCATCGCCATCGCCATCGGGATGGGTTCCCGAGCATGCGCGACGGCGGTGTTGAGCAGCACGGCGTCAGCGCCCAATTCCATCGCGATGGCCACGTCGCTGGCGGTGCCCACGCCTGCGTCGATGATGACGGGATAGTTCGGGTCGTCGGCTTTGAGAAACTCCAAGATGATCGAAAGATTGTTCGGATTGAGGATGCCTTGTCCCGATCCAATGGGGCTGCCGGCGGGCATGACGGCGGTCGCACCGGCCGCTTTTAACTTGCGAGCCAACACCGGATCATCGCTGGTGTAGACCAACACTTGAAAGCCCAATGCCACCAGCGACTCCGTGGCTCGCAAGGTTTCGATGGGGTCGGGCAACAAGGTCTTCGGGTCGCCCAAACATTCTAGCTTGACCCAGTCGGATCCTGGGTTCTCCAGCCCCAACAAGATCTCGCGGCCCATCTTGGCACAACGAACGGCAGTGGCCGCGTCGTAACAACCAGCCGTGTTCGGCAACAGGCAATACCGAGTCGGGTCCAAGTAGTCGAGAATGTTCTGACCGTATTCGTCGAACAGTCGCTCGCGGCGAACGGCGACCGTGACGCAGTCCGTGCCGCTGGCCAGTAGCGAGTCGCGCATTTCGGCCAATGTGCGGTAACGGCCCGAGCCCAAGATCAGTCGACTCGCCAGTGTGTGCGTGCCGATCTGCAAGGGTGGGATCGAGTAGTTGGCGACGACAGTGGTCGGTTCGACGTTCATCAATTTCGAATTCATGGTGAGTCATCCTCCGCCGGTCAGGGAAACGACTTCCAAACAGTCGCCGTCCTTGACCCGGGCGGTGCCATGCTGGGATTTGGGAACGAGTTCCTGGTTCAATTCCACCGCGACAGGCCGATCGGCAAGCCCCAATCGCTCCAGTAATTCGGCGATGGTCAGCGGGCCTGGGTACTGCTGGGGTTGATCGTTTACAGTAACATGCACGGTTGGACATCACTTCGTTGGGTTACGCTTGCGGGAGATTTGTATTTTGCCATGATTGATCGTTTGGTGCTAGGAACCGGGAACCGGAAAAAACTGCTGGAAATGGAAAGCCTGTTGCGGGGCACTGGCTTGCGGCTCCAGACTTTGGCAGACTTCGAGGGAATCACTGAGGTTGTCGAGGACGGCCATTCGTTTGCCGAGAACGCGGAAAAGAAGGCACGTGGTTACGCTCTAGCCACGGGTTGTTGGACGGTTTGTGACGACAGCGGGATCAGTGTCGATGCGTTGGATGGAGCGCCGGGGATTTATTCGGCTCGGTTTGCTGGGCCCGATGCCGACGACGAGGCGAACAACCGTTTGCTGCTCGAAAAATTGGCCGGTGTCCCCGACCGTGAACGTACCGCCCACTATTCGTGTCATATCGCTCTAGCGGACCCCAGCGGGACGATTCGTATTCGCAGCGAAGGAATTTGCCGAGGGCAATTGCGGCACGAGGCCGATGGGCAGGGTGGGTTCGGTTACGATCCGTTGTTCGAGCTGATGGAGTACCACATCACCTTTGGGCGTTTGGGTTCGGTGGCCAAGAGCGTGATCAGCCATCGGGCTCGAGCCTTGCGCGACTTTTGTCGTCAATTGGCACAACTGCAGCAAGCCTTGCGAGAAACGGGAGCGTCACGGTGAGTAGCGCGATTTTCGTCAACAGCTCGATTACGGTGGATTCGGACGAGTTGTCGATCCAATACGTGCGTTCGCCTGGGCCGGGGGGGCAGAACGTCAACAAAGTCAATTCGAAAGCCATTGTGCACTGGAATTTGGCTGCGAATCGCCAAATCCCGCCCGAAGTCGTCGACCGAATCCGGGCTCAAGCTGGGAACCGCATCAACAACGAGGGGTGTTTGGTCGTTTCCAGTCATCAGTCGCGCAACCAGCCCGAGAATTTGGCCTTTTGCCACGCCAAGATTCGGCAGATCATCCTCCAAGCACTTCCTCCGCCGAAGGTTCGCAAAGTCACCAAGGTTTCGCGGGCGGCCAAGCAGCGCCGATTGACAGCGAAACGCGAAGTGTCCGAGAAAAAAGCGGGACGCGGACGGCAAAATTGGAGTCGGGATTAGTCCGATTCCCCGATAATCCGTCCCGTTCTTGGGAGAATCCAAAAAAACATTGGCTTCAACGTTGACAAATCGCCGATCCCGAGAAAGACTTAAGGCGACGGGCGGGGCGAGTGACGGCGGACCTTTCGGTTGCTGGATCTCTTCGTCGATGGTCGAGGGATTGGCGTCCCTCACACTTTCTTCTACTCCATTGCGGCCAATGCGATCTCGCTGGTTGCGACTCTTTAACGGGTCAGGCTCTTTAACGGGTCAAATTAACGGGTCAAACGCGAGGAACCGGTCAGGGGACCTTATCCGCTGGTGATCGAACGCGAGTTCCGATGCGGCGAGCAAAGCGGGCTTGAACGAAGTTGAGAAAGCTGTATAACTAGGCCAACGCGGTAACGAGCTGATGTTCATTAGTCTTTCGTTGCCAGCGTCTTAATGGTTCGGTAACCGCCGTGACGGTCTGTAATTTGTTTCGTCGGTAGCTGATCGATACCAAGTTCCTAATGATGGAATTCCGGTTCTGGAATTTTGGAGTTGGGAATTCAAGGGCAGTTTCGGCAATGGCTGAGGTTCTTCAATGCAAGGCCTCCCTGTTGGCTTGTTAGTTCGGGGCAAAATCCCTTCTTGCTGTTCGTTCAGATGAAACTCGTTGTTTTGTCGTACGGAGAATGGCGTCTAAGAATGGTCTCTGAGTAACCACTCAGAAAGTTCGGGGCTCGGGAAATAAAGTTGAGTGAGAAGATCTCGTTCTAAGATCGCTGGGCAAGTTGCCCGCGGGTAGATCTTCGGCTTTGTTTCTATCTAAATTTGGACATTGGTTGCCAGCAACATCTTCTGTTGATGATGGTTTTGGCGGACCAAATGTATCGCAACCACACGGTGATGATAAATGGGAAAGAAACGCAGTAAAAACGAAGAGTTGGATGCGGCTCCGGCTGAAGCAACGTATTCGGCTCCAGCGTCCGACATTCCGGCGCCTGGACCGCGCGGCGGCTATGACGACGGGTACGGTATTCCGGCTCCTGGGCCATCGCGGAGTCCTCGTGGCAGCCGCCGCAGTTTTGCCAACGACCAGGACAGTGGAACCGACATTCCCGCACCAGGTCCAGGCCAGTCCCCCTCGTCGATTCCAGGACCCGGCCCCAGCCCGGCTCGGCGTGGCCGACCAACGGGTCGTCGCCGAAGCGAGCCGGTGGACGCCCCTCCCGATGACAACTTCGATACGGGCTACCGCAACTCCAATTACCAGGAACCGTCGTATCAGGAACCTGCGTCGCGGAACGACGACTTTGACGCGGCTCCACCGCGGCTAAACCGACGGCCACCAGCGAGAGGAGCCGCTGGCCCAGATCGTGGCGGCCCAGATCGTGGCAGCTCCGAACGTGCACTTGATCGCGACGGCTCGGATCGCGGCGAACGTGGTCGCTCCGTGAGAGGCGAACGCAGTGACCGCGGCGGTGCCGAACGCAGTGATCGCGGCAGTGGCGAACGAAATGACCGCAACGGTGCCGAACGAAATGATCGCGATGGTGGCGATCGCGGCGGTCGAAGCGGAGGCTTTGAACGCACGGTTTACGACTACGAATCGACTTCCGAATTGGATAACCCGGATTTTGTGGGCGGGGACTATTCCGATGACGGAGGAGACGGCGACAACCCGTATAACAACCCGCCAAGGAACAATGAGCGAGCGGGAGCGGGCGACCAACAACGGGGCAACTCTCGGGGCCGACCGCAAGGTCCATCCAATCGTCAAGGTGGCAGTCGAGTCCCCGGACCCGGTCCTAACCAAGGCGGACGACATCCGAATCAACGCGGCAGCAACCCTCGTCAGCAACAACGAGCGCCTGGACGTCCCGCGATGGGAGGCGGACGCCCAACAGGACGATACAACTCCAACGGACGCGGCCCCAATTCGAATGCACCTGCTCCCGGCCCAGCCCAACGTGGCGGTGCGCGACGGCCTCCGAACAATCGGCAGTCGAACTACCGTGGCCCTTATCAACCACCTCGCGCCACGGACCCGTATTTGGTGGATCAGGATCGCTTCGACGACGTCACGGTCGAACTACACGAAGAGTCGGGCATGTTGGAGATGCACCCCAACGGATACGGCTTCTTGCGTAAGCCGTCCAACAATTACTCGCGGGAACGGACTGACCCCTTTGTGCCGGGAACCATGATCGAGCGATTTGGGCTGCGCGAAGGCATGATGATTCGCGGGATGATTCGACCCGGTCGCGGTCAAACCGGGCCGCGCGTGAAAGAGATCATGGATGTCGACGGCTTGGAACCAGAAGCCTGCTTGGACATCAAGCCTTTTGATTCCTTGACGCCCATCAATCCGGAAGAATGGTATCGATTGGAAATTGGCCCCAAGCCGCTGACCAATCGAGTCATGGACCTGTTGGCACCTGTAGGCAAGGGGCAACGCGCTTTGATTGTCGCGCCGCCACGCAGCGGCAAGACGATTTTGCTCCAACACATCGCGATGGGTATTGCAACCAACTATCCCGACACCAAATTGATCGTGTTGTTGGTGGATGAACGACCCGAAGAAGTCACGGACATGCGCCGCAACGTCAACGGTGAAGTGATCGCGAGCAGCTTGGACGAGGAAATTGAAAGCCACGTCCGCTTGAGCCAATTGGTCATCGAACGCTGCAAACGATTGGCTGAAATGGGCAAGGACGTGTTCTTGCTGATGGACTCGATCACTCGTTTGGCTCGCGCGTTCAACAAATGGGTCGGCGACTCCGGTCGCACCATGTCCGGTGGCGTCGATATCAAGGCCATGGACATTCCCAAGAAGTTGTTCGCTACGGCTCGTGCCTTCGAAGAAGGTGGCTCGGTGACGATCGCGGGAACCGCGTTGGTCGATACCGACAGCCGCATGGACGAACTGATCTTCCAAGAGTTCAAAGGTACCGGCAACATGGAACTGGTCTTGGACCGCAAGTTGGCCGAACGCCGAGTGTGGCCTTCGATCGACATCTCGAAGAGCGGCACCCGACGCGAAGAACTGCTGCTGCCCGAACGAACTCTGTCAGCAGTCACGGCGCTACGGCGAACCTTGACTCAGATGAATCCGATCGAAGCCATGGAACAACTGACCAAACAGTTGGGCCGATTCGATTCGAATGCCGAGTTCATCAACTTGATCAGTGGTAAAATGACGAACGACTAACGGGCCACGCCGTTTGTTTCCATAGGAACCACGTTACTCATGGTTGCCATGCCCGCGCAGAATCGCGATCGATCATTGGGGTTCAACATGACCCCCATGATCGATGTCGTGTTTCTATTGATCATTTTTTTCTTGATCTCTAGCCATCTGACCCGGCAGGAACAGCAAGTGAAACTGGCGTTGCCGATTGCCAAGACGGGGGCACATCCGACGCAACTCACCAATCCGCGGCTGATCATTAACTTGATGGCCGATGGTCGGTTGGTGATCCAAGACGAAGACGTCGCACAGGATTTAATCGGCCAAAAAATCGGAGCATCTTTGGAACGATTGGACGCGGGGGAGCGCGAGAACTTTGAGGTTCGAATTCGCTGTGCTCGTCAGACGCCCTACGAATTTGTCCAGCCGATTCTCACGGGCTGTGTCCAGCAAGGAATCTGGAACGTGACGTTTGCAGTCTACTCGCCCGAGGAGGCACCGGCGTCGTGAGAGTGGCTCGTTCGCATCGCTCCGATTCTCTGGACATGAACTCGGCCATGACGCCGATGATCGACGTCGTGTTCTTGTTGTTGATCTTCTTCGTCTGGACGATTAGCTTCCAAGCCATCGAGCGTTTGCTGCCCAGCAACGTCAGTCGAGAAGCTGGGAAATTAGATTCGAACTTGGAAGACTTGGACCCGAAAGTCGATTTCGATCGAATTGTCGTGCGATTGACTGGTGACGCGGCGAGTCCCCAGTATCGTGTCAATGACCAAGCCCTGGGCAGCGCCGAAGATGTTCGCGTTTTCCTGCAAAAAATTGTCGCGATCAATCCGGATGCGCCGGTCGTGATCCATCCTGACGACCAGATCGAGATTGGGCCCATCGTTGGCTTGCTGGACATCTCGCGGCAATGCGGTTTTTCCAAAGTATCGTTTGCGGCCAAACCGCCGGCCGCCCGCTAGGAGTGCTTGGCTTGTCCGATGTATCCCGAGTATTAGAACGAGTGGACGCTGGCGACGAGCAAGCCGCCGCTGAACTATTGCCGCTGGTCTATCACGAGTTGCGCAAAATGGCCGCCGCCAAGATGGCTCGCGAACGGGCCGATCATACGCTCCAGCCCACGGCGTTGGTCCACGAAGCATTTCTGCGTTTGGTCAAACCCCATTCGGAGGAGCAGCTAGGCGATTGGCAACCGCGCAGCCGAAGTCATTTTTTCGCGGCGGCCGCCGAAGCCATGCGACGAATCCTCATTGAAGCCGCTCGAAAACGTCGCAGCGAAAAACGTGGCGGACTGCTCCGACGCTCCGAACTGCCCGAAGAAATCATACTGACGGATGAAACCGATTGGGAAGGTCTGCTCAGCCTGGACGAAGCGTTGGCGAAATTCGAAACCGAAGATCCCGCCGCGTATCGTTTGGTCATGTTAAAATACTTCGGTGGCTTGACCATGAACCAAGCAGCCGAAGCGATGGGCGTCTCCGAACGTACCGCTCATCGTTATTGGACATATGCTCGCGCGTGGCTGCAACGCGAACTCCTGGGAATGGATCAATGATGCGCCGTCTATCGATGGATCGCCTTGCCACAGTGCTATGTTGCTTTGTCCTAGTCCTTGGCCAAGCTGTGGCTCAAGAACCAGTCGGCGAACAAAAGGTTGCCGCCGTGCCGGTTGACGCCGCCCAAGATTGGCAAAGCGGATGGATCCAATTGTTCGATCAGGCGACCACGTTTGGCTGGCGAGGTGCCCAGGCACAAGTCATTCAAGACGGGCAATTGGTGCTGCGAGCCGGAGCTGTGGCCCGCACATCGGCCCAGTTCAGTGCGTTCACGCTCCAAATCAAGTATCGGCTCGAACCAAACAGTGAAGCCGAACTGCTGTTGTTGGCCAATCCTCGCGCGAGAGAAGCGGGTGTTGATCACGTATCGCTGCGCTTCGTACCGGACCAAAATCAACTTTCCGTCGTTGTGGTTCAGGAGAATCAAAACTCGGGGCCGGCCAAATCGTCGGTGAAATATCAATTCCACAACGGGCAAGGGCAGGCCGATGGCGAACCAAAAATCGGCGAGTCGAGTTTGGGACGAGGCTATTTGGGCTTTCGGGTCACCGTTGGGACGTTGCACATCGAGCAAGTCTCCTTGTTGCCGACGCTGCCAGCTGCGGAACTCTATTCGACGCTGGAGGCAAACCGCGGTTTCGACCTGCGGGGCATTGGTGCCGCTCGAGCGGAACTGGTCGATGGTGTGATCGCCGTTCGCGGTGGGCCAGGATATCTGGCAACCACACCGAGTTATGCCGACTTCGTGTTGTCAATCGACGCTCGAGCCCAGGCGGGCACCAACAGCGGCGTGTTCTTCCGCTGTATACCGGGTGAAGACCTCAACGGGTATGAAAGCCAGATTCACAACGGCACGGTCGGCGGAGATCGAGCTCAGCCCGAAGATTGTGGTACTGGCGGAATCTTTCGCCGTGTCAACGCGCGCCGCGTGGTCGCGGACGAAGGACAATGGTTTCGAAAAGTGATCATGGTATGTGGTGGTCAGATTTCCGTGTGGGTCAACGGATATCAAGTGACCGATTGGTCGGATCAGCGCCCACCGAATGAAAACCCTCGCCGCGGTCGAAGATTGGAAGCCGGCACGGTCATGCTTCAAGCCCATGATCCGAGCACTCAGGTGGACTTCAAGAATTTAAACATTGTCGAGTTGCCGGCAAGGTAGATTGGCCCGAGTGAATTGTAATTCGCAATTGCTTTCTCAAACGATCTACAATCAACAATCAGAGTGAACTTTTTCGAGCCGCGTCTGCAAGTTGCTCCTCCAATCGGCGGCAGCCAACTTCCGGTTGGAATCGACGGAGAAGAACTTCGCGGGCGGCGATGGCACGCTGTTGTGCAGCGGCGGGATCGGCAACAAACGCCAAGATCGCTTGGCTCAATGCTGCGGGATCGCTGGGTGGAACGAGCGTTGCCCAGCGACCGTTGTCTGTTAGTTCCGATGGTCCATAGTTGCAGTCACTGGCGATGGCCGGTGTGCCGATCAGCAGCGCTTCCAGCAGGCTGTTCGGCAACCCTTCGGTCAACGACGGAAGAATGAACAAATCGGCTTGTGAAACAAAAGATGCGGGTTCACTTTGCCAACCCATAAACTGCACGTCGGCTTCCAGCCCAAGCTGACGGACGAGGTCGCGCAACTTATCCAGTTCCGGTCCGTCACCGACCAAAGTCAGTTGACTGAACAACTCCTGTTCATTTCGAACCTTCGCCATGGCCTGGAGCAAAACATCCAGCCCCTTCTGCCAATGCAACCGACCGACGGCAACCATCTTCAAGGGTCGACGTGTTTGGCCCAACAGGGCAGGGGAAGCCAGCTCGTTCGCCAAACACAATCGATGCTGGGCCGCTGCATCGATGGCAGCCAACCGGGTCGAATCGACAAAATTATAACAAACCGAAAAAGTTGATTTCGGTAGATGGAAAAAATCGGCTGTTCCGCGGAGCAAGCCTTGGCTCACACACAGCACTTTGGCGGCGCGGCGATAGATCGCTCGCAATTGATAGTACTTCAAACAACCAAACAATCCGGCCGTTGAATAGAAACCAATCGCTGGGTTTTCGACGACTGTGTTGACGTAAGGAGTACCCGATCGCCGACTGGCTGCTCCGGTCACTAGCGATACATGGTAGGTACGATCGTAAACGACGTCGATCTGATGTTGGACGCAATACTCCGCAAGGCTTTGGGCCAACACACGTTGAATGCGACCGGGAACCCAACCTTGCCTCAGCGGTCCGCCGTGTTGTTCGTAACAGAAATGCGGAACATCCGCTGGAACTTCGTCCACCAATGGGCTGTCGCGATAGAACGTAAACAGGTGCGGTTGGAATCGGTTGCGATCCAATTGTTGGAGGATGCCCAGCATCTGTCGTTCACTGCCACCGGTTGTGAGCGCACCGATCACGCAACAAACTCGGATCGGTCGACGTGAACCCTGCGACATTGGAACGGAACCTTGTTTGTTCGCGGTTAAATTCTAAGAGCCTATCCCCAAAGGGGGCTGGCCCTTTGGAGGCGAGTCACTTTTCTAACCTATTTACGAGACTCGCCCGAGAGGGTCAGACCCCTTTGGGGATAGGCTCTAAGCTAAGGTTGCTCTTTGACGATCTCTGCGAATCGTGCGCGAATCGTTTCGACATCGCCCAAAGTCAAATAGGCCGTATAAGCATACGTCAACTCAGGCGTCAGCGCGAAGGTCTTGAGTGGCGCGACATAGGAACAATCCGACCCGCTTCCCCCTTGAAAGCGATACGCGGTCGCTTCCGTGACCTCGGGTACGTAGATGCCGACGCCACGACCATCTTCGCCAACGTACGCGATCCAACTTTCGGTCATCGCAACATATTCATTGGGCCAACCCGGAATTCGCCGCGACAACGGGCCATCGGTCCACGGTTTGTCTTGATCGTAGGTTACCAACGTCCTCAATTCCGGCGCCAAAAACATGGCCGGAGTTTCCTGGTGTCGTTGACCGTGGCTCTTCTTTCCGGCGTAGTGAAACTTGAACCTTAGCTTGACAACGGGTCCGCGCAATTCGATCCACTGTTCCATGATGCACTCGTTTAACAATTCGCCGGTCGCCCAATGGCGCGGTGTTGTCTTTGCATAAGCGGAACTTTCGGTCGATGTGAACGCGAGCAACTTGGCCGCGCTTCCTTGGTAGTCACCTCCTTGGACCGGGTTATAACGCCACGGCTCTTTCGCCCATAGTGAACCATCGGTGTCGCCGTAGTAGGACTGTTGGATCAGACGCCCATGATCGAAGTGGTTCAGCAGGTTGACCTTGGAGTCCACCGGAGAAAGATAAGCCACCGCTCCACCATGGGATCGCAAAAAGCCGATTCGCAAATCGGTGTTTTGGAGGTAGAGCCAGTCTTCGTCAGGTGCCGGGGCTGATTCCGTGACCGGAGCTTGCTCCTGCCAGCCGAAACTTTGCTGAGAAGCCAAACCGCACGACAACAGCATCAAGCTCGCAGCACCCAAGCTCCACAAAGCGGTCCGAGAATACCTGCGGCCAAAGTTAAGGTTCGCGACCAAACGGGCCTCCCGATTATTTGACGAAAGCCCAGCTCAGCAGGTCGGACAACTTCGGAGTCTTGCCCTGCCACAAAATACCCACGCGGAAGATACGTCCGGCCATGTACACGACAAAGGTGGTCGCGCCCATCAACAGCCCCAGGCTCAAAAGAATCTGCCACATAGGCACGGTCACGCCGGTCGAAATTCGCAGGACCATCACCGTGCTGGCCGTTGGAGGGAACATCGACAACCAGAATGCAAAGGCTCCATCGGGCTTCTGCACCAGGACAAACCAGGTCATCAGCGGCAACATCAGCATCATCCATACCGGCATCATCATCGGCTGGGCGTCCTTCAACTGGGATACCGAAACACCGATCGCCATAAAAATCGCCGAATAAAACAAAACCGCAAACAGCTGGAACAAGAAAAACCAAGGAATCACCCACAGCGGGACATTGCTCAGCAAGTTTTGATTCCAAGCAAAACCAAGTGCTCCAAACAAATAAAACGAGAAGATCAACAACGACCCGGCAACCGTCCCCAACAACTTGCCCATCATCAATTGAGATGGATTGCAACTGCCCAACAAGACCTCCGCGATTCGAAGCGACTTTTCTTCGAGAACGGTCTCCAACATGGGCTGGGCGGCCATCATCACCACCATGAACATCAGCATCATGATGCCCATCGGCAAGAACATCGCGGTCATCATGTCGCGCGACGCTTCACTGGAGACGCTGCCGTCGCTACGTTTTGTTACCAAGCCCATCGACTGCACAGGCACTGGTTGATTCGCGATCATCACCTGTTGCGGACTCAGGCCCAACTGTTCGAATCGTTTGTTCTTCGCCAATTGATTCATGGCCTCGCCGATCCACCGCCTCGCTGAATCCAACCCCGATCCTTCGGAATAGAATTGAACCGACGGCACTTTTGCTCCTGGTGAGCCGTTGAGCGAAACATCTGCCAGCCACGTTTCCAAATCCGCCGGGATCTCCACAAAGGCGTGCAGCTCTTTCGCGCGAACCTGTGCCGACAGTTCCAATCGGCGAGCGTCGTCCAAGGTCGCCTCCGTCAGTCGAATCAACTCGAATTGATCGTTCTCGGCCAACGGCCCGCCTTTGGATTGATTGGCTGAATCCGATTTGTCGATCGATGAACCGGCGCTGGGTTGGGTCTTTGATTCACCCTTTGCCGCCTCGCTTGCGCCGGTTGCATTCTTGAATTCGTCCGGCAATTCTTGCTTCATTTGAGCCGCCAAATCCAGCGGAGCTTGAGTCGCTGCGGCTGCGAGGACCTGGTTCCGCATTTCGGCGGATTGTTGCAGATCGCTAATAAAAAGGTCTTTGGGGTCCCAAATCGCGATTTTGAGCGTTTCCGATTTCGTCAATCGTCCCATGAAGTTCATGGCCAATATGCCACCGAACATCAGAACCGGCATCACGACCAAGGAGAGCAAAAACGCTTTCGTCGCCACCATCGCACGGAATTCGCGACCAGCAACCGTCATCATTTTTCGCATGGGCAGCGCACTCTAAGTCAAAAGGCTAACGTCGTTCACGGCCCTTGATCCAAGGAGTGGGCCAACACTCCCAGGACAAGTCACTACCGGACCGTCGCCAAACGATAATAACCCAGACGCTGCTAGTTCTGATAGAGGAGTTCTGATAGAGGGACACTCACAACCCAAACAAAGCTGATTTAGCGCACGCTGGTGTACCGGCTTTAGCCGGCGCTGTGCTGAAAAATGGACTTTCGCCACTCCCACCGGCTGAAGCCGGTACACCAGCGCTCGCTACCCCGCTTTTGATATGGTTCGCCAGTTCTTTCGATTCTGGCTACATTATTCCGGCCGTGCACTTTCGCCGCTACTTCACCTCCATCGGCAAGCTTTGGCTGTGGCCATTGAATTCCGGAGCGTACAAACACTCCAGCAATGCCATGCCGGTTTGGTACTGGCCCCGATGTTGGACTCGGACCGAGTACTCGAACACGTACACGCCACGCGGCAACGACTCGATGAAGAAGTGGCTACCGGTATCGCGAGTCGATTGGTAATACCCGAGCCCATCTTGGTACCGATAGACGGATAGCACATCCACGGGTTCCGTCCCGCTACCGCGATCGTCCTTCAAGTGAACATACTCCAAATCACGATCGGTTCGCAATTCCAATCGGACCACGACCTGATCGCCCACTTCCAAGGCACCCACCACCGGCTGAATCACGGGTCCCTCTGGCGTATTGACCTTCTTGAACAACGACTTGGTCAAGGTCAGTGGCGATTCGCTATATGCTTTGACCTTGGAAATGTCTTCCAAGTACTGCCAATGCACGCTGCCCCAAGCTACACCGGCGTCTTTCTTGGTCACCGTGATCTGGCCCATGTCTGCGGCAATTTCTGCACGAACCAAGCGTTCTTGATAAAAGCCTGTTCCGGCTTCCGTCTTTTGCGGCTCGATCTTCGTGGCACCGATCTGGACCTCCACCAATTGAGTCGAAGCCAACCCGGCAGTGCCTCGCAACAACAAGGCATAAATCGCATCGGTTGTGCCTTTGGAAGTTTTCCAGTTCTGCGTTTGCTTTTGCTTGAGCAACCAAACCTTCAACTCTTCAACTCGTTCGGCATCACCGGCCACTTCATCAAACACTTCGATCATCATGGCTTGAGTTTCAATCGGAGCTTCCCACCAACGCCAGCGCGATTGTCCTTCACGCCAGAACATGCCCATTTCTTCGTCGGCCAGACTTCGTTCGGTCAGTGAGGCCACGATCTTCTTGGGAGTTTCTAGATCGCCGAATCGCTTCAACGCAATGGCCACGTATCCTTGCGGCAAGCGAGCGTCCAGGCTCAGCCAATGGTCACGGGCTTGTTGCAAGAAGTAGTCCACTGCGGGCTTGTACTTGGGATCGATCGCTTGATCCTTCAAGAAAAAGCTGCGACCGTACAAATACATCGCAACCGTCGAAGACAGATGGTTGTTCTGTTCATGCTTCGTTTGGAGGATGCGTTTATAGGTTTGATCCATGAAGTTGTCCAAGCGATCGAGAGCCTTGATCGCCATGGCCGGATCCAACTCGACACCCAAATGCCGCAACCGACCCATCCCCGTCACGATGTGCAGCGTGATGTAGTCGTTGCCTGGTCCACCGGGGCACCACGGCCAACTGCCGTCGCTGTATTGCATCTGAGCCAAGCGTTGCTGGGCTGTGGCCATTTCAGCTTGCAAGCGATTTTTGTCGAACAGCACCGCCACTTGTCGGCGGGCTTGGCTTTCGGATTTGGCATCACGCAGCCACGGCGTTTGTTGGATCAAGATGTTCTTCAAGTCCTCGTTCTTCTCCAACGGACTATCCAAGGCATCGGTGCCTTCCCATTGCTTGAACACTTTTTCGATTCGCGGGTTGCTGCCCACGATGTGATGCCCCAACGCATTGGCATACAAGCGACTGAAGATACTTTCGCTACTGGGGTATTGATTCTCCATCAGATAGGGAAGCGCCATGACCGCGTACCAAGTTGGGTTCGAGGTCATTTGCACCGTCAGCGACTGATGACGCAGAGAATCGCTCTCGCCAGAGTTCAATAGCGATTTGAACTCAAACTTCTTGGTCATTTGGCCACGAATCGGCAAGGGCAGGGCTTCTTTCACCAGGACTCGTTTGCTGAGAACCGGCAGAAATCCTTCTTCACCATCCGACAAACGCTCGGTGGCTGCCACCACGCGATAACCCAGCACACCTGAGAAATCCGGGACGTCCAACATCCAATACAAACTGGTCGATTGTCCGGCGGGAATGTCAAAGTTGAGTTCTTCGGTCGCCACGCCCATCGCGGCCGACATGGATTCGTCGGTTTGCAAGTTGCTCAAAGTCAACTTCGCACGACCCGTTTGTCGCGTGGCCGATTGGTTGACGATCTTGACCGAGAATTCCAACTTGTCACCTTCGCGCAGAAACCGCGGTGGATTCGGTTGGACCATCAGGTCTTTGCTGGTGACCACTTCATCAGTCAATAGCCCGGCTCGCAACTGAGCATCGTGTACAAAGCCCATGAACTTCCACTTCGTCAGTGCTTCGGGCATTTGGAACTCGAGCCGCACGACCCCGTCTTTGTCCGACACCACATGGGGGAAGAAGAATGCCGTCTCGTTCAAGTTCTGTCGGGCTTGAACTTGGTCCAAATTTGGTCCAGGGCCTGGTGCGGGAGCCGGCGTGTTTTCGCCCAGGCTGGGTTCACCGCCAAGTCCGCCAAGTCCGGTCATCGCTGATTCCGGCATTCCACCCTTCTCCATGGACATCGGAGCCGCTGCCGCATCCATCAACATTTCGCCTTCCATGCCACCGGCGAAACCTCGCGACGACATCGCTCGACCGCCACCACCCGGCATTCCGAATGCCATCATTGGTTGCTGCCAATTGTCCAGCAACAAGCGATGATCAAATTGTCGATAACCGAAACTTGGATCGCGATACTCACGCTGCCAACCGTAATGGAAGACATTCAGGCTCTGCAGGCGATTCGAATGAGAAATGCTCCAATGTAGATAATCATTGTAAAAGGTGCCAAACGTGGAGGCAAAATTGTGCGGCGCAAAAGCGTCCAGCGAAGCATCGTACAATGTCGCGACCATTTCCGCGGCTGCCGTTTTGGCATCAGGGCCACTGATGACCGCCGTCCACGTTTCCTTTTGACCTGGTTGGAGCTTCGAAACAAAGCGTTCCCACTTCACCGTCAATTGCTTGGTTGTCCAGGGCACGCTGATGGTTCGCGATTCGATGTAGGCTCGATTGTCACGTACGTAACTTACCAACAATTGTAACCCACCCCGATGTTCTTCGGTCGGAGTGAACTCCAGTGGCACTTGCGTCCGGTTCGCGTCCGTCCAAAATTCTTGCACGACTTTCCCACGATGAATCCATTGCACAAACGCTCGGCCGGTTTCGTACCCAGTACCCCAGACCGCAGTAAATTTTTCGCCGGGTTCAACCGACCATTTCGCGGCGCTCAAGTAGTGAGGAATCTTGATGCCGAACTTGGTTTTCGCCGAATCGGTTACTTGGAAAGTTTGCTCCGCCAAAATGGATTGCCCCGAGCGATCCAAGGTCTGCCATTGGACGCGATAAGCTCCTTCAGGCAGCGTCACCGAGTGACTGGCTTTGCCTTCACCATCGGTCTTCAAAGCCACCGTCGCCACTTCATCGCCCGATGGCCATGAATTGATTTGCGAAAGATCCGGTTGCGCTAACTTCGGATCGATGGCAGCCCCCCGCATGGCCAAGTCGCCCAAATAGGTCAATCGATAACTGTACAAACCAGGCAGTTGGGCTCGTTGAACTTTGTCAGGTGCCTTGAGGCTGTAAACCTTCAACGTTCCATCGACACTTTGCGGTTGCCCGTCCAGATTCGTAACGTGGCACTTGATCTCAGTGGCCGCAGCGGTTGTCAACCACTCGTCCACGGAAACTGCGGCTTCCAACGACGTGTAGCCCAGACGAATGGCGGTGTTAGCCGACCGAGTCTCCCCGGCCGTATCCGTCACGTCGGCGTAGACGGTAAATGAAAATACGGGCTGGCTTGTCCGGTCCACTTTCAAATCTGGCAGAGCTGTAAACGGAACTTCGAACGAACCATCGACCTGGGTCGTAATCACGCCGTTGGCAATCTCCTGGGATTCGCCCTGCATCGGCGGGCAATACCAACAACGCCATATCCACCACATGGGGTAACGAACTTCGCGCACCACGCGATAGCTCACTTTGGCTCCATCGATGGGAGCACCCGTGTAAGCCGTGGCTTTCCCCTTCACCGTGACTTGATCATTCAATTGGAACTGTTGCTCCGGCCGAGTGACTTCTGTGTAGAACTTGGGACGCTTGTATTCTTCAACTCGAAATGTTTGGTTTCCGTTGAAGCGGCCTTCGATGGTCCCGATACGCATCGGGCCGGTCGCTCGGTCACGCGTGGCCACAAAACTCCCACTGAATGATCCATAGATGTTGCTGGTCAATTGCAATTGATCGACCAATTGGTTGTTCATATCCCACAAGCCGATTTTCACGTTTCGTCCGCCAACCGCTCGATAGACGGCCGTGGTTTGATTGGCCTCGTGCAGCACGCCTTTGAACTGGATGGTTTGGCCCGGACGGTAGATCGACCGGTCGGTAAAGAACATGGCGTAGCGTTCGACGCCTGGATCTCCTTGACCCTGCCCGTAGTACCAACGGGTATCGATGTAGCCCAATGATTGCGATCCGACTTTAGCGACAAACTTGTAGACGACTTGCTGTTCCCGAGCCAAGCGGAAAAAGCCGTTGGCATCGGTGGTGAGATCCGGTCGCACTTCTTCGCGACTGTTGTTCCCATCCTGCTTCCAAGCGCGGACCGTCACGGTCGCTTCGGCTTGTGGTTGCCCATCCAGCGCGTTGACGACTTGGCCGATGACCTCGCCCGAATGGTAATCTTCGCGAATCAAAAACGACAAATCGCTGACCCAAATCTCTGTCACGGAAAGCTGATTGTTCTCGACATTGAACTCCGCGTTGGCGCTGGCCAGTAGCAAGTAGCAACCCGGTTTGACGTCCGGCAACGTTCCCGACTCTTGATAGACCGTGCTGTAATCATCGCGGGCGGGTAGGTCGACGGTCCAAGCCGCAACGCTGGGGCGTGTTCCTAGCCTCAGTCGCTCTTCGTACTCCATATTCGTCGGGTCTTGGTACATGCCCCAAGCCCATTTGTCGAAGTCAAACGCCAGCAAGCGGAAATGGACCTTGGTGAGGTTCCGCGCACTGATCTGCAACGTTGGCCCGGCCGAGTTCCAAATACGCTCCGTTTGAATCGCCAACTCTTGGGCTTCAATCTCTTGAATCAAGTTGTAGCACTGCGCTGAGCCGCGACTCTTGGGGAAACGATCACGACCTTGAGCGGCCAATTGGTGGGCTTCTATGTTTTGCTTGTTGGCCCACTTGCTGCCAGCCAACCGAGCCAAGGCCAACGACGACAGCGGATGCCCTTTGTGTTCTGCCGCGAATCGCTGCAGCGCCGCTTCGTAACGAGCCGTCTTGTCGCTGCCATAGGCAACTTGGTTACCGAATTCGAAGCGTTGCAAGTCGGCATCCAATCGCGCACTTTGATCTTCGTCGGCCGCGTGAAACTTGAGTAGGGCTTGGTAGGTCTTGATGGCCTGCAAGACATACGAGTCTTCGTCGAGTGTTTCCGGCATCCAGGATACAAATTCATCCAGCGAACTAAACACCGGGCCGTCGGCGGCGATTTGAAACGAACCTTGTTGGCGAATGATTTGTTCGTCTAGCTGATAAAAATCAAGCGATTGAAAAGCCAAGAAGTCGTACAGTGTCGGACGAAATTCGTCGGCGGCCGGAACTTCGGTTAGAATCGCCGCTACTTCGCTGATCGAGATCTTTTGGAGTGTTTCCCCGGCGCTTAACGCGTCGCGATAAAGGTGGTCCACATGTTTGAGGAACTGCTTCAGGTCCCAGGTTTCAAAATCGTCGCTGGGCGGTGCTTCGGTTTGACTGCGCTGCGAGAATTGCCAACGATTCTGCTGGAAGTAGCTGAAGTACCAATTGGCCAACAAGCCTTTGGCCAACGGCTGCATGGTCGGGGGCAGTTCGGGTAAGGCGGCTTCCAGCCCACGAATCATTTTTGGCGCTGCCGGTTGGTCCAATGATGACTCGATGGCCAATTTCATGCCCAATGCCTTGAGGGCTTCGGCATGGGCTCCGTCTTGCTGAGCGCTTTTGCGGATCGTCTCCAAGTGCTCGACGGCGGTTTTGGGCAGTCCAGAATCTTGCGCTTCTTGAACCTGCTGCCATAACTTCAATCGTCCGTCCTTATCCTGGTACATAAACTCGCCCTGATACATAAATCGCTGCTCCTCAGTGGCCGAGGCCTGTTGAACCAACGGAAATCCGGGCTTAGCGACACCCATGAAAACCAGCAGACTCAAGGCAAATAGCCCAAATAACCAATGACCAAACTTGCCAAAGTTTCCAACAACCAGCCAGCGGGCGTTCATGCAGAATATCCTGAGAATAGAACCGTAACATTAAAACGGGGGGAACCTCCAGGAGGTCAACCCCACTCAGACGTGCTTCCTGTAGAGGGAGTTCCCGAAGTTCTTACGATTGAGCTGCGGCGAAACGCCCCGGTTGACCTGCGACCCGCTGTGCGGGGCTTCCGTACGGCTCTAATTTTAGACTTGATTTTGACGAGCGACAATTTGGCTAACTTGACGAATCTGTCCAACTGAATTCTCGGCGAATTCCGCTTCTCCCACGTACTCTCGACTATTCCTTGGCCCCTGCCAGCAAACCGAGTAGTGAAGGTTTCGCGGCAACCGGCGATTCGCTGCTTGAATTCGCATCGCCGATCACCGGATTGTCCTGTGCGATGACCGTCGAACCATCCTTTTGGCGACGGTTCTTGTTGACGAACCAGATCACTTCGCAGATGTCGACCCCGTTGCTGACCAAGCGACCATCTTTGTGAAAGGACTGGCTGATCCCGACCAATTGACCTTCGCTGTTCAAGATCGGCCCGCCACTGTCGCCCGGATTGATCGGAGCGGAGGTTTCGACCACTTGCATCCGGCATTCATTGACGGTCTTGAAGTAGTTGGCACGGACGTACCCGTTGGTATAGACCCACAACGCGTCACTGGCCGACGGATTGCCGATCGAGTGCAGCAACTGACCCGGCTTGGCCGACTTGCCAAAGGGGATCGCCGGTCTGTTCTCCGGCAGGCTATCCAATTCCACCAAAGCCAAGTCGCGGCGTTTGCAGACCGCAATCACTTTTCCGGCGATTTCCAATCGGCTGCGATTGCTGACATAGTAGGCCATTTCACTTTCGATCAACCCATGCTGCTCTGCTGGGAAGAAGACCGTGACATCTTGATGTCCTTCAACAACGTGTTCGTTGGTCACAACCCAACGGCGGTCTTGGTCCACCAAAACCCCCGACCCGGAGGCGCTTTGCGTCATAATCAAAACCGTCGAACGAACGGCGTTGGCGTAGACGTTTTCGTCGCCAGCGGCTACGGTGGAGAAAAACAGACCGTTAAGGGTCAAAACAAACAGGGCAAACAATTGGGAAGTGGAACGTTTCATGGCTGGGTTCTTTCTGTAAGGTTCGTTGTGAGTGACTTCACAGACCATACAGGTTCAAGAACCCTTTGTGACAGCATTTCGGGTCGGACTGATCGGTCGGATCCGACCGATCTGACCGATCCGTCTGATCCGACCGATCCGACCGATCATCGATCCGACTGATCCGACTGATCCTCTTTTTCTTCCCCACGCCCGGTGGGTTGGGTTGGGTAATCCGGGTCACCAACGATCGTGATCGTTTCGGAAGAGACTTCTCCGTCGACCGTTAGCTCCACCAAATAGGTCCCGTTCGCGGCAATTCCCTGCCCACGTCCGCCAAACCCAGCTCGGCCAGCACCACCAGCACCGCCTGGTCGGGGTCCGGTTGGGGCGGGTGCGCCTGTTCGCAAATTCCATTCAACTCGGTTGAGGCCGGCAGTGACTGGAGCTTCCGTCCGATACAATTCGCGGCCGCGAATATCCTTCACCGTCAAAACTGCCGATCCCACCGGACGCGCCAAGGTGAAATAAACCTCGGCATTTTTGTTCGGCGTGCGAGCTTGGTATTCCCGAGTGGTATTGCTGCCACGTTCGGGCAACGATCGCCAGCGAGTCACTTGATTCGGTCGCAACAAATTGGCCGTTTTTGCAACCCCTTCTGCCGTCAACTGACGCAGTGGCGTGACATCCAATACCCAGATGCTTCGACCATGCGTTCCCGCGATCAATTCGCCGCTGGTGGGGTGTTGAGCCAACTCGTGTACGGCCACCGTCGGCAGCGTGGAGAATTTGTTCCAACTTAGTCCGCGATCGATGCTGACCCAAGTCGAAAACTCACAGCCCAAATACAACACGTTTTGGTTGGCAATGTCTTCGCGAATCACCCAAGCTATACCCGCCGTTGCTGGCAAGTTGGCTTTAAGGGACTTCCAAGTCTTGCCAAAATCTTCGGTCGTGAACACATACACTTCGTCATCATTGCTGCGATGTCCATCCAGCGTGATGTAGCACCGCCCTGCCGCGTAACGCGAGGCCTCAATGCTGGATACCCAACGAGGGCCCGGTAACAAACTGGCCAACGCAGCAGGACCCGGCGCCGGATTAGCTGCCTGGGCCGCTGGTTCGGTCGCGGGAGTTGCCACCTCCGCTTCTTGAGGTGGAGCGGCTTCCTGCGGCGGAACCGCAGCCGTTGCCTGCTCGGCGGCCGGCGGGGTCTCCTGCTTCAACGCCGTATGGACCAAAGGGCGAACCGGCGGTCGCTTGGTGGCCGAGATCGAGAGGATCTCGCCATTGGGCAGTGGCAACTGGGCCGTCATCTCCTGATCTTTGAGTTGGAACTGCGGTTGGATCGGACCGAATGGAGTCTGGATTGTAAACCGCAACGTTTGTTTCTCGCGATCAAACTGACAATCAGCCATTTCCAACGAGCCTTCGTCAGAATTCATGCTCCCAGCGACAGCCCCCGACTCTTCTAGGGTCACGGTCATTTGGAATTCACCTGCGATCTCGCCACCTGAAGTACTGAACCGACCGTCCCAAGTGCCCGTCAACGGATCATCCTTCTTCACGGTCTCTTCCGCCTTCACTTCTTCGGTTAAAGCTTCGGTGGGCTTCGTAACGGCCGGTGTTTCCTTGGCGGGCATTTCAATGGCTGCGACCGGAGCTGTCGCCGGTGGAGTCACCGCTGCGGCCGGTGCCGGAGTTTCAACAACCGGAGCTGTCGGAGTTTCCGTGGCCTGAGCCGCCGGGGCTGCCGCTGGGGCCGCTTTTGGCACATGGAAGATGGGCTCCCAAGTTTGCCCGCCATTTTGCGTCACCCACAAAGCGCCGTCGGTTGTTCCGACGTACACCACTCCAGCCCGCACAGGAGATTCCGAAATCGCGCTACCCGAGCCTTCATTGGTATTTGTAATCTCTGGAGAGATCGCTTCGACCGCCGTGCCGCGATTGTACGAACGGAACACGTAGTTCCCCGCGCTGTAATGGATTCGGCTGTTGTGCGGCGAGAGAATAAATGGCGTCTTCCAATTGAATCGATACGTCACGCCACGCGGTGGCTGCGGTCGAATCGAACCGCGCTCGCCCGTTCGCAAATTGAACCGCGACATGGCACCATTTTGGCTCTCGGCATACAGCTGATCGGGATCTTCTGCATCTACCAAACAGATGAACCCATCGCCGCCGCCAATTCGGAACCAATCGCTATTGATGATCGCACCTGTGCGACTGCGTCGCGGCGCGCCCCAAGAACCATTGTCCTGCAACCCACCGTAGATCTTGTAATCGGGCGTGTTGTCGATGCCGATATGGTAAAACTGGCCAATCGCAAAGTGGTTGTGATGGTCCCACGTCTTCATGCGATCATGCGTCACGTAAACGCCACCGTCATTGCCCAAGATGATATGTCGCGAATCTTTGGGGTCGATCCACATCGAGTGATGATCGACGTGAACTTCGTTGCCGTGTCCGTCTCCGGTGAACGTCACTCCGCCATCGCTGGACTTGTAAAGCGACGTACCCAAGATGTAGATATTGTTTTCATCGACGGGATCGACACGAACTTGACTGTAGTACATCGGACGCGGATTGACGCTGTTGATGCGCGTCCAAGTTTCACCGGCATCGGTACTGCGATAGACGCCACCGTATTGATATCCATCGGCTCCTTGCAGATCCTGCACATTTTCGCGCTGGCCACCCAACGAGGCTGCAAACGGTCGCGGCGGTGATCCACGCTGGGCTTGCACCTGCACCGGTCGCATGACCAACTTGACCGAAGTCTCGACTTTTTGCCCATCCCGTACCACCACCAACTTGACTTCTTCGTCGGCTTTCTTTCTCGCCAAAAGTTTGGTCATGTCATCCGCTTTGATGATCAATTGATCATCCATCTGTAGCAAGATGTCGCCGGTTTTTAACACGTTGGCGGCTGGGCCGTCAGCGACCACTTCGGTCACACGGATTCCGACGTCGGCGGCTTCGTTGCGAATGCCCAAAAAGGCCGTCTCCGTCGGACCACTGCCGATCAATTCCGACTCGATGATCGCATACAGATGATCAGGATTCGAACGCGACCAGTCCAAGCCGATGCGCCCCAAATTGCAGGTCGGCAATCCTTGAGTTAATTTCGTCCACGTTTTGCCACCGTCGGTGGTCTTGTGCAATCCCGAGCCAGGACCAAATTTCTTCACCGGATCATTGCCATCAAATCCATCTCGCAGTCGTTCGTAAGCCGCTGCCACAAGTACTTCCGGGTTGGTCGGATGCATTTGCAGATCAATAATTCCGGTCTTGTCGTCGATGTACAGCACTTTTTCCCAAGTCTTGCCACCGTCGGACGTTTTGAATACGCCCCGTTGTTCATTGCTACCCCACAACCGACCCAACGCGCCAACATAAGCGATGTTCGGGTCCGTTGGGTGCAAAGCGATTCGGCCAATCTGAAACGTCTCGTTCAGTCCCAAATGTTGCCAAGACTTCCCACCATCGTTCGACCTGTAGACGCCGTTGCCCCACGACACACTATTGCGAGGATTGGCTTCGCCGGTTCCCACCCACAAGATGTTCGCATCCTGTTGAAAGACTTGCACGTCCCCGATCGAAACCACCGCTTCACGATCAAATTGGAACTCAAATGAATAACCGTTGTTCACCGTCTTGAGCAAACCGCCCGAAGCCGAAGCCGCCCACCAGGTGTAAGGATCTTTTTCGTACACCGCCAACGCCGTGATGCGGCCGCTCATGTTGGCCGGTCCGATCGATTCCCACTTGAACTGATCCAACCACGAGGCCGGAATGTTGGTCGCCGTCGTGGGTGCGGGCTCGATTCGTGGGCCAGTTGCTTGGCCACGACCGGGAGCCTGTCCACGGCCTACCGGCCCGCGACCTTCTCCCTCTTGCCGCTGGCCGGATTCCGATTCTTGTGTTGGTGCAACAGCGACAGGAGCGGCCTGGGCCGGCGACTGTTGAGCCGACGCTGGACCTTCAACTTGCGCGCCTTGTTGAGCCGCACCCGCTTGTGCCGGTCGGCGGCGGCCGCTGCCGCGTCGTTGACCACTGCCTTGTCGCCCAGCCCCGCTTTCGCGTTCCCCTGTGGCTTCCTGTTGGCCTTCCTGTTGGCCTTCCTGTTGCTGACCGATCGCCTCTTGCATCAAGACCGCAGCGGAAAACTCCGTCGCCGAACCAGCGTTCATCCCCAGCCCAACTTCGGAGCGCATTGCCACGCACACAATCAAAATTCCGAAGCTCCAAAGCGAGCTCTTGATGCGGGCCAAAAACTTGCGGGCCAAAAACTTGCGGGCTAAGAACTGCTGATCCAACGGCATAGCGGTAGCTCCTGAATGTCTGAACGAAACGCGTGTTTCAATTTTTTAGGCCGACGACGCGACATAGGTCATCGCCATCGACCAATTTCCTAGGATAACTACCAACAACCCCAAAGCGAACCGACGGGTTCGGAAAAACATCGAAAAAGAGAATTCATTATTCCACGCTGCTATCTGGGAAGTTAATTCGGGACAATCCCCAAGCCGGACGTTGGCAGTTCCGGCGGAGTGATTTTTAATTCAGGAATATCGAAGGTTGCTCCTGGTTGAACTTGGCCGCTAAAGAACCCGCAGTTCTCGAGGAACCATCCATCGCCGTCCACGCCGCCGCCAAAGTCCAAGCGATGTTTCTGACCACCGGTCCCGTCGACCGAGAGTCGGGCCGATTGGCTGCGATGCCATCGCCCTTGGGTATCGCGAACCCAAACATTGTGATGCCGAGCCCGCCGATGCACATGGCCATGACTGGGATCAAAACTCTCCAAGAATGAATGAAAGCCGCGCAAGTGGGTATTCGTCTGCGGACGGCGAAACGTCGCGATCAAACGCCATTCGTTGGCGGCCTGGTCTCCGAACCACGCCGAGTAGATCGTGCTGCCCTTTCCGTCGGGCACAACTCGAGTCAAAAAGCGATACGTTTTGCCGGCTTGCCACGGATAGACCAAGAAACTCTGTCCGCCCGAGCCCTCGTTGCCGAACTCGCCAATCGTGACTTCCGGGCCTCGGTCCAAGGCTTCGATTCGTTGCTCGAGTGGAATGCTCTTTGGATCGTCCGTTTGGAAGGGACTCCACACGGAAAACAACACGCGGCGTTCGGTGGCACTGTTAACCTGAAAACCGAAGTATCCTTCGCCAAAACCGTTGGCCATAAAATAGGAGCCGATGGGGTCCTCGCCGGCCGGGACGGTGATCTCGCTGTACGCGTATTCAACATCCAAGTCTTTGGGCAATCGATAAGTCAAGTGAACCGACGGGCCGCGCCTGCCCCAATAAAACATGTTGTCGTCATTATTGCGAACGTAATGCACCTTCAAATCCGGCGTGTCGGCGGCAACGATCAACGTCACCACTCCGGCATAGCTGCGACCAAGACGTTTGATACCCTGAAAGTCCACGCGAACGTAGCCCGCGTTGGTTACTTCGACGTCACCCAGTGCATACTCGTGTGTTCCCGCTCGATCGACGTCGACCTCGAATGTCTTTTCTCCCACCGACACTTGCAATTGCGACGCGGCCTCGGCCTGCTGCAATTCGGCAGACAATTGGAGTCGGCTTGGTTGGTTG
>JAUXWY010000387.1 GCA_030681235.1 Pirellulaceae bacterium | reverse complement strand
TGGGATAAGGGAATTTGGGACAAGGGGATTTCGAACGCATTTCGGGGATCGGATGGACAGTACGATTTTTTGGAGTCAGGCAGAAACAGGTGGCAAACAAACAGATCCAACGTGTGAACATGCGCAGCGTTCCACCACCCCGAATCGTCCATTTGTCAATAAATTCTGCGTCCCCAAATTCCCCTGTCCCAAATTCCCTTGTCCAAAATCACGCCGTACGAAACCATTGTTCCGGCTCCTTAAACCCCGTTATCCGTGGGATAGTTGCGTCGCGGTTGACTTTAAATGATAATGCCGCCACGGTTTGACGCTTGGCACCGTCGGACCGCCCCGCCTTTAAATCCTACCTTCGGAAGTTTGCCATGGACGCAGCTCACATTAGCACTGCGATTCGGGAATGGTATTATCCCGGTGTGGTTGCCGTCATCGCGTTTCTGTCGTTTGGCGTTTGTTCGAACGGCCAGGAACCTGCGTCTGCACCGGCTGAGAATACTCAGCTGGCCACTCCTTCACCAACGCCGGTGTCGCTGGCCGCTAGAATCGATCAGTTGTTGACTCCCGAGATTGAACTGCTAAACGCACCTGAAGCTGAAGCCGGTCCGTTGCTGCGACGTTTGTCGTTGGATTTGCGAGGTGTTGTCCCGACGCAGGAAGAATTGGATGCCTTTGTTGCCGATCAAGCACCTGATCGGTGGGCGAATTGGGTTGACAAGTTTCTCGCCGATCCGCTTTGTGATGAACATTTAGTAACATTCCTGGATCGAACGCTGATGTTGCGTCGCGGCCACGTGAATGTCGACCGCATGGCTTGGATCAACTACCTGCGCGAGCAAGTGGCGGCTGACGCTTCGCTGGATTTCTTGTCCAAGCAACTCTTAGGTTCACCTTGGTGGAATAACGAGCATCGTCCGGCGCAAAGATTTTTCCTGGATCGCGGAGGCGACCCAAATTTAATCACGCGTGATCTTAGTCGAGTCTTCCTGGGGCGTGACATGCAATGTGCCCAATGTCACGATCATCCGCTGGTCGACGACTTCAAACAAATCGACTACCACGGCTTATTGGCGTTTGTTTCACCCAGTAGTTTGACGGAGGTTACGTACAAAGACGCGGAAGGCAAGGATCAGAAAGCGCAGTTTTATGTCGAGCGAGCGGCCGGTGATGCCCCATTCGAATCGGTCTTCGACAAAGGGGTTTCGTTTCGCACTGGACCGCGCTTCATCGAACAATCGGAGCAGTTGGAAACATACCAAATGCCGGACGCTCGTTATTTGGAGGAAGCTCCAGCCGGTTCATTGGCCGGGGCGATCTTGCCGCCAAAACAGAGCCGCCGGCAGGTTCTGGCCGAGCAACTGGCTTCACGTTCCAATCGAGCCTTTGTGACCAACTGGGCGAATCGACTCTGGTCGTTTGCGTTTGGACAGGGCTTGGTGTACCCGCTCGACATGCATCATCCCCACAATCCGGCCGTTCATCCGGAGTTGCTCCGTTTGATTAGCGACGGCTTGGTCGAGTCCGACATGGGGCCGCGAAAGTTCCTGCGAGAACTGGTGTTGTCCCAGACCTATCGTCGTGGAAGTGTATCACATGTTGCGCAAGCAACTGGATCGGCGAGTCACCCTCAATTGAACTTGATCCGCACGTCGGCAACGGCGAGCCGAGATGACGCCATCTCGAAAAAGGTCGCCTTGGCGGCCACGGAGACGGAAACTCTGGCGAATTACGAATCGGCGCGTGACGCGTGGCTAACCGTTCAAGGCGAACGAGCGAAGACTCGAATGGAATTGGACGCCGCCGAAGCGGCAATGTTGGCCGCGAAGCAAAAATTCGATGCAGCCGCCGCTCTACTTGCTGCTGCTCAAAAGCGTCAAACGGATACCGCGTCACGCGTTAGCTTGCTGGCCGAAGCGGCCGGAAAACTACAAGAGGCCGTGAATCTTGCCGGCGCCGAGGATGCGGAACTGAAGCAGGCGCTGGTCGTCGTCCAGCAGCGAGCCGACGTGGCTCGGGCGACCCTTCCGGAAGTCGAACAAGCGGTTGCCGACACTAAAGCGGCGACCGATGCGACTGCTCCCGAACTGGCTACAACCACCGCGAAGGTCGAAGAGATCGTGGCCAAGTTGCAACCGGTTCACCAAGCATTGTCGGAGGCCGACGCCGCAATGGTCGCCGCTCGCACGCAGTGGACCGCGGCGTGCCAGGCCCTAAAGAACAACGAAATCAGGGCTCGCAGGCACGAGCAGATACTCGCGTGGTTGGATTCATTTGACTCGGCCGACAAGTTGGCTAAAGAACTGGAGACCGCGACTCAGGCCGTGGCAACTGTTGAAGCCGAATTGCCGGCGTCCGATAGTTTGATCGCGGCGGCGGAAGCCCAACTAACATCGGCCCAGCAAGCGGAACAAGTCGCGGCCACTGAGATCGTTCGAGCAACCGAAGTGGTCAATCGCCAAGCCACCGAGGTCGCTCAATTGCAACAATCGCTCGACGCGTTGGTCGCATCTACAAACTTGGTTTCAACTGCCGAACCATTAGTTGCTGCCCAATCGGTTATCGGAACCGAGTTGGAGGCTCGTCGGAATCAAACGACTGCCCATCAATCGGCCCTGGATGCGGCAAAGCAAGCGGCTGTCGTTGCCGCAATGGCATCGACCGCTCGAACCCAAGAACTAACCACGCATCAAGCCGCTCGAAAAGACATTGATGACCGCATCGCTGCCGCCCGCGCGATCATTGCCAACCACGAAGTGGCGCTTGCTGCCAGCAAGACAACGGTGAACGAAAATTGGACGGCGATTCATGAGGATAATGTGCGACAGTTGGCCACAGCGACTTTGCAACCTCTCACACCGGAACAGATCTGTTGGAGCACGTTGAGAATTACCGGGGTTCTCGATGCCTATATCCGAACGGAAGCCGCTGAACTTGAGAAACAATCGCCATTGGCCGCTGATGCGGACGCAGCCACCAAGGCAGTTCGACATCGGCAAGCGGTGCGTGGTGCTGTGGATAAGTTGCGAGGGATTGCGGATGTTTATGTCTCGCTGTATTCGTCGGGACCCGATAACACGGAAGACGATTTTTTCGCCTCGGCGGACCAAGCACTTTATATTGCCAACGCGGGCAGCGTGCACGCATGGGCTGGGCCTGGTAACGACAATGTGACTCAACGAGCCATCGCGCTGACCGATAACGCCGAGATTGCCCGTCTGATTTATTGGACGCTGTTGGCACGGCAGCCAACGGAGGAAGAAGTCAAATTCGTTAGCGAACAATTGGTTGCATCCGGCGACGGTCGCAATGTGGTGATACAAGAGATGGTTTGGGGTTTGCTTGCCAGTGCCGAGTTTCGCTTTGTCAATTGACGTGGACGAGGCTACCGGCCCGAGCGGACTGTTGATTTAGTCGTTTAACAGT
>JAUXWY010000093.1 GCA_030681235.1 Pirellulaceae bacterium | reverse complement strand
CCCCCAAGTGAAATACCAGTACCTTTGGGGCGCACGACTTTCACCGACAAAGGAAACAATTGGCGACCACTGAGTTGTCCAACTGCATCGCGTTGTGTGGCGGCGCTGGTCGTCCCCGAGACACGGTCTCCGGCCATCGTCCGCGCGACATATTCAAATTCAGGCATGACCTTTTGCTAACTCCTGATTCCTGTTTCGCTGAATATCTACCGTTAGATGCCTTTGTCACTCTTGGTGACCCGCGTGACTTCCTCGACCGAGGTTTCGCCGCGCATGGCCTTCTTCCACGCATCGTCGCGTAGCGTCTTCATGCCTTCGGCCAAAGCGGCCTTCTTGATCTCCCAACTACTGGCGCGGTTGGTACATAAATCACGGACTCGTTCGGACGTGATCAACAGTTCGTAAATACCCATTCGGCCGCGATATCCCAAGTTGCGGCACTCGCGACATCCCTGTGGCTTGTAGATTGGACGATCCTCCAGCAACGCCCACGGAAAGTCTTTCGGTAAGTCCAAGGTCTTCGCATCGACCGGCTTGCGGCAATGTCGGCACAAACGTCGCACCAGTCGTTGGGCCATCACGGCCTCTACCGTACTGGCGACCAAAAAAGGCTCGACACCCATGTCCGTCATACGCGTAAAAGCACCCGAGGCATCGTTGGTGTGCAAGGTGCTGAATACCAAGTGACCGGTCAACGACGCTTGAATCGCGTTCTCGGCCGTTTCGTGGTCGCGGATTTCGCCCACCAGCACAATGTCTGGATCGTGACGCAAGATACTGCGCAGCGAATGGGCAAATGTCAAACCAATCTTGGGATGAACCTGAATCTGATTGATACCGGCCAATTGGTATTCGACAGGATCTTCCGTCGTGATGATCTTGACGTCTGGTTGATTGATTTCGACCAACGCGGAATACAGCGTCGTGGTCTTACCGGAACCCGTGGGCCCCGTCACCAAAATAATTCCGTGCGGCAGTTTGATCAGTTCTTTGAACACGTCATATTGTTCGGGGTCCATGCCGATCTTCTGCAATTCAAAGACCATGCTCCCCTTGTCCAAAATACGCATGACCAAGCCTTCGCCGTGGATCATGGGAATCACGGACAAACGTACGTCGATCTCGCGGCCCTTAACTTTTAATTTGATACGCCCGTCTTGCGGTAACCGCTTCTCAGCAATGTTCAGCCGCGCCATGATCTTGAGCCGGCTGATGATCGCCGATTGGAACTGATGGATTTCGGGTGGCAAGGGCTGCGTCTGTAAAATGCCGTCGATGCGATAGCGAACTTCCAGGCCATGCGCTTGGCTTTCGATATGCACGTCCGAAGCCCGCATTTCAACTGCTTCCAGCAACACCTCATTCACCAAGCGAACCACCGAGGCTTCTTGAACCAATTCCGACAATTCTGAGCCGTCGGTTTCCAGTTCCTCTAACAGTTCAATATCTTCGTTCTTCTTTTGCGTGACCAACGAATCGATGGTCTCGCTGCCGACGCCCAAATGGGTCTTGATCAGCTTGGCGATTTCGACTCGTTCGGCCAGCACGGGTTCGACAATCCAACCCGTTGCGGCGCTGATCGCATCGATGGAGTAAACATCGAACGGGTCGCTGGTTGCAACAAACACCGTCTCGCCGCGCCGATAGATCGGAAACAGCATATGGCGGTGGACAAGTTTTTGGGGCACTTGTTTCAGCAATCCCAAATCTAAATCCGCAGCGGCGACATCGACAAACTCCATGCCAACTTGTTTGCCCAGGGCGGTCAACGCTTGGGTTTCGGTCAGAACGCCTTGTTCCACTAGCTTGCGCCAATGGCCACCGTCCGGGCTATCGCTTTTCAACTGCATCACGTCGCGATGCTGGATCAAACCCTGGTCCAGCAGGATGTTCACAGCGTTCATGGGGAGTTGCTTTCCGGTGGGTGCGGCGTTCTGATTCGGGCAAACTTGGCGCGATGACCTGGGGGCTATTCGATGTCGCGAATGTACAAAAAATGCGAACACACGAAAAAAGGGAGGCTTCCAACCGCCTACACCACATTGTAGTTGGGCGGAGAGCACTCCCTAGCATTTACTTTGGATTAAACCGCCCCTCGGCCCGGAGCGGCAATCGATATAACCCAATTAACCTGCCGAAACTCTTGGATTCTGCCGAAACTCTTGGCGAGTTTCACTACTTGGATCCTACGGGGATCTTTAGAAATCCAGAGGACGCTGGCCGCGGCCTTGTTCCCCACGACCACCCTGGCCGCCCTCGCCACGACCACCACGACCGCCGAAGTTGAATTCAGGAACTTCCGTCTTCATCCATTCCTTCATTTTTTCTTGGGCTTCTTTGGGCAGCAGGGCAATGATTCGCTCGTTATAGCGTTCACGGAGTTTGGCGATTTCTTCTTCTTGCTTGGCCTGCATCTCGGCGGCTTGTTCGCGGAATTTCTTGGCTTCGGAATCGCTCAACCCCAATTGCTTGATCAAGTTGGGGTCGTTCAACACACCCGTTGCACCGCCACGTTGCATGGTCATGCTGGCGGTCATGGCCGACAATTGCTCGCGTTGGTGCTTGAGCAACACGCCGTCGATCTCTTTTTGGATGCGGCCCATCACTTCTTGGATTTTTTCTCGGGCATCGCCACCCCCACCTCCACCGCCGCGGAACATCTCCTGCATCTCATCCCGCATGTCCGCTTGGAGGTCTTCCAGCCGCTGGATCTGGTCTTTGGAAAGTTCTAGCTGCTCGCGCACTTTTTCGTTCATGAGCAGCATGGCCGAACCACCCGCGCCGCCCATCATCCCGGCCATACCGCCCCGACCACCACCTTGACCACCACCTTGACCACCACGACCGGGCTGCGCCACAGCCAAATCGACAGCGGCCGACGCAAAAACTGCCAACACCAAACAGGCTACTCCCAACCAACGCGACATCTCAATCTCCTCAGATGCAAGATAAAACAGGTGTTTGCCAAGGCCAACGTTCGGCCATTTTTGCGGGAACACCACATGTTGATAAACCCGGCAGATCGAAAAAAGTTGCATTTTTTTTGCCAAGTTCTCGAAATCGTGTACCCACGCAGGGCGATCGCGTGACCGATTGTTAACAGGACAGGGCGGACAGGGCTTGATTCTCTGTTATTCCCTAGATTTTGGCATGTGCGGCAAACTCCATGGCCCCGCCGGGACCTGGCACAGTAGTTGCACCCGGGCCACTTGGTCGCAGCAACTGACATTTTTGCTGGTTCGTTGGCCCCCTGCTGTCAGGAGCGGGTTGGTCGGCTGCGGATATATAGTGCGTCTACGAGTTTTTGACGACTCACGGCTTATTGAGGAGGATTTTGAACGTGGCAAAGCAAATGGTATTTGACGACGAGGCACGGGCCTCGTTGTTGGCCGGTGTCAGTAAATTGGCGAAGGCCGTGCGGAGCACTTTGGGTCCCCGCGGCCGCAATGCGGTGCTGGACAAAGGTTGGGGATCGCCCAAAATCACCAAGGACGGCGTGACAGTCGCTGAAGACATCGAATTGGACGATCCTTTCGAAAACTTGGCGGTCCAATTGGTCAAGGAAGCTGCCAGCAAGACGAACGATGTCGCAGGTGACGGAACGACCACCGCAACGGTCTTGACCGAAGCGATTTTCCGGGAAGGCCTGAAGGCGATTGCCTCGGGTCACGACCCGATGGCTCTGACGCGCGGGATCAATAAGGCCGTCGCGGCGATCGTGGCCAGGATCGAAAAGATGGCCAAGCCGATCGACGTCAAAAGCAAAAAAGAGATTCAGCAAGTTGCCACCATTGCTGGGAATAATGACCCATCGGTTGGCAGCGTCTTGGCGGAAGCCTTTCTGCAAGTTGGCAAAGACGGCGTGATCACGATCGAAGAAGGTCGCGGGAGCGAAACGACGGTCGAGATCGTCGAAGGCATGCAGTTCGATCGCGGTTTCTTGTCGCCTCACTTCGTCACCAATCAAGACAAGGTGATGGTCGAGTTGGACAACTGCTTTGTGTTGATCTTCGAAGAAAAGATTTCGGCTATTAAACCACTAATTCCATTGCTGGAAGCGGTTAGCCAAGCGAAGAAGCCGTTGTTGATCATCGCCGAAGATGTCGACGGTGAAGCCTTGGCGACTTTGGTTGTCAATAAAATGCGCGGCATCTTGCAGGTCTGCGCTGTCAAGGCTCCGGGCTATGGCGATCGACGTAAGGCGATCTTGGGTGATTTGGCTGCTTTGACCGGCGCCCAGCCGATCTTTAAGGATCGCGGGATTCAGTTGGAGAGCGTGCAGTTGAAGGATTTGGGTCGCATCAAGTCGGTGCGGATTTCTTCGGACGAGACCGTGATTGTGGAAGGTGCTGGCAAGAAAGCCGATATCGAAGCACGCGTCGCTCAGATTCGCCGAGAGTTGGAAATCACCGACAGTGACTACGATCGGGAAAAGCTGCAAGAGCGCTTGGCCAAGTTGGCAGGCGGTGTGGCTCAGATCAAAGTCGGTGCCGTTACCGAAACCGAAATGAAGGAACGCAAGGACCTGTTGGACGACGCCAAGAGTGCGACCGCCGCGGCGCTGAAGGGCGGAATCGTTCCAGGTGGCGGCGTTGCCTTATTGCGGGCCGAAAAAGCTCTGGACAAGCTGGATCTGGTCGGTGACGAAGCGGCCGGAGTGAATATCATCCGCCGCGTGTTGGATTACCCACTGCGGGCGATTGCCGACAACGCGGGTGTCGATGGCTCGGTGGTGGTCAATCGCGTTCGTCGCATGAAGAAAGAGACGGAAGGCTACAACGCCGATTCAGGCGAGTATGTCGACTTGATCGCCGACGGGGTCATCGACCCGGCTTTGGTTGTCACGACGGCTCTGCAAAACGCCGCCAGCGTTTCCACTCTGTTGCTGACCACGGAAAGCCTGATCACCGAGATCCCTTCGAAAGAAGAGCCGGCCGGACACGATCATCATGACCACGGTGGCATGGGCGGCATGGGCGGCATGGGTGGCAGGGGTGGCATGCCAGGAATGATGTAAATGGCTGGTGTTCCGGTGGTCGCCAGGTAGCGTCTGCCGGACTTCAGACGACCCGTTGGGGTTTCAAACGTCTCATAAACCTATTTGATTTTCAGACAGCAAAGAATAAGGAAGTGCGGAAATGGCAAAGACCAGTGTAAAAATTCGTCCGTTGGATGACCGAGTTGTTGTAGAAGTTTCGGCTGCCGAACAGATGACTGCCGGCGGCATTGTGCTGCCTGACAACGCTAAAGAGAAGCCGCAGCGTGGTCGCGTGGTCGCTGTGGGTCCCGGCAAGTTGCTGGAGTCCGGCGAACGTGGATCGCTGAGCGTGGCGGTTGGCGACGAAGTAATTTTCGGGAAGTACGGCGGAACGGAAATCGAAGTCGACGGCGAAGAAGTCAAGATTCTCCGCGAAAGCGATATCTTGGCAAAGGTCTGCTAAGTGTGGTTGCCGAGTTGGCAAGTCACAGATTCAAACGAGCAACGAGACTTAGAGGATTCTGGTAATGGCGAAACAATTATTATTTGATGATAAGGCTCGGCAACGAATGTTGCGGGGCATCGACAAGTTGGCGGATGCGGTTGCGGTCACGATGGGACCTACCGGTCGCAACGTCATCGTACAGAAGTCGTATGGCGGCCCAACGGTTACCAAGGACGGCGTGACGGTTGCGAAAGAGATCGAATTGGAAGATCGCTTCGAGAACATGGGCGCCAAGTTGGTTGTCGAAGTCGCTCAAAAGACTTCGGATTTGGCTGGCGACGGTACGACGACCGCGACCATTTTGGCCCGCGCGATCTACAAAGAGGGTCTGAAGTCGGTGGTTGCTGGCTCGAACCCAACGGCGATTCGTCGTGGGATGGAACGAGCGGTCAAAGCGGCAGTCGAGCACCTGGAAAGCATGGCTCGTCCAGTTAGCGAAAAGTCGGAAGTCGCAAACGTTGGTGCCATCAGCGCGAACAACGATCACGCGATCGGCGAATTGTTGGCAGAGGCTTTGCATCGAGTTGGCCAGGACGGCGTGATCACCGTTGAGGAAGGCAAGTCGACCGAGACCAAGGTGGACTATGTCGATGGGATGCAGTTCGACAAGGGTTATATTTCGCCTTACTTCATCACCGATCCGGGCACGATGGAGTGTGTGTTGGAAAACGCCAGCATTCTGCTGTATGAAAAGAAGATTAGCAACATTCGCGACTTGGTTCCGTTGTTGGAAAAGACCAGCCAAACCGGTCGTCCATTGTTGATCATTGCCGAAGACATTGACGCGGAAGCGTTGACTTTATTGGTGGTGAATAAACTGCGCGGCGTTTTGAACGTCTGTGCGGTCAAAGCTCCGGGCTTCGGCGACCGCCGCAAAGCGTTGTTAGGCGACATTGCCACACTGACTGGCGGTACATTCGTTAGCGACGATTTGGGAATCCAGTTGGAAGGATTGGATTTGAGCCACTTGGGCACTGCGAAGAAAATCGTGGTGGACAAGAACGGCACGACGATCGTCGAAGGTGGCGGCGAGCGCAAGGACGTCGATCACCGGATCGCTCAGATTCGTGCCCAAATCGATCAAAGCGACAGCGAATACGATCGTGAGAAGTTGCAAGAACGTTTGGCGAAGTTGGCGGGCGGTGTCGCGATCATCTCGGTGGGAGCTGAAACCGAAATCGAGATGAAGCAGAAGAAGGCTCGCGTGGAAGATGCATTGCACGCAACTCGTGCGGCTGTGGAAGAGGGCATTCTGCCCGGTGGCGGCGTGGCTTTGCTGCGTTGCAAGGCTGCTGTGGAAAAGGTTCGCAGTGCGGCGCGCGGCGACGAAAAAATCGGCGTCGATATCATCTTAGACGTCTTGGACGCTCCGATTCGTCAGATCGCTGCCAATGCCGGGATCGACGGCGCGGTGGTTGCGGACGAATTGTCGGACAAGGACGTCAACTTTGGGTACGATGCCAATGCCGGTCGCTACGTCGACATGTTCAAGGCCGGCGTGATTGACCCGAAGAAAGTCGTCAAGACGGCGCTGATCAATGCCGCGAGCATTGCCGGCCTGTTGTTGACCACAGATGCGCTGGTATCCAACTTTGACGATGAGGACAAATCTCGCCGCAAGGTTGAAGGCTCGATTTCGTAGTTTGACAAGTGGACGGTGCCTCTGTGGTGCTGGCCCAATCAAATCAAACGGAGCTTGTTGATCAAAGAAAAAGGGCCAATTGCGTCTCGCATTTGGCTCTTTTTTTCAGTTTAGGAAGTGGATGAGGATGGTGACCCAGCGCTGCTATTACGAAGTCTTGGGTGTCGTACGGACTTCCACGGAAAAAGAGATCGCGCGAGCCTACCGGAAGCTGGCGGTCAAATACCATCCCGACTCGAATCCGGACGATCCGGAAGCGACCAAGCTGTTTCGCGAAGCCGCCGAAGCCTACGAAGTGCTGGGCGATCAAGGCAAACGAGATCGCTACGATCGGTACGGACACGCCGGAGTACGCGGTGCTGGAGCGGAGTTTCAATCGACCGAAGACATCTTTGAGGCTTTTGGAGAAATCTTCGGCAACGGAATGTTCGGGGATCTGTTTGGAGGCCGACGAGGTGGCAAACGGCAACGTCGTGGCAACGACGTTCGCGCGGATATCACGCTGACATTGGAGGAAGCCGCTTCCGGGATCGTCAAATCGGTTCGTTTCAATCGCAACGAACGCTGCGATACTTGTAGTGGCAGTGGAGCCAAGGCGGGCACGAAACCAGAGACTTGTAAAACCTGCGGTGGTCGCGGGCAGGTCTTGCAGTCGGCCGGCATCCTCCGTATGCAAACAACCTGTCCGCATTGCCGCGGAACGGGCTCTGTGATTATCGAGCCCTGCGGGACGTGTCGTGGCCGAGGCGTGAACGTCAAGTCGGTTGAATTGGAAGTCTCGATTCCGGCTGGTGTTGATGATGGCATGCGAGTTCGATTGACTGGCGAAGGTGAAGCCAGCCCGGACGGTGGCCCAAGCGGCGATTGTTACTGCTTCATTAAGGTCAAGAAACACGAACTATTCCACCGCGACGGCAGCAACCTGATTGTCCAATTGCCAATCGCATACACGCAAGCGGTTTTAGGAGCGGAACTAAAAGTGCCAACGTTGGGTGGTCAAGAAATTTTGTCGTTGAAGCGAGGAACTCAATCGGGAGAAGTGTTCACGCTGCGCGGCAAAGGTGTGCCTGATCCACAAGGCGGACCCAAAGGTGATCTGTTGGTGCAGGTCTTTATCGAAACACCCAAAGACATCAGCGCGAAGCAGGAAGAAATACTCCGAACGTTGGCCGAACTAGAGCATACGGATGTTTCGCCCCAGCGCAAGTCATTTTTGGATAAAATCAAGTCTTACTTCCCGTAACCACGAGGTTGGAAGACACGCTTCTTGGAGTTCGAACTCCACCTACCAATCACGAATACGAAACGGACCACGATGACCGCTCGAGAACAAAATACCGCTGCAGACAAGTCGGGGGGCACTTCCTGTCAGGAAACGACCCCGGAAAACGGTTCAACCGACGATTCGGCAAAATCGTCGCCAAATGTCGAGGAGCAACTTCGGGCCGAGTTGCAAAGTCTAAACGAACGTTGGCTGAGATCCGAAGCCGAGATGGATAATTTGCGTCGCCGAACGCGCCGGGAGATCGAAGACAACGCGAAGTTTGCGAACCAGCGATTGATGGTGGACTTGATGGACGTGGTCGACAACCTCCATCGGGCGCTTGGTGTAGCGAATCACTCGACTCTCGAATCGTTGGTCGCCGGGGTTCAAATGGTGTCCCACCAATTTGATGAGGCCATGAAACGACATGGGTGCCAAAGAATTTCGACGGTCGGCGAGATGTTTGATCCAAATTTTCACGAAGCCGTACAAATGGTCCCCTGCGATTCGCCGGCGGGGTCGGTGGTTCAAGAAGTTCGCACCGGGTATCGCTTGCATGATCGCCTGATTCGGCCCGCCCAAGTGATCGTCGCCGCAGGTTAGCGCCTATTTTTCAGATCGAGGGATTGTGTTCCATGCCAACCTACGACTACCAATGTGACGCGTGCGGTCATAAGTTCGAGGAGTTTCAAAACATCACCGCTCCCGTATTGACCAAGTGCCCGGCCTGCAAGAAAAAGAAGCTGCGCCGGTTGTTCGGAATCGGAGCTGCCGTGGTGTTCAAGGGTAGCGGATTCTATCAGACCGACTATCGCAGCGACGGATACAAGAAAGCGGCTGAGAAGGACAGCCATGGTGATTCCTGGAAGTCGGAATCCAGTGGCGCGAAAGATTCCGGTGTCGCCAAAGATACGAGTGGTGCAGCATCGACCAACGAGAAATCGACGTCGGCCAAGCCTGCGGACACCAAGTCTACGGACAACCCGTCTACAAAGTCCGAAAGCTCCACCAAGCCGAAGACTGGCAAGAAGAAAGAATAACGGGAGTCGGCTTGTGAGAATTTCCCAACCAGCGGGCCAACCAACAGCCAAGTGCTCGCATTGTGGCACCGCCATCTTGGTGATGGAGCCAAACTTGATGCCGTTTTGTTCGCAACGTTGCAAAGAACTTGATCTTTCCAATTGGCTGACCGAATCGTACGGATTGGCCTACGAAGGCAATGATTCGGCCGACCCGTCTGATTTCTCGCCGCACGACAATGAGGATCGCTGATGGCCGCAGAATCCCTGGACTCGAAACCTTCGGGAGCGGCGTTTCAGTCGCCGTTAGATATCTCATTTGAAGCCGGTTTGATCTTTTCGAAATTGATGGCGGGAGTTTATGCAAGTCTTCACCCGATCAATGTGTTGTTGGCATTACTGGCCCTATTGTTGGTGGGTTGTGTTTCCACGTGGTTGCCAGGCTCCGTGGAGATCGGAACCGAAGCGATTCCCGGTGCAACGACCGGCACACCTCCTGCCTATGTGGTTCCTAGTCCAATGAGTGTCGGGGCGCTTGGTTCGACGACCAACCCGTTGTGGATCGCCTCCGAGTTGATGCAACCTTGGGCGGATTTGTTTCGCGGAAGTTTTTGGCGACAAACGGTGATTTGTCTTTGGGGACTTATGGTCTGGAGTTGGGCGGGAACGATGATTTGCCGCAGTACTGCCCTGCGACTAGGACGAGTCGATCACCAATGGTGGGATGTGGTCCGCTTTACGAATCAACACTACCTGGATTCTTTGTTTAGTATCTTGATTCCATTGGCTGCCTTGGCTGCGTTGGCACTGCCGCTGGCGGTAACGGGTTGGCTGTTGGTTTGGGATTGGACCTCGATTGTTGGAGCACCGGTGGCCGTGTTGGGCTCGGTGTTCGGCTTGTTGATGGGCGTCATCCTATTGGGTTTGATCTTGGCGTGGCCGTTGATGTTTCCGGCGATTGCGTTTGAGGGCCGTGACTCGTTTGAATCGATCAGCCGAGCCTACGCGTACATCTTGCAACGTCCAATTCACGCGTTTTTGGTGGCCGTGGCTGCGGTCGCGATTGGGTCTTTAGTCGGTTCAGTGATCGAATTTTTTTGTTCGCTATCCGCCAGTGGTTATGCTTGGGCTTTGAGCTGGGGTACAAACGCCGGGAATGCCGATCGCTTCAGCCAACTACTCCAGTCGTCGGGGGAAGGCCCCCTGATCATTCGATATTGGTCGGGCCCAATGTTGCGAACCAGTGTCGAGGGTTTTTCATTCTTGGCGCGGGCAGCCAGTTACTCCATGTTTTGGGGGTTGGCCAGCGGCATGTATTTGTTGCTTCGTCGCTATTTGGATCAAACGCCGTTGGACGAGGTTTACCGACCCGGGCAGGCCACTCTCAAATCGCTGGATGCTTAGCCTGTAGGAAGAAAACCCTACAGTCCAAATCGCTACAGCCTAACCCCCTAGCAAGATCGCGTGGTCCAGTGGCTCAGACACCTGCATGACACGCAGGAAATCAAAGGTTCGATTCCTTCCGCGATCACTTGCCAGGATTCAGACATCAGGAACCGGGTTTCAGGGAGCTAGTTCCTGACGTCTGAAGCCTGATTCCTGAAACCTGATTTGGAAGGTAGCCGGATACAGTTTGCCGGGCCTGTTTGCTAAACAGTGCAACTTCACAGTTGTGTGGATTCAACTCCCATGCCTTCCGCTCCGTTGGCTCAATCAATTGTCGAAGACTTCACTACTGCGCACCGCGGCTTCCATGATTCCCATAATTCCCACAATTCCCATCGATCAATAAAAATCATGGGAATCATGGGAGTTATGTTGACTGCAAGGCTTCAATCTTTTGGTTTTTTGTTTCGGTAATCCAATCGGGCTTTGGTCATTCTTTCTCGCAAGCCGCCTTGTTCGATGAACTCTTTCTCCAATGTTTTCAACTGCTGATCCAACAAATAATTCGTCTGGTGGATCAAACAAATCGCGATATTGGCGACCACTTCCGCTGGCCGTGTTTCAAAGAAATCCCGATACAGTTCAAACGTCTGCGGTGTCTTTCTGCCAAGTTCACGTGCATAACGAGCTTCTTTCGAATCCTTTGGCCAAATCTGCAAGTCTCGAACACGCAGGTAATCTCGATAATCCGCCAGCAACTCTTCCAGACTAGCACGACCGACGTTGGTCAGCTTGATTTCCGTTTCTTTGGAGGTCGTGGCAGCTTTGCTGCCTTCCAAAATATTCTGTTTGCCCGATCGAGCCGATTGAATCATTTGATCAACCGTGCGATCGCCTCGGCTGAGGTACTTGTGGGCGAATCGAAAGGTGATGTCGTAGACGACTTCGGCCTTTTGGTAGGACAGCAACGATTGGTAGTCACCGCGGGGCGGCAACATCCGATTGGCGTCTATGGGCGGTGGTTGTGGTTGATGTGTTGGTTGTGGTTGCGCAGGCTGATGGGATTTATGGGAGGCATGGGAATCATGATGTTCATCATTCCCAAGCTTCCCATCACTCCCATCGTCTTCCGGTCTATTTGTCATTTCATCCCCCAGATCAAATGAATGCATGCGTCTTTCGTAACACCGGCACAGGCTTGGACGGAAATGCCGTATCCGGAGGTCCGAAAGTATAATCCAGCAATGCGTGAATAGAAACTCGCGAGAAACCAAACCCAGAGCATTGGCAATGTTGCTTAGATGGGATCGGCGAAAAGTATCAAAATAGGTCCCAGGTTTATCTTGCAAGTGCTTTGTCAACCCACTACGATCAACGTTCGATTCCATAGGTGAAATCGCGTCCGTGGCCAGCCGGCGCTGGTCCAGAGCGGCCCAAGTCAGGAGACGGACGTGTTTCGGTTTATCAATCCACACCGACAAATAAAGGGGATCCCCCGACGAGACTTCTTGCGCGTGGGCGGCTATGGCTTGGGTAGCATGGCGTTGGGAAACTTGCTGGCGCAAAGTGTCAGCGGGACGCCGTTCAAGTCCCCGCTGCGCGATAAATCGGTCATTTTTCTGTTCATGCATGGAGGCCCGTCGCAGTTCGAAACCTTCGATCCCAAAATGGATGCTCCGTCAGGCGTCCGCAGTGCGACTGGGGAAATCCCGACCAGTATTCCTGGTGTTACCTTTGGCAGCACCTTCGAAAAACTGGCACAGCGGGCGGATAAATTCAGCATCGTTCGCTCCTTTGTGACGGGCGATGGCAATCATGACATCAAGCCCGTGATGAGCAACGACACTTTGCAAGCCAATTTGGGATCGATCTATTCCCGAGTTGCGGGGCCCCAGCGTATTGATTCGGCCATGCCGACCAACGTTGCCTTGTTCCCGCGGGCGGTCGAAGCGGAAGCGGGGGCAACGATTACTGACTTTGGTAACTTTGAGTCCGCCGGAGAGTTTGGCAGTGCCTTTGCTCCGTTTGTTCCTGGCGCCGGTGCGGGACTGCAGCAGGACATGCAACTCCACTTGCCTCATGCGAGATTAGAAGATCGGCGTAAGTTGTTGGCGGAACTTGATGTCTGGAAACGTTTGGTTGGATCCGACCAGGCGATTCGCAATGCCGACGCTCTGCAACAACTGGGATTTGATGCGTTGGTCAACGGTATCTCCGACGCGTTCGACTTGCAGCAAGAACCTGCCAGCGTCTTGAGCAGCTACGACACTCGGCCTCACTTCAATCCGGATCGAATCGACAAGAAATGGAACAATCATCGGCATTATGCGGATCATGGAACATCGATCGGCAAGCTGCTCCTGTTGGCTCGGCGGTTGTGCGAGCGGGGCTGCGGGTTTGTGACCATTACCACGAGCTTTGTGTGGGACATGCATGCGGATGTCAACAATGCCCCGATGACCGAAGGCATGAGCTACGTCGGCGCGCCGTTTGATCACGCGGTCGCAGCGTTTATCGACGATATCGAGTCTCGCGGACTGCGTGATAAGATTTTGTTGGTCTGTTGTGGTGAAATGGGACGCACGCCCATCATCAACAAAGACGGTGGCCGCGATCATTGGGGCAATTTGGCACCGCTGCTGCTTTATGGTGGCGGTTGGAAATCTGGACAAGTCATCGGATATTCGACTCGTGATGGTGGACAACCGGCGTCCAACCCCGTGACGATCCACGATCTGCTGGCGACCATCATGCACACGTTGTTCGACGTCGACCAAGTCCGCGTGACCGACGGTTTGCCGCGCAACTTGCTCAATGTTGTCGGACGCGGAACCCCGATCCCTGGGCTCTAAAATCCTTTGGGGCGTTTCATGGTGCGTTCCGTAAGTCATTTTGTCTCTTAACTCGGGAGCAGGTCAGCTCGAAGCGCTGATTCTGCGCGCCGACCCGACGAGTAGTGTCTTTTTGATGTTGCTGCTCAAGCTAGGCATTGATCGCCATCCGGAGATCGGCGGCAAGAGTCTGTTCGTCGATTTCAGGCCACCCAGTTCCGGCGGACAAGTAGGCCCCTGCTACACGAAGATGGTCGAGGAGGTTCGCGCGGCACTGTTGCTGCCTTTGGTCTATGACGAGCTGCGAAAGCTGGCGGCGGCGAGAATGTCGCAAGAGCGTCCGGATCATTCACTTGACGCCACAGGGCTGGTCCATGAAGCGTACTTGCGGCTACTTGGCGATCAGCAGTTCGACAGTCGGGGGCATTTCTTTGCGGCTGCTGCTGAAGCGATGCGGCGGATCCTGGTCAATCACGCTCGGGATCGAAATCGCCACAAGCGGTGTGGCGGACGCGTTCGGCTGGAACTGCTCGATCAAGCCAATTCACTTGGCGATGATCCCGACCTAGTCATGTCATTAGATCAGCTGCTTGACGGGCTGGCGGCAGAAGACGCGGCTGCGGCAAAAATCGCCCAGCTCCATCTGTTTGCCGGACTTTCCGTCGAGCAGGCTGGTGCCGCAATGGGTCAATCCCGCGCGTCGGCGTACCGGAACTGGAAATACGCCCGTGCCTGGCTGCGGGCCGCATTGGAAAAATAGTTTGGAATTCGTGAGACACTCTCTCGCTGGACGGGGCATTGAGTGTAGATTCCAACCCCGAGGTGAACCATGACAGTTGATACGGCACGTGCAAAATCCATTTTTCTGGCGGCTTCTGAGCTGCCCAATCTGGCCGAGCAGGCGGATTATTTAGTCCAACAATGCGGCAGTGACAGTCCGCTCCGCGCCCGGGTCGAAGCCTTGTTGCGTGCCCACGACGCTGCGGCGGAACTTGGTGACGAGCCATCCGGTCTCGCCTTCGAAGCCACTCTCGACGCACCGGCAGTTGTTCGGCCCGGCACTTTGATTGCGGGGCGTTACAAACTGCTGGAACCGATCGGCGAAGGCGGGATGGGTTCAGTCTGGTTAGCGGAGCAAAAAGAGCCAGTCAAACGCAAGGTCGCCGTCAAGCTGATCAAGCCGGGGATGGATTCGAAGTCGGTGCTGGCTCGCTTCGAAGCCGAACGCCAGGCGCTGGCGATGATGGATCATCCGAACATCGCCAAGGTCTTTGACGGCGGGATGACCGCCGAGGGCCGGCCGTTCTTCGTGATGGAGTTTCCCGACCACCCTAACACCCTCACCAGCATGCACAACCTAGCAGTGGGCTACCGGGCCGCCGGCCAGCTGGACAAGGCCCTGCCGCTGTTCGAGGAGACGCTTAAACTCAGGAAGGCCAAGCTCGAACCCGACCACCCTGACACCCTCAACACCATGAACAGCCTGGCGGTGGATTACGTGAACGCCGGCCAGCTGGACAAGGCCGTGCCGCTCCTGGAGGAGACGATCAGGATCCAGAAGACCAAGCTCGGCCCTGACCACACCCACACGCTCGCCAGCATGATCAACCTGGGGGTGGCCTACACGGACGCCGGGCGGGTGGCCGAGTCCATCCCGCTACTGGAGGAAGTGTACACGGCGTCGAAGAAGTTCCCCCTCCTCCGCGGGGTCGGCCCGCACCTGCTCGACGCCTACGCCAAGGCTGGCAGGCCTGCCGAGGCTAAGAAGTTGATCGACGAAGTACTCGCGGACGCCCGCAAGTCGCTGCCCAAGGAGAGCCCGGAACTGGGCGGGATGCTGGCCCAATTCGGCTTGAGCCTGCTGGAAATAAAGGGGTACACCGAGGCCGAACCGCTGCTCCGTGAGTGCCTGACCATCCGCGAGAAGACGCAGCCCGATGCCTGGAACACGTTCAATACGCAGTCGCTGCTCGGCGGGGCGCTCTTGGGCCAGAAGAAGTACGCCGACGCCGAACCGCTGCTGCTCAAGGGCTACGAGGGGATGAAGGCCCGCGAGGCAACCATCCCCCTGCCGGCGAGCACCCGCATCCCTGAAGCCCTCGAGCGCCTGATCGAACTCTACACCGAGTGGGATGCCGCCGAACCGGACCAGGGCTATGACGCCAAAGCCGCCGAGTGGCAACAGGAATTGGATGAACACAACGCTGCCCTGGTCGCACAAAAACCAGCGAGCACCCCCGGAAATTAACCCGTGAATCCATCGTGATGTGAAGATACCGAGTTACGCCCACACGGGTCACAGTGTGACTGAATCGGTTGCCGCCTTAGCCTGTTAATCGACCGCAAATCCTTCCGCAACTTTCTCTCGAGGTCCGAGAGCAACCGGTTTGTTAGGGAACAACGCGTGCTAACGAAAGAGTCAGAGAGTTCGAAATCGCTGTTCCTGGGAGTCGAACCCTCAAGGCCTGTCATGCAAGCTCGGCCGACTTCCAACCGGGTCCCGTCGCCTATCGGTTTGCCCTTCAATTTTGTGTCAATGATCGCGGAAGGAATCGAACCTTCGATTTCCTGCGTGTCATGCAGGTGTCTTAGCCGCTGGACCACGCGATCATCGAACAAGGTGGTTGAGACAGGATTCGAACCTGCAGAATCACTTGGCTCTCGACCAAGTCGCTTTTCCGGTTTGCGTACTCAACCATATAAATGGCGGGTCCAGGAGTCGCACCTGGCAGTCCGAGCTTATGAGGCTCAGATGAGCACTAGCCCACCCGCAAGTTGCAAGCCCCGGAATCGAACCGGGTTACCGACCTTATGAAAGTCAGCTCAGTCCCAACTAGCCTGCAATACAATAGGCTGTAGGCTTTAGCGATTTAGACTGTAGGTTTAAGAGGGAATCATGAGAGATCACACGAAGTTGCGAGCTTTCGAGCTTGCCGATGAAGTTGCGTTGCTTACTTACAAAGGGTGCGGATTTGTTTCTACGTAGCGATTGCGGTATTTGTCGATGCCTGAATTTTTTTGTATTTGCTCCACATCGCGTCCCAACGATTGGATTTCACAAAGGTGCGTAGGCTAAGAATGTGCTGTCCGCCGTCGCGTGACC